>NZ_QLTJ01000002.1:463258-516531 GCF_003269145.1 Microvirgula sp. AG722 | reverse complement strand
TCCCATCCCGAACAGGACCGTGAAACTGCTTTGCGCCGATGATAGTGTGGCACTTGCCCATGCGAAAGTAGGTCACCGCCAGGTCCTATACTGAAGCCCTCGTACCCTGTACGAGGGCTTCTTTCATTGGTGCGTGGCGATCGTGACGGATACGCAAAGAAGCCCCCGTGCCATGCACGGGGGCTTCTTTCATGGCTCGCTGCCTGTCAGGATGAGATGAATGCCCAATACCGGTTAGCGGCTGCCGGGCATTCTCAGACCAGCCCGACGCCGGACAATTGCCGCGCCAGCCGCGCCGCATGGTTGTCGGTCATGCCGCCGATGAAATCGAGGATCTTCATGTAGGCCTGATACAGCGAATCATCCGCTTCCAGCCTTGGCGTCAGCAGCGCCAGGTGGGTCGCGTCGCGCGGGCTGAGTGTCCGCTGGGGATGGCTGATATACGCATGGGCGGACGGGACAAGAATATCCAGCAGGGTGGCCAGGCACGGGTAGGCGGCAATTTCGGTGACCAGTTTGCTCGGGTGGCGGTAGACCTTGCGGCTGGCCAGTTCCTTGGCTGCACTCAGCGCATCGCTGACCCGCCCGGTGCAGACCGCCAGCAGGTCCTTGGCCGCGAATTCACCGTCGAGCAGCGCATCGTGGTGGGCCATGAAGCGGTCGGCGACATTGCTGACGCACTTGCCGACGGCCATGCCGCGCAGCATCGCGCACTTCTGCCGCGGGTCGTCGGTGCTCCAGACACGGTCGATTTCGGCCAGTGGCGTCAGCAGCGCTTCGAATTCCCGCACATCGATGATGTCGATTTCGACGGCGTCTTCCAGGTCGAGAATCGCGTAGCAGATGTCGTCCGCCGCTTCCATCAGGTAGACCAGCGGATGGCGTGCCCAGTGATGCTGCCCGTGCCGGGGCAGCCCGAGTTCGGTGGCCACGGCCGCGAAGTAATCGAGTTCGGAGCGATACAGGTTGAACTTGCCGCGTGCCGGAAAGGTGTCCGAGGTCCACGGATACTTGGTCAGTGCGCCGAGTGAGGCCGAAGTCAGGCGCATGCCGCCTTCACGGCCGTACATCTCCAGTGACGACACCATGCGCAGGCTGTGCGCATTGCCCTCGAAGGTCTGGATGTCCTGGCGCTCGGCATCGCTGAGCCCGACCAGATAGCGCGCATGGTCCGGATGGCGGAACCAGACCCGCAGTGCATCCTCGCCGGTATGGCCGAATGGCGGATTGCCGATGTCGTGGGCGAGGCAGGCGACCTGGACGATGGCGCCGATATCGAAGGCCGAGTAGCCGGCCGGCAGCCGGTTGTCCATGGCCAGCATGGCGCCGACCCGGTTGCCGAGGCTGCGGCCGACGCAGGCGACTTCGACGCTGTGCGTCAGCCGGTTATGGGTATGGTCGTTCTGGGCCAGCGGGTGAACCTGGGTCTTGCGTCCCAGCCGGCGGAAGGCGCTCGAGAACACCACCCGGTCGTGGTCGACATGGAAGTCGCTGCGCAGCCCGGCATCCGGCTCGCCCGGCAGGGACCGGCTGGGCTCGATGCGACCGTCGACATGCTTGAAACGGCGGGTGGAGAGCAGTTGCTCCCATTGCATGACGGTTGCCATCTGATCGGGCCTGACAGGGAATGACGATGGTTCCGATCATAGGCGGTGCGTGACGAGCGGGCAAAAAAAGAGCGCCGCAGCAAGGGGGACTGCAACGCTCCAATGCAATGACGTCTGGAGATGGCGGATCCCGGTGCCGGCCGTGCCGGTGACGGGCAGGGCCGGGGCGGATCCGGATCCACCAGCATCAAAATTAGACCATGGCGGACGGAAGTCGAGCGAAACGCCGCACCGTCCGTCGCGCCGATGCCGCTCAGGGGCGCGGCAGGGTCACGCCGTGCTGGCCCATGTACTTGCCGTCGCGGTCCTTGTACGACACTTCGCACTCTTCGTCGCTCTCGAAGAACAGTACCTGGGCGATGCCTTCGTTGGCGTAGATCTTGGCCGGCAGCGGCGTGGTGTTGGAGAACTCCAGCGTCACATAGCCTTCCCATTCCGGCTCGAACGGCGTCACGTTGACCACGATGCCGCAGCGTGCATAGGTCGATTTGCCGAGGCAGACCGTCAGCACCTTGCGCGGAATGCGGAAGTACTCGACCGTGCGCGCCAGCGCAAACGAGTTCGGCGGGATGATGCAGTAGTCGCCCTTGATGTCGACGAAGCATTTTTCGTCGAAGTTCTTCGGATCGACCACGGTCGAATTGATATTGGTGAAGACCTTGAATTCGTCGGCGCAGCGGATGTCGTAGCCGTAGCTGGACGTCCCGAAAGAGATGACCTTCTGCCCGTTCACCTGACGGACCAGGTCCGGCTCGAACGGGGAGATCATGTCGTGCTCTTCCGCCATCCGGCGAATCCACTTGTCCGATTTGATGCTCATGGCGGGCCTCTGGCTGAAAATTGTGCCGGATTTTACACCATTGCGGCTGGGGGATCGTTGTCCGCACCCGGCCAGGGGTACCGGCGGCGTCGAATAGCTCCAAAGGAGTATATATAACTAGCCCGAATTCACTGTCTGTCACACCTTCCGGGGAATGGGGGCCGATCTGGTGCAGGCATAGACTCGCTCAGGTCAAAAACCCCATTCCCGGTAGGGAGAGGCCCAGAAATGGCTTCGCAACGATACAAGCAATATGCGGTACTGGCGTCGAGCACCTGGTCGTTTACCGTCTGTTTCATGGTGTGGATGATGCTGGGTGTGGTCGGCATTCCGTTGAAGCAGCAGCTCGGGCTCAACGAAACCGAATTCGGCATTCTGGCGGCCACGCCGGTCCTGTCCGGTTCCCTGATCCGCGTGCCGCTCGGCATGTGGACCGACCGCTTTGGCGGTCGCATCGTCATGTTCATCCTGATGCTGTCCACGGTCATCCCCATCTACGTGATGGAGTATGCGACGGCCTACTGGCATTTCATCGTGATCGGCCTGTTCATCGGCCTGGCTGGCGGCACGTTCTCGGTTGGCACTCCGTATGTTGCGCGCTGGTTCCGCCGCGACCAGCAGGGGCTGGCCATGGGCGTGTTCGGGGCCGGCAACTCCGGCGCCGCCGTCAACAAATTCGTGGCGCCGGCCCTGATCGCCGCTGCCGGCTGGACCCTGGTGCCGAAGGTGTACGCCGGCGTGATGCTGGTAACGGCGCTCCTGTTCTGGTGCTTCAGCTTCCATGATCCGAAGCACGTGGTTGGCAAGGGCGTAACGGTGGCCGAACAGCTGAAAGTGCTGAAGGACCCGCGCGTCTGGCGCTACAGCCAGTACTACTCGGTGGTGTTCGGCGGCTATGTCGGTCTGTCGCTGTGGATGACCAAGTACTACGTCGGCGAGTACGGCTTCGATATCAAGCACGCGGCCTTCCTCGCCGCCTGCTTCTCGCTGCCGGGCGGTGTGCTGCGTGCCATCGGCGGCTGGATGAGCGACCGCATCGGGGCCTACAAGACCACCTGGTGGGTGATGTGGGTGCTGCTGGCGTGCTTCTTCATCCTGTCCTATCCGCAGACGGAGATGGTGATCGCCACCATCAACGGCCCGCAGTCGCTGCATATCGGCCTGAATTCGTGGCTGTTCACCGGCGTGATGTTCGTGGCCGGGATCGCCATGGCCGTCGGCAAGGCGTCGGTGTTCAAGTTCATCTCCGATGATTTCACCGACAACATCGGCGCCGTTTCCGGCGTGGTCGGGCTGGCCGGCGGTCTCGGCGGCTTCATCCTGCCGATCCTGTTCGGTGCACTGGTCGACCTGACCGGCATTCGCTCCAGCTGCTTCATGCTGCTGTACGGCACCGCTGCCGTGTCACTGGTCTGGATGCACTACTCGTTCAAACCGCTCGCCCGCGAGCTGGAAGCCGCCCGCGCCGCTGCCTGATCGCCCCATTGAAGAGAGATTTGCCATGGCTGAATACGTACTGAAGCGCTGGGAGCCGGAAAACACCGACTTCTGGCAGTCCACCGGCAAGGCGGTTGCCCGCCGCAATCTGTGGATCTCCATTCCCGCCCTGCTGCTGGCGTTCGCCATCTGGGTGCTGTGGAGCATCCTGGTGGTCAACCTGCCGAATATCGGCTTCAACTACTCGCAGAACCAGCTGTTCTGGCTGGCGGCGCTGCCGTCGCTGTCCGGTGCCACACTGCGGATTTTCTACTCGTTCATGGTGCCGGTGTTCGGCGGCCGGCGCTGGACCGCGCTGTCCACCGCGACGCTGCTGATTCCGGCCATCGGCATCGGTTATGCGGTGCAGGATGCCAGCACCAGCTACACCACGATGCTGGTACTGGCGCTGCTGTGCGGTTTTGGCGGCGGCAACTTCAGCTCGTCGATGGCCAATATCAGCTTCTTTTTCCCCAAGGCGGAAAAGGGCACGGCGCTGGGCCTGAACGCCGGTCTCGGCAACCTTGGCGTGTCGGTGATGCAGTTCATCGTGCCGCTGGTGATGACCGTCGGCGTGTTCGGCGCCCTGGGCGGCGAAGGGCAGACCTGGATCAAGGGCGACGTCAGCAAGATGGTCTGGCTGCAGAATGCCGGCTTTATCTGGGTGCCGTTCATCGTGCTGTCGACGCTGGCATCGTGGTTCGGCATGAATGACATCGCCGACGCCAAGGCTTCGTTCTCCGACCAGGCTGTGATTTTCCGCCGCAAGCACAACTGGCTGATGTGCTGGCTGTATGTCGGTACCTTCGGCTCGTTCATCGGTTTCTCGGCCGGTTTCCCGCTGCTGATCAAGGGCCAGTTCCCTGATGTCGACCCGACCCGCTTCGCCTTCCTCGGCCCGCTGGTCGGCGCACTGGCCCGTCCGCTTGGCGGCTGGATCTCGGACAAGCTCGGCGGTGCGCGGGTCACGCAGTGGACCTTTGTGCTGATGATTGTTGCCGTGTTCGGCGTGCTGGCGGCGCTGCCGCAGCATGGTGCCGGCGGCAGCTTCAGCCTGTTCCTCGGCAGCTTCCTGGCGCTGTTCGCGTTGACCGGTGTCGGCAACGGTTCGACTTTCATGCAGGTGCCGGTGATCTTCCAGACCTTCCATGAGCGGCGGACGCCGTCGTCGGTTACCGCTGCCCGTGCCGAAGCCACCAAGGAATCGGCTGCGGTGCTGGGCTTCTCGGCAGCGGTTGGCGCCTATGGCGGCTTCTTCATCCCGAAGAGCTTTGGTACCTCGATCGCGATGACCGGCGGGGTCGATGCGGCGCTGTACGCGTTCATCGGCTTCTACCTGAGCTGCCTGCTGGTCAACTGGTGGTACTACGCGCGTCGCAATGCGGATGTGCCGTGCTGATGGCCGGAAACTGAAAATGCAAAAAGGGGGAGGCTTGCGGGCCTCCCCCTTTTTTGTCTGCAGGTGTCAGACGTCCTGCCCTTCACTGATGCCTTCGTGGCTTTTCGCCGACGGCAGGATCCAGTTCAGCAGGATGGCCAGGACCGAGCACAGGCCGACGCCGACCAGGGTGAAGCTGCCGAGCTTGAGTTCGAGCGCGCCGATACCGCAGGTCAGCACCACCGACACGATGACCAGGTTCTTCGGCGCCATCAGGTCGACCCTGGATTCGATCAGCGTCTTCAGGCCGATGCTGGCGATGGTGCCGAACAGCAGCACCATGATGCCGCCCATGACCGGCATCGGAATCGACTGCAGCAGCGCATTGAACTTGCCGAAGAAGGCCAGCACGATGGCGAACAGCGCCGCCCACGTCATGATGACCGGATTGAAGTTGCGGGTGATCATCACCGCGCCGGTAACTTCGGCATAGGTGGTGACCGGCGGGCCGCCGATCAGACCGGCGAGACAGACGCCCAGCCCGTCGCCTGCCAGCGTGCGGTGCAGGCCCGGGGTCTTGGTGTAGTCGGTTCCGGTCACGCCGCCAATGGCCATGACGCCGCCGATATGCTCGATGGCCGGCGCGATGGCGACCGGCAGCATGAACAGCGCCGCGGCCCAGTTCACTTCCGGGGTGATGAAGTGCGGCATGGCGAACCACGGCGCATCGGCGATCTTGCCGAAGTCGACCAGTCCCATGAACGAGGCGACGACATAGCCGACGATCACGCCGGACAGGATCGGTACCAGACGGAAGATGCCGCGGGCGAAGATCGCCACGACAATGGTGGTGGCCAGCGACACGGCAGCCAGCAGCAGGGCGTCAGCGTACGGGATCACCTGCTCGCCACCGGCGCGACCCATGGCCATGTTGCTGGCCACGGTGGCGACCGACAGGCCGATGATCATGATGACCGGACCGATGACCACCGGCGGCAGCAGCTTGTTCACGGCGCCGACGCCGCGCCAGCGCACCAGCGCGGCGAACACGAAGTACATGAAGCCGGCAGCGAACAGGCCGAACATGGTCGACGGCAGGCCCCAGGTCTGGGTCGCATAGATGATCGGCGCGATAAAGGCGAACGAGGAACCGAGGAAGATCGGCACCTTGCGGCCGGTACACAGTTGGAACAGCAGGGTGCCAATGCCGCCGCCCAGCAGCGCCATGGCAGGGTTCAGGCCGGTCAGCAGCGGGACCAGCACCAGCGCCCCGAATGCGACGAACAGGATTTGTGCGCCTGCCACCGCTTGTTTCAGGTGTTGAATCATGGAATTCTCCGTGGAAGAGCAATCGTGGGGCCGAAAACAGGGCTCTCATAAAAAAGGCGACCTGTAGAGGTCGCCTTTTCGGGATTCATGTCACTCAGCCCTTGGTGCCGAAGATCTTGTCGCCAGCGTCGCCGAGGCCGGGGATGATGTAGCCATGTTCGTTCAGATGGCTGTCGAGCGACGCGGTGAAGATCTGCACGTCCGGATGCACGGCCGTGACGGCCTTGATGCCTTCGGGCGCGGCGACCATGACGATGGCCTTGATCGACTTGCAGCCCTTGCGCTTCAGCAGGTCGATGGTGGCGACCATCGAGCCGCCGGTAGCGAGCATCGGGTCGATGATCAGGGCGATGCGTTCGTCGAGGCCGTCGACGAACTTGTCGAAGTACGGCACCGGTTCGAGGGTTTCCTCGTTGCGGTACAGGCCGACGACGCTGATCTTGGCGCTGGGCACCAGGTCGAGCACGCCATCGAGCATGCCGAGACCGGCGCGCAGGATCGGTACGACCGTGACTTTCTTGCCCTTGATCTGTTCGACCTCGATCGGGCCGTTCCAGCCGTCGATGGTGATCGTTTCGAGCTCGAAATCGCGCGTGGCCTCATAAGCCAGCAGACGGGCGAGTTCGTGCGTCAGCGTGCGGAATTTGTTGGTACTGATATTGCCTTCGCGCAGCAAGCCGAGCTTGTGCTGCACCAGCGGATGTTTGACGATGGTCAGATTCATGATTTCCTTGCCCCGGATACAACACCGGCAGCGCGGTGCGCTGCCGGACGACAGGTGTATTTTGGCTTGGGGCAGGATTCTACAGCCAAACCCGGCTGCCTAGCGAGCTTGTAGTCAAACTCTGGTGGAATGGGGACGAAAGGTATTGACTCTCGCCCCTTCCGCCCGGGTCAGGCGGCGGCGCCGATCATTTTTTGCAGTTCGCCGGACTGGAACAGCTCGGTCATGATGTCCGAGCCGCCGACGAACTCGCCGTTCACGTACAGCTGCGGGATGGTCGGCCAGTTCGAGAAGTCCTTGATGCCCTGACGGACTTCCGGGTCTTCCAGCACGTTGACGGTGGCCGGGCGGTCGACACCACAGGCCTTGACGATCTGCACCGCCTTGGCGGAGAAGCCGCACTGCGGGAACTGGGCGGTGCCCTTCATGAACAGGACCACCGGATGTTCGGTGATGACCTGGCGGATTTCGGCTTGCACGTCGCGCATGGTGCGGTGTCCTGAAGAATGGTTGACTGATTCAGTCGGATTTTATCCGCAGCGGCTCGGCACGGTCAACGCATCCCCGTTTTTTCCTGGCCGGCATCAAGGCTTGTCGGCGGCGGCCTGCTGTTCGCGCCGCAGTGCGAGCAGCAGCAGCCTGGCCTGCGCGTCATACAGCCCCTGGCGACAGATCTGCCGCGACACCCCGGACGCCAGCAGCGCGGTGACCATCAGCGGGATCACCATCGACGACGAGTCGGTCATTTCCATCACTACTACCAGACCGGTCAGCGGCGAACGGCTGAGGCCGGCAAAGTAGCCGACCATGCCGAGCAGCACCATCGCCTGCGGCAGCACCTCGGGCAGGTAGCGGCCGATATCGTGGCCGAAGCCGGCGCCGATGGTCAGCGACGGTGCCAGCATGCCGCCGGTTACGCCGGACAGCTGCGACAGCACCAGCGTACACAACTTGGTAATGCCGAAGTAGTCCATTTCCTGGCCGCCGCCGCCTTCCAGCAGCAGCTTGGCCTGTTCATAGCCGGTACCGAAGCTCAGGCCGTGGGTCGACAGGCCGATCACGGCAATCGCCAGCCCGCAGCTGCCGGCAAACAGATAGGGGCGGTGGGTGCGCTGGCGGAAGATCCAGTGCGTGCTGCCGGACGAGATGGCGATCAGCATGCGCGCGGTCAGACCGCCAAAGCCGCCACAGATCAGGCCGGTCAGGATGACGGCGACGATCTGCTGGGTGCCGATGGCGCGGAAATGGATCGAGGCGACGCCGTAGTAGTCGTAGTTGCCGAAGACGGCCATGGTGACCAGACCGGACAGGATCACGGCGATCAGCATGACGCCGCTGGCTCGGTGCTCGAAGCCGCGATGCATTTCCTCGATGGCGAACACGATGCCGGCCAGCGGGGTGTTGAAGGCGGCGGCCACACCGGCGGCGCCGCCGGCGAGGATCAGGCTGCGGGCGACGCCCTCGCTGGTGATGTGGTTGAACTTGCCGATGGCGTAAGTCAGCGCGGCGCCGACGTGGACGATCGGGCCTTCATAGCCGAACGTGCCGCCGGCACCGATGCCGATCAGCGTGGCGACCAGTTTGACCCCGGCGGCCTTCAGCGTCAGCACCCGGTCGCGCAATGCCGCACCGCGGCGGTCCAGCGCGGCGATGGTCTGCGAGATGCCGCCGCCACCGGCGTCGGGACAGACGGTGCGGATCAGCCAGATCGACAGCACGAAGAAGGCCGGAGTCCAGGCCAGCGACAGCCACGGTGACACGGCGTACACCTGCAGGAACAGCGCATCGACCGCGCGCGAGCCGAGCATGAACAGGATGCCGGCCACACCGATCAGGATGGCGCTGGTCCACAGGGCAAGCCGGCGCCGGAACAGGGCCCACGACAGATAGTAGTAGCGGAGGCGGCGATTCATGCGTGTGGCTTCGTTGTACGGTGGCTTCCTCGGGGGAGGCGGGCGGAGCAGGTTCCGTTGCATGGCCGCGGCGGGACTATCTTCATATTAGTAATTACTGAATTTATATCGTCAGGGCGTCGGATGCAAATCGGATGCCGTTGCAGTGGGTGGTGCCCGGTGTCGTGACGGCAGAATGAAAAATGCCTCGCCGGCTGGCGAGGCATCGTGAGCGCTTGGTGAGCCGGCTTACTCTGCCGGGCTGTCTTCCGCTGCGTTCCCGGCCGGTTCGTCCAGTTCGGCGTCCTGCGGGTAGACCGGTTTGGGAATGCGGCGTTCCAGCACGGCGGCAAAGAAGCCGTCGCAGCCGTGGTCGCGCGGATTCAGCCGCAGGCGGGTGCCGGTATCGAGCTCGACCCGCTGTTCGGCCAGCAGCACATTGGCCGGCAGTTCGACGAAATCGGGGTGGGCGGCCAGGAAGGCGTCGATGATGGCGTCGTTCTCGGACGGCAGGATCGAGCAGGTTGCATAGACCAGGCGGCCGCCGTTCTTCAGCAGGCGGGCGGCGTGGGCAAGGATGCTGGCCTGGGTGACATTCAGCTGGGCGACCGATTCCGGCGACTGGCGGAATTTCAGATCCGGATTGCGGCGCAGCGTGCCGAGGCCGGAACACGGCGCGTCGACCAGAACCCGGTCGACCTTGCCGGCCAGACGCTTGATCTTGCTGTCGTTCTCGCCCTGGATCAGTTGCGGGTGGACATTGGACAGGCCGGAACGGGCCAGACGCGGCTTCAGGTTGGCCAGCCGCTTTTCCGACACGTCGAACGCGTACAGCCGGCCGGACGATGCCATCATCGCGCCGAGCATCAGCGTCTTGCCACCGGCGCCGGCGCAGAAGTCCACCACCATTTCACCGCGGCGCGGCGCCAGCAGCAGGCCGAGCAGCTGGCTGCCTTCGTCCTGGACCTCGAACGCCCCTTCGGTGAACAGCGGATGGCGGTTGACTGCCGGCTTGCCCTTGATGCGCAGACCGAACGGCGACATCGGGGTCGGCTGGGCGTCGATGCCGTCGCGGGCCAGCTGGACGGCCACGTCTTCGCGGCGGGCCTTGATGGTGTTGACGCGCAGGTCGAGCGGCGCGCTGTTCTGCATGCTCTGGCCCAGTGCGAGCAGTTCGTCGTCGGACAGGCCGGCGTCCTGGAGCTGGGTCGCGACCCAGTCCGGCAGCTCGGCGCGTTCGGCCAGCGTCAGTTCCGGCGTCGTGCCTTTCAGCTCGCCGGCCCATTTTTTCTCCGCCTCGGTCAGGATGCCTTCCAGCTCGCGCAGATTGAGGCCGCGCACCTTGACCAGGCTGGCAATGGCCAGCCGCTTCGGTGTCGGGTTCGGCTGGGTCAGCGCGGTCAGGAACGCGCGGCGGCGCAGGACGGCGAAGACGGTTTCGGCCACCAGGTGGCGATCGGTGGCGCCGAGACGGCGCTGGTCACGGAACCAGGCCGACAGCACGGTGTCGGCGGGGCGGTCGCAGGGCAGGACACGGCGAAGCGCGTCGACCACAGCGTCGAATTGAGCGGCACTAATTGGCATTGTGTGACTTGTCTTGTTTGGGGCGCTCCAGCCGGATTTCATTTCCGACCTTCAGCCTGATGAGTTTCATGTCGATTGTCTTCTCGCTGTCCTGCATGCGGATGCGGAGCGGGAAGTTGTGATAATCGGGCGCGATCCAGAATTCGACCGTGTCACCGTCGGACAGGCTGCGAACCAGCACGGCGGGAATTTTCCGGTCGACATCGACGTCGGCGTCTCCGACGACGGAAAGGGGGTAATGATAAACCTTCTTGCCGGTCGTCACCTGTACGTTCTTGTTCAACGACTTGCCGCCTTTCAGCGCAATCTGGAACGCGACGCTGAATACGTCCTGCGCGCCGTCTTCCAGCGGGGCCGTTTTCTTGTCGCCGCGGCCATAGGTCAGCACCTTCGCCTCCCAGTCGAAGTCGGCGGTCTCGCGCACCTGGTCGCCCCGGGTGGCCTCGAAATGCGACGGTCTCAGCCCGTTCGGGCCGATGCTTCCCTGGCTGCTGTAGCCGAGTCGCGGACCGAATACCGGGTGCAGGCGGACGTCCAGCCGGTAGCCGCCCGGGGTCTTGCTCCATTCGATATCGCCGCTGCCGGCCAGAAAGGCACCGTAGAACACCTCATAGGTCAGCGTGGCGTGGTCCGGGAAGCGGCGCGACATCGCATCGGTCTTTGCCGCCGGCGTGTCGTCGGCCGGCGGGGTGGCGTCCTTGCCGTCGCCGGAGTCGGCAAACGGCTTGTCGCGACGGCCGATGTCGCCCGGGTCTTCTGCCGGGGGGGCTTCGTCCGCTGGCGGGGAGGCATCGTCGGCGGGGGGCGCATCGGCCGGCGTGGCCGGCGCTTCTTCCGTCGTGCGGGGGGAGGTTGGCGGCAGCAGTTTCTTGCGTGGTTTCTTTTTCGGCGGCGGCAGCGTGGCGTCACCGACGGCAATGGCCGGTGGCGGCGGCGCGGCGGCAGCCAGACGCGGGGCGGCGGCGCTGTCGAGCACCTGCTGCGAATACAGCTCGATGGTCAGCGGCTTGACCAGGACCGGATCGGTCTCGGAAAACGGCCACTGCCAGCGCCAGCCTTCGGCCAGCAGAACGGAATGGACCAGCAGCGACAGCACCACGGCCAGAGCCCACTGTCCGCGTCGTGTCATGCCGGTCTCCGTCTCAGTCCAGCGCCACGAGGGCGCGGGCGGCCGGTTCGACGTCGCGGACTTCGACCCGGTGGCCGTTGATGTGCAGCCGGTCCTCGACGAACCAGCGCACGGCCTGCGGATACAGTCGGTGTTCGATACGCAACACGCGCTCGGCCAGCGAGGCGGCGCTGTCGTCCGGCAGCACCGGCACCACGCCCTGGGCCACGATCGGGCCGTGGTCGAGTTCGGCGGTCACGAAGTGCACGGTGGCGCCGGCAACGGCGCAGCCGGCATCGATGGCGCGCTGGTGGGTATGCAGGCCGGAGAAAGCCGGCAGCAGCGACGGATGGACGTTGATCATGCGGCCGGCGTAATGACTGGTGAAATCCGGGGTCAGGATGCGCATGAAGCCGGCCAGCACCACCAGATCGGCCTGATGGCGGTCGATGACGGCGGCCAGGGCACTGTCGAAAGCCGGGCGGTCGGGGTAGGCGGTGTGGTCCAGCGCCTCGGTGGCGATGCCGCGCGCGGCCGCCCAGGCCAGGCCGGCGGCGTCGGCACGGTTGGAGATCACGGCGGCGATGCGCGCGCCGGGAATGCCGGCCTCGACGATGGCCTGCATGTTCGATCCGCGACCGGAAATCAGGATGACGATGTTTTTCATGTGGAACAGGGCGCCGGCAGCAGCGGAGGCCGCAATGACCTCCTCATACTAGCGTGATAAATGAAAAGCGCTGTTGCCGTGCGGGCAACAGCGGCCAGATGAACACTCACCACGCAGAACGGACGAGCGAAACAGCCTCTCCCCGCCGGGGCGGGGGCGGAACGGGCGCCGGACCTGGCGCCCCGGGACGGGCTCAGGCCACCTGGGTCTGGTGCTCGTCGCCCTGACGGGCGCGGATCAGGCCAAGGCGGTGGACGGTTTCACCGGCGGCGGACAGCTGCGCCACGGCGGCGTCGGCGTGTTCGGCGGCAACGATCACCACCATGCCGATACCGCAGTTGAAGGTGCGGTACATTTCGTGCGATTCGACATTGCCGGCACTCTGCAGCCACTGGAACAGCTTCGGCAGCGCCCAGCTGGCGGCGTCGATCTGGGCGACGACATTGTCGGGCAGCACGCGCGGCACGTTCTCGGTGATGCCGCCGCCGGTGATGTGGGCCATGCCCTTGACCGGCAGCGACTGCATCAGCGCCAGCAGCGGCTTCACGTAGATGCGGGTCGGCGCGATCACCGCGTCGCGCAGCGAGCGCTCGCCATCGAACGGGGCGTCGAGATCGGGTTGCTTCAGGTCGAGGATCTTGCGCACCAGCGAATAGCCGTTCGAGTGCGCGCCGTTCGACGCCAGGCCCAGTACCACGTCACCGGGGCCGATGCTGCGGCCGGTAATGACCTTGCTCTTTTCGACCACGCCGACGGCGAAGCCGGCCAGATCGTATTCGCCGGACGGGTACATGCCCGGCATTTCGGCGGTTTCGCCGCCGATCAGTGCGCAGCCGGCCTGTTCGCAGCCGGCGGCAATGCCCTTGATCACGTCAGTGGCTTGCGGCACGTCGAGCTTGCCGCAGGCGAAGTAGTCGAGGAAGAACAGCGGTTCCGCACCCTGGACCAGGATGTCGTTGACGCTCATGGCGACCAGGTCGATGCCGACCGTGTCGTGGCGGTTCCACTCGAAAGCCAGTTTCAGCTTGGTGCCGACGCCATCGGTGCCGGACACCAGCACGGGTTCCTGATATTTCTTGCTGATCTCGATCAGCGCGCCGAAGCCGCCGATGCCGCCCAGCACTTCCGGACGCAGGGTCCGCTTGGCGTACGGCTTGATGTTTTCGACCAGCTGGTCGCCGGCGTCGATGTCGACGCCCGCGTCGCGGTAGCTCAGGGACTGACTCACGAGAGACTCGCTTTCTTGCTCAATGACAATGTTGGGACTGCCTGTCGCCGGCCGGGCCGATGACAGATTCTTCGCGGCAACGGGGCGCAGTTCAGGTATATATCCCCCTGAGCCGCCCGCGACGCGCCGTGGCGCATGATCACGGCGGCAAGGCCGCCCGCACGAGCGGGCGACGCGCGTGATTCCGATTCCCGCCAATTTCCCCCGCATTTTACCGAACATGTCGCGCATCCGCCGCAAATCTTCCAGGCCCCCCGTCCGGGTGTGGCCCTATCTGCTCGCTGCCCTGGTCCTGTGGCTGCTGTGGTCGCTGACCGAGGTGCTGGTCCCGTTCCTGGCCGCCGCCGCGCTGGCCTATATGGCGGTGCCGACCGTGGACGCGCTGGCGCGGCGCGGTCTCAACCGCACGCTGGCGACCACGCTGGTGCTGGTGGCGGTGGCGCTGCTGCTGTCACTGCTGTTGCTGCTGATTGTGCCGATGTTCATCCAGCAGGTGCAGGGGCTGTCCGAACGCATGCCGACGCTGGTCGACTGGCTGGAACACACGGTGTCGCCGTGGCTGGCGGCAAAGCTCGACATTGCGGTCCATTTCAACGGCACCTCGCTGCGCGATGCCATCGTGCGCAATGTCGGCGGGCTGCGCCAGGCGCTGGAACGCACGCTGCCGGCGCTGACCAGCCAGGGACTGGCGCTGATCGTATTCCTGTCCAATCTGTTCCTGACCCCGATCCTGGCGTTCTATCTGCTGCGCGACTGGCATGACATCGTCGCCCGCCTGGGCCAGTTGCTGCCGCCGCGCTGGCGTCCCGGTGTCGGTGAAGTCCTCGGCAAGGTCGATCACATGGTCGGCGAGTTCCTGCGCGGGCAACTGACGGTCATGGTGATCATGGCCGCACTGTACGGACTCGGCTGGTGGCTGGTAGGGCTGGATTCCGGCTTCGCCATCGGCGTGGTCGCCGGGCTGCTGGTGTGCATCCCGTATGTGGGGGCCTTTATCGGCGTGCTGCTCGCCACGCTGGCCGCCATCCTGCAGTTCGGCTCGTTCGAGGGGCTGGCGATGGTGTGGGGCGTGTACGCGGTGGCGCAGACGCTGGAAAGTTTCATCATCACCCCGCAACTGGTCGGCGACCGCATCGGCCTGCATCCGGCGCTGGTGATCTTTGCCCTGATGGCGTTCGGCACGCTGTTCGGCTTTGTCGGTGTGCTGCTGGCACTGCCGGTATCGGCGGTGCTGCGGGTGCTGTGGCAGGAGGGCATGGTCCGCTACTACGCGTCGCGCTGGTATCAGCGTAGAATCACGCGTATCCCTGCCGGGCACGATTGAGCAGCGGACGGGCGAGCCGCCCGTCCCGAAACCGGCCCGCTAACCGCTTCCCTACCCAGATACTGCGTTGGATCAGCTCGTACTCGACCTCACCCCGCCCCCCGCGCCGGCCTTTGACCACTTCATCGCCGAGCACAACAGGCAGATCATCGCTGCGCTGACCGACCCGGCCGGCGAGCGATTCATATACCTGTGGGGCGCGCCCGGCGTCGGCAAGACCCACTTGCTGCAGCAGTGGGTCGAACACGCGAACGCGGTCGGTCGCGCGGCGATCTATCTCGATGCCCGGGCGGAGAAGCTGCCCGACTTTGCACGCGAGGCGCGCTGCGTGGCGGTCGACCATGTCGACGATCTCGAACCCGACGACCAGATCACCCTGTTTTCGATCTTCAATTCGCTGAAGGATGGCGGCGAGGGCCAGTTGCTGACCGCTGGCCGCGCCGCCCCGCTGCAACTGAAACTGCGCGACGACCTGCGCACGCGACTTGGCTGGGGGCTGGTGTTCCAGGTCCAGGCCATGAGTGACGCGGACAAGTTTGCCGCGCTGAAGCGCCATGCGCAGATGCGCCTGGTCGATGTGCCTGACGACGTGATCCGCTGGTTGCTGACCCACTGGCGGCGCGACATGTCTTCCCTGGTGGCGATGATCGATGCGCTGGACCACTATTCGCTGGCGCTGCGCAAGCCGATCACCGTTCCGTTCGTGAAAAATATCCTGCATGCAAAGCTGACACGATGAATCTTGCCCTGTTCGATCTCGACAATACCTTGCTGGCTGGCGATTCCGATGTGGAATGGCCGCGTTTCCTGATCGGAAAGGGCCTGCTCGATGCCGAGTACTACCATCGCGAGAACGACCGCTTCTACCAGCAGTATCGCGACGGCACCCTCGATATCGATGCTTTCCTCGACTTCCAGCTCAAGCCGCTCGCCGACCGCGACCGCGATGAACTGGATGCGCTGCATGCCGAATACCTGGACGTGCACATCAAGCCGATCATCACCCGCCTCGGCCGCGAACGTGTCGCCGCCCACCAGGCGCAGGGCGATCTGGTGGTGATCGTGACCGCCACCAACCGTTTCATCACCGAGCCGATCGCCCGCGAACTCGGGGTCGAACACCTGATCGCGACCGAACTGGAGCAGGGCGCCGACGGCCGCTTCACCGGCCGCCCGAGCGGCACGCCGAGCTTCAAGGACGGCAAGATCACCCGCCTGGACGAATGGCTGGCCGCGCGCGGCAGCCGGCTCGATGCGTTCGACAGCAGCTGGTTCTACAGCGACTCGCGCAATGACATCCCGCTGATGAGCCGGGTCAGCCACCCGGTGGCCGTCGATCCGGACGAATTCCTGCGTGCCCATGCCGAAGCGCATGACTGGCCCGTCATTTCCCTGCGCGACTGACCCGACCCGAAAGCCGCCATGCACAGACCGCAAATCGCCGTATTCAACCACCTGCTGGCCCAGCAACCGGCGCTGCGCGCCGATTTTGCCGCGCTGGCCGGCCGGCGGGTGCGGGTCGAGCTGACGCCGTTCGCCGTCAGCGGCGTGGTGTGCGAGGACGGCTACTGGGCAAAGACGAGCGGCGAGCCGGAGGCGGTGGTGCGGCTCGGCGCCGGCACGGCCTTGCGCCGCCTGTCCGGCAGCCCGCTCGGCCCGGCCGATGTCGAACTGCATGGCGATGCCGAACTGGCGGCGCAACTGGCGCGCCTGGCCGGGCGCCTGCAGTGGGATGCGGTCGAGGACCTGTCGCGGGTCATGGGCGACATGGCCGCCGCCCGGGTGGCGGGGGCCGCGCGTGGCCTGCTGGGCTTCAAGGGCGAGATTGCCGTCCGTCTCGGTCGCAGCCTGGTCGAGCACTGGCGCGACGAAGTGCCGCTGGTCGCCCGCCGGCATGATGTCGCGGGCTTCTGTCACCAGGTCGACGATGCGCGTGATGCCGTCGAGCGGCTGGACAAGCGCATCGAACGCCTGCTGGGCGCGAAGCCGCGCTGACGCTGTTCCTTTTTCCGCCGGACCGGGCCTGGCCTGCGCTCGCGCGGCCATTTCTCTTGCGCGCCAGTGGCGCACCGATATCGATTGCTCATGCCGCTCTTCCGCTCCACGAAAATCGCCTGCACCTTCTACCGCCATGGTCTGGATGAACTGTTCTTTGCCCATCCGCGCCTGCGCCTGCTGAAATGGCTGTCACGACTGATGCCGCTGCCGCGCGACCTGTCCGCGCCGCTGCCGGTGCGGGTGCGGCTGGCGCTGGAAAGCCTGGGGCCGATTTTCATCAAGTTTGGCCAGGTGCTGTCGACCCGCCGCGATCTGCTGCCGGCCGCTTATGCCGACGAGCTGGCCCGCCTGCAGGATCGCGTACCGCCGTTTGACGGCGCGATTTCGCGCCGGGTGATCGAGGCCAGCCTCGGCCAGCCGGTCGATGTGCTGTTCGCCCGCTTCGACGACGTGCCGGTCGCCAGCGCCTCGGTCGCCCAGGTCCACCGCGCCACGCTGCACGACGGGCGCGAAGTGGCGGTCAAGGTGCTGCGGCCGGACATCCTGCCGGTGATCGAGCAGGACCTGTCGCTGATGCGGATGCTGGCCGGCTGGGTCGAGCGGCTGTCGCGCGACGGCAAGCGGCTGCGGCCGCGCGAGGTCGTGGCCGAGTTCGATACCTATCTGCATGACGAACTCGATCTGATGCACGAGGCGGCCAATGCCAGCCAGTTGCGGCGCAATTTCACCGGGTCGGACATGCTGGTCGTGCCCGAGGTGTTCTGGGACTGGACCGCGCGCGATGTGCTGACCATGGAGTGGATGGACGGCATGCCGATCAGCCGGATCGACCTGCTGTGCGAGCGTGGCGTCGATCTCAAGCAGTTGTCGCGCTTTGGCGTCGAGATTTTCTTTACCCAGGTGTTTCGCGACGGTTTCTTCCATGCCGACATGCACCCGGGCAATATCTTCGTCGCCGATGACGGGCGCTATATCGCGCTGGACTTCGGCATCGTCGGTTCGCTGACCGAGTACGACAAGCACTATCTGGCAGTGAATTTTCTCGCCTTCTTCAACCGCGACTACCATCGCGTGGCGGCGGCGCACATCGAATCCGGCTGGGTGCCTGCGGACACCCGGGTGGAGGCGCTGGAGGCGGCGGTGCGCACGGTGTGCGAGCCGATCTTCGAGCGGCCGCTGTCGCAGATCTCGTTCGGCCTGGTGCTGCTGCGCCTGTTCGAGACCAGCCGCCGCTTCAATGTCGAGATCCAGCCGCAACTGGTGCTGCTGCAGAAGACGCTGCTCAATATCGAGGGACTGGGGCGCCAGCTCGATCCCGACCTCGATCTGTGGGCGACTGCCAAGCCGTTCCTGGTGCGCTGGATGAACGAGCAGGTCGGTGTGCGCGGGCTGTGGAAGCAGCTGAAGAAAGAGGCGCCGGCGTGGGCGACGCTGCTGCCGTCGATTCCGCGCAAGCTGGACGCCGCGCTGTCCGGCGATACCCAGCGTCTGCTGACCGACGGCTATCTGCTGCTGATGCGCGAACAGAAGAAGCAGAATGCCCTGCTGATCTGCCTGTCCGTCCTGGTGGCAGCACTGCTGGCGGTGATATTGCTCAGGCTGTAGGACAAAACCCTGTTGCGGAAGCGGTCTAAAACACGGGAAAATCCCGGCCGCCGACCGTGCGGCCCCCCGTCGCGGTCGATAGTTACTAAGTAGTACCGTCTCCGTCTTCCGACCGGCTCTCGCGGCCGGACCGGCCATCTACAATCCGGCTATATGCCCGCTTCGGAGCCCGTCATGCTGCAAGACCGCTTTGGACGCAGCATCGAATATGTCCGGCTATCGGTGACCGACCGCTGCGACCTTCGGTGCAGCTACTGTATCCCCAAAGGTTTCAAAGGGTTCGAGCAACCCGAACACTGGCTGACCTTCGACGAGATCGAACGGCTGGCGCGGTTGTTCGTTTCGCTCGGCACCCGCCGTATCCGCCTGACCGGCGGCGAGCCCTTGCTGCGTCATGGCATCGGCGAGCTGGCCGCAAGGCTGAAGTCCATCGACGGTCTGACCGATCTGTCGCTGTCGACCAATGCCACCCAGCTGGCCCGCCATGCGGCGCCGCTGAAGGCGGCCGGCCTCGACCGCATCAATGTCAGCCTCGACTCGCTGCGCCGCGACTGCGTGACCCAGGTCACCGGACGCGACAGCCTGCCGGCGGTGATGGCCGGTCTGATGGCCGCCAAGCAGGCCGGCCTCGCGCCGATCAAGCTCAATATGGTGGCGATGGATGGCGTCAACGATGCCGAAATCGAGGATATGGTGGCGTTTGCGATCGAGCACGGTTTCATCCTGCGCCTGATCGAAGCCATGCCGATGGGCGACACCGGCCGCAGCGCCCATTATCTGGACCTGCAACCGGTGCTCGGCCGGCTGGTTTCCCGCTTCGGCCTGGTGCCGCAGGTGGCGGAACTCGGCGGCGGGCCGGCACGCTACTGGTGTACGGCGGACGGTACTTTTACCCTCGGCGTGATAACGCCGATGTCACAGCACTTCTGTGCAACCTGTAACCGTGTCCGCCTGTCGGTCGACGGGACGCTCTACCTCTGTCTGGGGCAGGATGAGAAAGTCGAGTTTCGCCCGCTGCTTCGCGGCGGCGCCAGCGACGACGATCTGATTGCCGCCATCCGCCAGGGGATCGAGCTGAAGCCCGAACGGCACGAGTTTGACGGGAAACCGCAAAAACTCGTGCGCTTCATGTCGATGACCGGCGGTTGATTGGAGTATTGATGCAGCAAGGGCTCGATCGATTCCTGCAAGGCTTCCGCCGTTTCCAGGAAAACTATTTCGCGCCGAACGAAGCGCTGTTCGACGAACTCAAGTACGGACAGAACCCGGCCACCATGATCATCAGCTGTGCCGACAGCCGTGTCGACCCGATGATGCTGACCGGTTGCGAGCCGGGCGAACTGTTTGTCGTCCGCAATATCGCCAACCTGGTCCCGCCGTGTGAAGACCCGAGCCACGAGACCCACCACAGCGTGTCTGCCGCCCTCGAATACGCGGTCAACGTGCTCGGCATCGCACGCATCATCGTGCTCGGCCACGGCTGCTGCGGCGGCATCCGCGCACTGATGGACGGCATCACCGACAATCCGGGCAATGGCGGCTTCCTCGCCAAGTGGCTGTCGATCGCCGAGCCGGTCCGCGACTATGTGCACAGCCATTACGCCGAGTGCGACCCGGCGGCCCAGCTGGCGATCGCCGAGCGGCAGTCGATCCTGATCTCGCTCGACAACCTGATGTCCTATCCGTGGATCCGCGACCGGGTCGCGGCGCACACACTGAGCCTGCACGGCTGGTACTTCGACATTCGCGACGGTGCCCTGCACGGCTATGACCTGGACACGCGCCAGTTCATGCCGCTGGTCTGTCCGATCGAGAAGCGCTGAGCCTGCCGGGCGGCATGCCGGAGCGCCCCATGACATCGACCCCCGGGCTGGGCAGCGTACCGCTGTCCCGGCGCCTGACTTTCCGCATCGTGGCCATCCTCAGCGTGGTCATGTGTCTGGCGCTGGCCGCCATCGGCGCGACACTGCTGCTGTCCTGGCAACTGGAAGGCAGCGGTGCCGCCATCAATGACGCCGGCAGCCTGCGCATGCGCAGCTACCGGCTGGCATTCGAGCTGGAGAGCTACCGCCAGGGCCATCTGCCGCGTGCGGTGATCACCGGCCATATCGACGAATTCGACCATATCCTGGCGACCCTGCAGCGCGGCGACCGCAATCGCCCGCTGGCGGTGCCGAACGAAATCGGCATCCGCAACCAGCTGGTCGGCGTCAGCCTGTACTGGCGCGACCAGGTCCGGCCGGAGCTGCTGCGGGCGCTCGACATCAGCGGTGGCGCCGGCAGCCCGTTCTCGCAGGAGCACGGCACCCGGCTGGCCTCGCTGGTCGGCCAGATCGACCGCTTCGTCATGCAGCTGGAAATCGACAATGCGCGCAAGACCGAGTGGCTGCGGCTGTGCCAGGTGGCGCTGGGCCTGATGGCGATCGCCATGACCTGTGCCGTGATCTATCTGCTGTTCCTGATCGTCATCCGTCCGCTCGAGCAGCTGTCGTCGGCGATGCGCCGGCTGACGGTCGGTGATTATGCGGCCAAGGTCGCCATCGAGAGCGACGATGAGTTCGGCGAGGTGGCGCGCGGCTTCAACCGCATGGCGTCCAGTCTGGCCGGCGCGCACGCGACGCTGGAAGCGCGCGTGGCGGAAAAGACGGCGTCGCTGGAGCGGCGCAACCGCGAACTGTCGGCGATGTACGAAATGGCCGCGCTGCTGAACCGGGCCAGTACCGTGGACGAAATGACCGAGGGCTTCCTGCACCGGGTCATCGAAGTGGCCGGCGCCGACGGCGGCATCGTGCGTCTGGTCGACCCGGCGCACGACGTCATGCACATGGCGGCGCATCGCGGCGTTTCCAGCGGCATGACCCAGCGCGAGCGCTGCATTCACGTCAACTACTGTCTGTGCGGTGATGGCGCGCGCGGCGTGACCCGCATCGAGGCGCTGGACGGCAGCGTGCCGATTGCCAGCGGCTGTCACGACGAGGGCTACAACGTGGTGTCGGTGTTCCCGATCGGCAGCGGCGAGCCGTCGCTCGGGGTGTTCAACCTGTTCTTCCGTCGCGCGCACATCTTTACCCGCCAGGACATCCAGCTGTTCGAAGTGCTGGGGCAGCGGCTGGCGGTCGCGATCGAGAACCTGCGCCTGTCGACCAAGGCCCGCGAGCTGGCGGTGCTGGAAGAGCGCAACCTGTTCGCCCAGGGCCTGCACGACTCGATCGCCCAGGGCCTGTCCTACCTGAACCTGCAGGCGCAGATGCTGGAAGTCGCCATCAACGACCGTGACGACGAGTCGACGCGCGAGGCGCTGACGGCGATTCGGGCCGGCGTGCAGGAAAGCTACGAGGACGTGCGCGAACTGCTGAACAACTTCCGTGCCCGGCTTGGCGCCGAGGATCTGGGCGACGCCATCGGCAATCTGCTCGACAAGTTCCGTCGCCAGACCGGGGTGGCGGTCGTGTTCCATCGCGAGGGATTCGGTGCGCCGCTGTCGCCGGACCAGCAGCTGCAGCTGCTGTTTATCGTCCAGGAAGCGCTGTCCAATATTCGCAAGCATTCACAGGCGACGCACGTGGAAGTGAGACTGGAAGACGAAGCCCGGCTTATGCTGTCGATCCATGACGATGGCGTCGGCTTCGACCCGGCCATTCTCGATTCGTCGCCGGAAAACCACTATGGGTTGAATATCATGCGTGAACGCGCGCACCGGGCCGGCATGGAGCTGGCCATCCGGCCGGAGCCCGGGCGGGGAACCCGGCTGGAGCTCAAGCTGGCCGAAGAAAATCGCCAGGTGGCATGAACGTTCAACTCTGCTTGCAAGGACACAGAAAATGACCGCACCCATCCGGGTTCTGCTGATCGACGACCACACCCTGTTCCGCAGCGGCGTCAAGGCGCTGCTGTCGCGGCAGTCCGAATTCGAAGTGGTCGGCGAGGCGGCGGACGGTGCCGAGGGTGTCAAGCGGGCGCTGGCGCTGCAGCCGGATGTGGTGTTGCTTGACCTGAACATGCCGGGACTGTCCGGCATCGAGGCGCTGGGGCTGATACTGCAGGACCAGCCGGCGCTGGCGGTGGTCATGCTGACCGTGTCCGAGGACGCCGAGGATCTGACCGCCGCGTTGCAGAAGGGCGCTCGCGGTTATCTGCTGAAGAATATCGACGCCGAGTTCCTGAAGCGGGCCATTCTGCGCGCGGCGGCCGGCGAGTCGGTCATGAGCGAGGCGATGACCACCAAGCTGATGCAGCAGTTCCGTGCCGGCGACAAGCGACCGGCGGAAGCCGGTGAAAGCGGCCGGCTGACGCCGCGCGAACGCGAAATCCTCGGCCATCTCGCCTGTGGCGAGAGCAACAAGGAAATTGCGCGTGACCTCGATCTGGCCGAGAGCACGGTCAAGATCCATGTGCAGAACATTCTGAAGAAACTGAACCTGAGCAGCCGGGTGCAGGCAGCGGTGTACGCGGTCGAGCACGGGCTGGCCCCGCGCCATTCCTGAACGCGGTTACAGCTCCAGCGGGTCGACGTCCACGCTCCAGCGCAGATGGCGGCCATACGGTTTTGCCAGCACCGGCGCCTGCGCCGTCAGTTCGGCCAGCATGCGGCGCAGCGGCCCGCGCTGTGCCGACTGCACCAGTACCTGGGCGCGTTCGCGCCCTTCCAGCCGCACCATCGAAGCCGTGATCGGGTCGTAGACGCACACACCGTCGATGGCCGGCAGCGCCGCGACCAGCGCGCCGAGGAAGGCGCGCGCGTCGGCCAGTTTTTCGCTGTCCGCCCGCACCACGAACTGGTGGCAGTACGGCGGCATGTCGGTCTGTTTCCGCTCGTCCAGCAGCGTGGCGGCAAAGCCCGGATAGTCATGCCGGCACAGCGCCTGGTACAGCGGGTGTTCCGGCAATTGCGTCTGCACCAGCACCGTGCCCGGCCGTTCGGCGCGACCGGCGCGGCCGGCCACCTGCATCAGCTGCGAGAACAGGGTTTCGCTGGCGCGGAAATCAGCGCTGTACAGGCCGCCGTCGGTATTCAGCGCCACCACCAGGCTCAGGGTCGGGAAGTCGTGGCCCTTGGCCAGCATCTGCGTGCCAACCAGCACATCGACCTCGCCGTCGTGGATGGCCTGATAGACCTCGGCCCAGGCATCGCGGTGGCTGACGGTGTCGCGGTCGATGCGGCGGATGCGCGCGCCGGGCAGCACGCGCGTCAGCGCGGCCTCGACCCGCTGCGTGCCCTGGCCCAGTGGCTTCAGATCGGGATTGCCGCAGTCGGGACAGGCGTGCGGAACCGGCTGGTGATGGCCGCAGTGATGGCAGCGCAACTGGCGCTCGCGCAGGTGCAGCACCAGTTTGGCACTGCATGACGGGCAGCCGGCGATCCAGCCGCAATCGGTGCAGGACAGCGCCGGCGAGTAGCCGCGCCGGTTCAGGTAGACCAGGCTGACCTCGCCCTTGTCGCGACAGCGGGCCAGGGCCTCGATCGCCGGCACGGACAGGCCGTCGTCGAGCGGCAGGCGGCGGATGTCGATCAGGTGGATGGCCGGCAGCGCGGCGCCGGTTGCCCGTTCGGCCAGTTCGACCCGGCCATAACGGCCGGCATCGGCATGGCGCCAGCTTTCCAGACTCGGCGTGGCCGAGCCGAGCAGGATCGGCACCCCGGCGCGGTGGGCGCGCCAGATTGCCAGATCACGCGCCGAGTAGCGCAGGCCGTCCTGCTGCTTGAAGCTCGCGTCGTGCTCCTCGTCGACCACGATCAGGCCCAGTTCCGGCAGCGGAGCGAACACGCCGAGCCGGGTGCCGATCACCAGCCGGGCGCGGCCCTGCCAGGCGGCGACCCAGGCTTCGCTGCGCGCCCGTTCCGGCTGGCTGGAATTCAGGCAGGCAATGACCGTGTTCGGGAAACGGGCGCGGAAGCGCGATTCCAGTTGCGGCGTCAGATTGATTTCCGGCACCAGTACCAGTGCCTGGCGGCCGGCCGCCAGGGTTTCGGCGATCCGGCGCAGGTAGATTTCGGTCTTGCCGCTGCCGGTAATGCCGAACAGCAGCGTCGGCGAGAAGCCGTCGCGCGGCAACTGGTCCAGCGCCTGCTGCTGGGCGGGGGTCAGCGCCGGCAGCGGCCCGAGGGTCAGCGCGGCCGGCTGATCGTCGACTTCCTCGATCCAGCCGGCAGCCAGCCAGTCGTCGAGACGGCGGCCGGCATCGGCGGCAATGGCGCGGGCGCTGGAGCGGGCCAGTGGCGAGGCGGCCAGTGCCGCGTGCAGTTCGCACTGACGGGCGGCACGCCTGGGCGGCTGCCAGTCGCGGCCGGCCGGCGTCAGCCGGTACTGCGGGTCGCGGGCGGGGATGAACGGACGCGGCGCGCGCAGGGCCGGCGGCAGCGCGGTGAACAGGGCCGGTCCCGGCGCGCATGCATAGTAGTCGGCGGCGAAGCGCACCAGCGCCAGCCAGTCGTCGGGCAGCGGCGGCAGCATGTCTTCGATCGGCCGTGCCGGTTTCAGGTCGAACTCGCTGTGCGTGGCGTGGCCAAGCACGATGCCGACCATCTGCCTCGGGCCAAAACCGACGCTGACCCGGCTGCCGATGGCGAGCGGACCCGGCGCGGCATAGTCGAACGTCCGGTCCAGCGGCACGTCGAGCGCGACCCGGATTACCGTGTTGCTGCTGGCATCAGTCATGGCAAAACCGCGTGCTGGCTGGGTTTGCGGCTGCTATGCACAGCTGCTGTGGATAAGTCTGTGCGTAAGCAGGGAATGACGTGGGGCAAGTCCCGTCCAATGCGCCTCTCATTATTTTGCGTAAAATTTGTGCAACATTTAAAGTCTTTTTAAATCAGCAGGTTGACGTTCGTCACTTCCTGGCGGGCACGGCCGGAGGGCTGAACGGCGCGAGCGCAAGTTATACACAAAAAAGAAGCGCCGATTGCAATTGTCAATCTTTTTCTGCGCCGGGATTGCGGAAAAACGCGACGGAACCGGCAGGGCACGGTTCCGTCGCAGTGCCGCCCGCAGGCGGCGGGAATCAGCTGTGGTACGGGCGTGAAAGCCGGTGCACGGCGTCGACGAAGGCCGCGGCGTGCTCCGGCGGCACGGTCTGGCCGATACCGTGGCCGAGGTTCATCACATGACCGTTGCCCTGGCCGTAGCTGGCCAGGATGCGGGCGACTTCGGCCTCGATGGCGGCCGGGCGCGCATGCAGCGCGACCGGGTCGAAGTTGCCCTGCAGCGCGACACGGTCACCGGCGAGGCGACGGGCATCGGCCAGATCGGTGGTCCAGTCGAGGCCGACGGCATCGCAGCCGATATCGGCAATCGCGTCCAGCCACTGGCCGCCGCCCTTGGTGAAGACGATGACCGGCACCTTGCGGCCTTCCGACTCGCGGGTCAGGCCGGCGATCACGCGGCGCATGTAGGCGAGCGAGAATTCGCGGTAGGCGGCATGGCCGAGTGCGCCACCCCAGGTATCGAAGATCTGCACGGCCTGCGCGCCGGCGGCAATCTGCGCGTTCAGGTAGTCGGTCACGGTGTCGGCGGTGACGGCGAGCAGGTGATGCATCAGCTCGGGGCGGTCGTAGGCCAGCGTCTTGACGTGACGGAAGTCACTGGAGCCGCCGCCTTCGACCATATAGCAGGCCAGCGTCCACGGGCTGCCGGAGAAGCCGATCAGCGGCACGCGGCCGTCCAGGGCACGGCGGATGCTCGATACCGCATCCAGCACATACTGCAGCTCGGCGCCGATGTCCGGGCGCGGCAGGGCGAGGATGGCGGCCTCGTCGCGCAGCGGGCGCTCGAAGCGCGGGCCTTCGCCCTCGGCGAAGTACAGGCCCAGGCCCATGGCATCCGGTACGGTGAGGATGTCGGAGAACAGGATCGCCGCGTCGAGCGGGAAACGTTCCAGCGGTTGCAGCGTGACCTCGGTCGCCAGGTCGGGCGCCTTGCACAGCGACAGGAAATCGCCGGCCCGGGCGCGGGTGGCACGGTATTCCGGCAGGTAGCGGCCGGCCTGGCGCATCATCCAGACCGGGGTGTATTCGACAGGCTGGCGCGCGAGCGCTCGCAGGAAAGTATCGTTTTTCAGCGGGGACATGGCGTAGACCGGGTGGGAAATGACGCGATTATACGGTGCCGCGCCGGTCCCTGCCCCCGGCACGGTCAATTCATCCGGCATTGCCGTTGCCGGCCACTGCCGGCGGGGTCAGCCGGTAGAACAGATTCGGCTCGCTGACCACGTAGATGGTCCGGTCCGGGCCGATGGCCATGCCCTCGGCCTGCGGCACCCGTGCGTGCGGGAACGGCGTGCTGCGCAGGTCGAGGTAACTGACCGGCCGGCCGTCGCGGTCCAGCTCCATCAGCCGGTACGACTCGTCGCTGAGCAGCAGCAGGTGGTCGAGCCCGGGCACGAATTCGACGCTGGACAGGTCGGTTGCCGGCAGCGAGCCGTCGATCCAGGCGCTGAGATCGGTCAGACGCAGGGTCATGGCCGCCGGATCGGCGTCGTGCAGGCCGTCGATGCGGTACAGCTTGCTTGGCGAGTGTTCCTTGACCAGATACAGCTGGTCGCGTCCGGCGTCGTAGCCGACGCCCTCGAAGCCGGCATTGCTGCCGGGGAACAGGTCGAGCCGCAGCGACTTCGACTTGTCCATGTCGATCGGCCCCGGCTGCGCCGGCAGGGTCACGATATGCAGGGTGTTCTTCCGTTCCTGCAGCAGGGCGACCCGGTTGTTGCCGAGGTAGGCGACGCCTTCGATATCAGGCCCGTGCCGCAGCGGGTAGCTGCCGGTCGGTTCGCCGTTGCGGTCCAGCGTGTACAGCGTCGCCGGCCGGTTGACGACGGCGATCAGCCGGTCGTGGTCGGTGTCGAAGGCCAGCCCGGACAGGTTCTTGTCGATGCCGGGGACGACGCGGGCGTCGATATCCATCCGGTAGCCGGCCAGACCGAGCGCGCCGCCCTGGCGGTCGGACCGGTTCCACTGCGTATCGCGCGCGTCCTCGCCCGACATCCAGCGATACATCTGGCTGTCCAGCTTGTAGTAGCGCACGCCGATGTAGGCGAAGAACACCGCAGCGGTCAGCAGGGCGGTGGCGAGCAGGCTGTAGCCGGCCAGGCGAAGGGCGAAGGGGCGCATGAACGGGGCCGTGGAAAGGGACGACGATCATTGGTGCAAACGGCGGCTTTGACCAGTTAAATTTTATCGTGCCGCCGCGCGCTTACGCCGCTTTCTGCTTTCGCCGGCCGCCCAGCTTGCCGGCGACCCAGGCACCGAGGCTGTCCAGGTAGAAGTAGACCACCGGTACCACGATCAGTGTCAGCAGGGTCGAGGTCACCATGCCGCCGATCACAGCATGCGCCATCGGCGCGCGCACTTCGCTGCCGGCGTCGACCGCCAGTGCCAGCGGCAGCATGCCGAAGATCATGGCGAAACTGGTCATCAGGATCGGGCGCAGCCGTACCCGGCCGGCCTCGCGGATCGCCGCGACCTTGTCCATGCCCTCGCTGCGCGCATGATTGATGAAGTCGACCAGCAGGATGCCGTTCTTGGCTGCCAGCCCCATCAGCATGATGACGCCGATGACCGAGAACATGTTCAGCGTGCTGCGCCACAGCAGCAGGGCGATGAACACGCCGACAAAGGCCAGCGGCAGCGACATCATGATCGCGACCGGCTGCAGGAAGCTGCGGAACTGCGCGCACAGGATCATGTAGATGAAGATCACGCCGATGGCCAGCGCCTGCAGTGCATAACCGAACGAGTCGGCCATGTCCTGCTGGGTGCCGCCGAAGTCGGTGTAATAACCGGCCGGCAGCCGGGTATCGGCCAGGATGGTCTGGATGGCCGAGTAGGCGGCCTGCGCGTCGCCGCCGATGATGTTGGCGGTCACCGTGACCTCGCGCGCCTGGTCGTAGCGTTCCACCCGCTGCGGCGTGGTGCCCGGGACCCGCGTCGCCACCGCCGACAGCGGCACCATGTGGGCGTTGCCGTCGTCGCTGCGCCGGGTGGCGGCAACGGTCAGGGTGTCGAGCAGCGCCGTGTCGCGGCGGGCTTCGGGAATCTGCACCCGGACATCGTAGTTTTCCCCGTCCGGCGCCTCCCAGGTGGTGGCAACCTGGCCGGAGAACAGCACGGCCAGTGTATTGCCGATGCGGGCCGGATCGATGCCGAGCGTCGAAGCCGCCTGGCGGTCGACCTGATAGTTGTACGACGGGTTGCGGTCCTGGACGCTGCTTTCGACGTCGGTCACGTTCGGCACGGCGGCAATCCGTTCGGCCAGGTGGCCGGCCACGCGTTCGAGCACGCTGAAGTCGCCGCCGCGCACGCCGATGCGTACCGGTTTCTGCCCGCCGCCCGGCCCGCCTTCCTCGGCCACGTTCTCCAGCTGGACGCCACCGATCTGCTGCACATCGGCGCGGACCAGCGGGAACAGGTCGAAGATCGAGCGCTTGCGCTCGTGTTTCGGCGAGGTGTACACGCGCAGCGTGGCCTGGTTGCGTCCCTCGCCGAAGCCACCGCCGACATTGATATAGACGTCGCGCACTTCCGGGTACTTGCGCAGCCGGGTCTCGATGTCGCGCGCCTTGGCCTCGGTGTATTCGAGCGTGGCGCCCGGTGCGGTCTTGATGCTGATGCTGAAGCGGTCGTTGTCGCTCTTCGGCACGAATTCGGCACCGATCACCGGCACCAGCAGGAAGCTGCCGACCAGCAGTGCCAGTGCGGCGGCCAGTGTGGTCTTGCGGTGCTCCAGCGACCAGCCGATGGCGGCGCCATAGCGGGCGGACAGCCGGTCGAGCGAGTTCTCGAACCAGTCCAGCATGCGGCCGATGATGCCGCCGCGATGCTTGTCGCCATGATGATGCGGATCGGGCCAGACCGACGACAGCATCGGGTCGAGGGTGAAGCTGACGAACAGCGAGATCATCACCGCCACGGCGACGGTCAGGCCGAACTGCTGGAAGAACTTGCCGATGATGCCGCTCATGAAACCGACCGGCAGGAACACGGCGACCACGGTCAGCGTGGTGGCCAGCACCGCCAGGCCGATTTCCTCGGTGCCTTCCAGCGCGGCGCGGTAGTGATCCTTGCCCATATTGGCGTGGCGGACGATGTTCTCGCGCACGACGATGGCGTCGTCGATCAGCAGGCCGATCGACAGCGACAGTGCCATCAGCGTCATGACGTTGAGGGTGAAGCCGGAGACGGCGACGGCGAACAGCGTGCCGATCAGCGAGATCGGCAGCGTCAGGCCGGTAATCACCGTGCTGCGCCAGGAGCCGAGGAACAGCCAGACGATGATCACGGTCAGGATCGCGCCCTCGATCAGCGTCGAGCGCACATTGGCCAGCGAGCGGCGCACCTGCTCGGCGGTGTTCGACAGCACCTTGATCTCGGTGCCGGGCGGCAGTTGCGGACGGAGCGCGGTCAGGGCCTTGTTGACGCCGTCCGCCGTGGCGACCACGTTGGCGCCGCGCGCGGCGGTCAGTTCGATCGACAGCGCGCGCTTGCCGTTGATCAGCGCCAGATTCTGGTAGTCGGCCGAGCCGTCGCGCACGGTGGCGACATCGCCGAGGGTGATGGCGCGGCCATTGCGGCTGGTGATGATCACGCGGTTGAAATCGTCGACCTGGCGCAGCTTGCCGTCGAGACGCACGCTGACGTCCTGGCCTCGTTCGGTGACCCGGCCGGCCGGGACATCCTTGTTGTCGCCGGCCAGCGCGTCGACTACGTCACTGGCGGCCAGGCCGAAGGTACGCAGCCGGTCCGGATCGATGTCGATGCGGATCTCGCGCTTGATCTGGCCGATCACGTTGACCGAACCGACGCCGATGACCTGCTGCAGCCGCTTCTTGATCAGCTGGTCGGCCAGCGTTGACAGCGTGGTGGCGTCGGCACTGGTCGACGAGACGGCCAGCGTCATGACCGGATTGTCGTTCGGATCGACCTGGCTGACCGTCGGCGGGTCGATCTCGCGGCGAAAGCGCCCGGCGATGCTCGACACCTTGTCGCGCACGTCCTGCAGCGCGGTGACCGGGTCGACCGACAGTTCGAACTCCACCACCACCGTCGAGCTGCCCTCGAACGAGTACGAGCGGATGTGCTTGACCCCGCTGACGGTGTTGACCACCTCCTCGATCGGCCGGGTGACTTCACTTTCGACCACTGTCGGCGACGCGCCGGTGTAGACCGTGCTGATGACCGCGATCGGGAAGCGGATGTCGGGAAACTCCTCGACCGACAGCCGGTTGTAGGCGAACAGACCGAGCACGGTGATGGCCAGCATCACCATGGCGGCCAGATAGGGATTGCGGATGCTGACGCGGGTCAACCACATGGCGGGCGCTCGGCAAGAAAGGGGGAAGGGACCACTAGCGGATCAGGGCGACGGTGTCGCCCGGTCTGACGCCGAGCACGTGGTCGTAGATGGCGACCGCATTGGCCGGCAGGCCGCTGACGGCAGCCAGCCCGTCGATGGTGTCGATCAGGCCGATTGTTACCGGCCGCTTGACCGCGCGCTTGCCCTCCAGCGTCATCACCCATGGCGCCTTGCCGTCGCGGTCACGAATGGCGGTCAGCGGCAGGATGGCGGTGGCGTCGGCCGAGGCGATCACCAGCCGTCCGCGCGCATACTGGCCCGGATAGATGCGGCCGTCGCGGTTGTCGACGGCGATGAATACCGTATAGCTGCGGGTGCCGCTGTCGGCGACCGGGTTGATGCGGGTGACGCGGCCATCGAAGCGCAGCCCGCTGTCCAGCGTCAGCGACGCGCGCTGGCCGAGGCGGATGCGCTCGATATCGCGCGCCGGCACGCTGGCGGCGACTTCGAGATCGCGCAGCGCGGCCAGGCCGAACAGCTCGCCGTTTTTCGGCAGGGTCTGGCCGACCTCGGCGCTGCGCTTGTAGATCACGCCGTCGAACGGCGCAACGATGCGGCTGTCGGCCAGCGACTTGCGCGCACGGGCCAGAATGCTTTCCTGTGCGGCGAGCTGGGTGGCGTTGACGCGGTAATCGCTCTCGAACTCATCGAGTGCGTTCGGAGAAATGAAACCCTGTGCCGCCAGTTCGCGCTGGCGCTGGAGTTTCTTGCGCGCCAGGTCGAGCCGGGCGCGGTTGGCGGCCAGTTGTGCGGTCTTTTCGTCCAGTTCCAGGCTGGCGGTACGCGGGTCGATCTCGGCCAGCAACTGGCCCTTCTTCACCGCCTCGCCTTCGCGGACATGGATCGCGGTGACCGTGCCCTCCAGCTCGGCGGCCAGGGTGGTCTGCATGCGGGCGCTGATCGGGCCGGTAACCGGCACGGCATCGTCGACCCGGCCGGACTGGGCGCGGCGGACATCGACGGCCGACAGGGTCAGTGCCGGTCGGGCCGCGGGTCTGGCATCGGGGGCCTTTTGCCCGCAGGCGGTCAGCGCGAGGGCCAGCGCCAGAACGGCGGACAGTCGTGTGGTGTGCGGACGCGAAATCATGTCGGGGGGATCAGTTCAGGTTTTTCCAGTAGGCGGCAAGACCGGACAGCAGCATCTCGATCGATACCGCGATCAGCACCAGGCCCATCAGCCGCTCCAGTGCGGTGATGACCGGCTTGCCGAGCCGGCGCTGCAACTGGCCGGCGAACAGGAACACGACATAGGTGACGGCAATGCTGATGGCGACGGCAAGCGACCACTCCAGCATGCGCGACGGATCGTTGGTCGCCATCAGCATGACCGTGGCCATGGCCGACGGCCCGGCGATCAGCGGAATGGCGATCGGGACGATGAACGGCTCGCTGTCGCCGTCGGTGCGGCCGAACAGGCTGCCGGACGGCGACGGGAAAATCATGCGCAGCGCGATCAGGAACAGCACCACACCGCCGGCGATCTTCAGCGACTCGTCGGTCAGGTGCAGCACGCGCAGGAACGGTTTGCCGAAAAACAGGAACAGCAACAGCACGACAAAGGCGATGCCGCACTCGCGGGCGATGATGCGGTGGCGTCGCGCCGGCGACACCCGCTCCAGCGCGGCCAGAAACAGCGGGATGTTGCCGAGCGGATCGGTGATCAGGATCAGCAGGATGGTGGCGGAGACGAAAGTGGGTTCCACGGCGCGGCAGGACGGTGACGAAGGGCTGATTATGACATCGACCGCCGTTGTCCGCGCCGTGTTGCTTGTTACAGGCCCTTGATCTTGTCCAGCTCGGCCGGGGTGTACTTCAGCTCGGTGGACTTGGTCAGGTCGGTCATCAGCGTGTCGCGCAGTTCGCGCGCCTGGTCCAGCGCGTACAGGGCGGTGCCGTTGCCGAGTCGTTGCGCATAGTTGATCGCCAGCTCGCGGTTCTGGCCGTACAGCGATTTCAGCATCGCGTCGGTCGCGGGCTGGGCGGCGCGCAGGTTGGCCTCCAGCCGGTCGCGCCAGCCGGTGATCAGCGGGCGGTACTTGCCCGGATTGGCATTGGCCAGCGACGACACACTGCGGAAGGTCCACCAGGCCGAATGCGAGTCGAAGTCGTCATTGCCCTGACGGAACACCTGCGGCGTGCTCTGCATGGCGCCGAGGTAGAACGGCAGGAACACGGCATCGCGGACATTGCCCATCGACTGCCATGACAGCACCTGCAGTTCCTTCGGCATGTCCGGCCGGACCTGGATGATGTGCGCCTCGACGTTGCGGTCGACGGCGATCGGGCGCTGGGTGCTGCCGGCCGCCGGCTTGCGCTTGTCCAGCGGCGTGCCGGCATAGTCGGCAGTGCGCAGGATGGAGGCCACGGTCGCGACGTCGATCTTGCGGTCGGCGCGGGTATAGAACGGATACTGGGCCTGACGCACCGGCTGTTTGCTCGACGGCGTCAGCCGCGATTGCACCAGCCATTCGCGGTCGACGTTATAGCTGTCGCCGATCTTGCCGAACGCTTTCGCGAAGTTGAAGCGCTGCGGGTCGACCCGGTCCAGCAGCTTGTGTTCGCTGACGAAGGCCGCCAGCCCCGGGCTGGCCAGCACGTTGCGGCTGTCGCCGAGGTCGACATCGTGGACGCGCATGCCATTGGCGATGGTCAGATAGCCGTCGTCCGGCACGCGGACGGCAATCCACTGGTGGCCACCGCCGATCTCGAACAGCCAGGCCTCGCTGGCGTCGGCGATTTCGATACCGTTGGTTTCGCCGGCGCCGAGCGTTTCGACATAGCGGCCGAGCAGGGCGACCGCCTCGCGGGCGCTGCGCGCCTGCGGCAGGATCAGGTCGGGCAGGATGGCCTCGACCACGCCGCCGCCATCGGCGACCAGCGGTGCGGCTTTGGCCGCGCGCTCATTCTGTTCGGTGCTGTTGGTGGCGGACAGCACCACGCCGGCTTCGTTGCTGCCGAATTCGCTCCACTGGCCGCCGGCGCCGAACTGGGCACCGTTCCAGTCGCGCATCGCGGTATAGCGCTGCGATACGGCCGGCGCCGGCACGCGCACGCCATTGTCGAACGACAGCATGTCGCCGGCCTTGTGCTCGACCCGGGGCACCACCACGAAGTGCTTGGCGTGGTTGTTGAAGGTGTAGTCCTCGAGGCGGGCGACGAGGATGGAGCCGTCGGCCGTCGCGTTCTTGCCGGCGATGATGGTAGTGCAGGCCAGCGTGGCCTGCGCGAGACCGGCAAGCGCCAGTGCGGTGACGACAACGGTGCAGCTGAAACGGCGAACGGACATGGGGCGGCTCCTGATGCGGATCGATGGAAACGATCCTCATCGTCGACCACCCCGGGGGCAGAAGCAATGTCAGGCTTTGCTGATATTGATGCAGGACATGCTGCATGGGGGGGCGCTCAGGCCGGCCGGTTGCTGCCCGAGATCATGCGGAATTCGAACAGCCGGCAGTCGAGCGCGCCATTGCGCAGCGGCGTGCGCCGGGACGGCGACAGCCGGATCATCTTCGCCAGTCGCAGGTCGGCGGTCAGCAGATAGGCGGTCCAGCCGGCCATTTCGCGCTTCAGCCAGTGGCCGAGTTGCGGATAGAGCAGGGCCAGCCGGTCCATTTCATCCAGCCGCACGCCATACGGCGGATTGCTGACGATGACGCCGCCGGCGGCCGGTGCATGGCTGTCGAGGAAATCGCCGTCGCTGAGCGTGATGCAGTCGTCGAGCTGGATATGGGCCAGGTTCTGCCGGGCGGCGGCCAGTGCGGCCGGGTCGCGGTCGATGCCGAACAGCGGCAGCGGCCGGGCCTGCTTTTCGCGGGCGATGGCGGCATCGGTGATCTGCTGCCAGGCGGCCGGGCGGAAGCCGGACAGTTTTTCGAAGGCGAAGTGGCGGCAGGCGCCCGGCGCCCAGTCCAGTGCAATCATCGCCGCTTCGACCAGGAAGGTGCCGCTGCCGCACATCGGATCGAGCAGCGGGACGTCCGGGGTCCAGCCGGTCAGGCGCAGAATGCCGGCGGCCAGGTTCTCGCGCAGCGGGGCGTCACCGGTGGCGATGCGCCAGCCGCGCTTGAACAGCGGCTCGCCGGAGGTGTCCAGGTACAGCGCAGCGTCAGAGCCGGACAGGAAGACGTGGATGCGCATGTCCGGCGTGTGGGTGTCCACACTCGGCCGCTCGCCGCCGCGTTCGCGGAACACGTCACAGACGGCGTCCTTGATGGTCAGCGACACGAAGTCGATGCTCTTGACCGGGCTTTTCACCGCATCGGTCTTGACCTTGATGGTGCGCGACACGTCGAAGTACTGCGGCCAGTCGACCTGGCGCGCCAGCTGGTACAGGTCGCGTTCGTCACGGTAGCGGCCGCCACCGACGCGCCACAGCACGCGGCTGGCGATGCGCGAGTGCAGGTTGACCGTCATCATGGTGTCGAAACTGCCGCTGAAACCGACTCCGCCGTCGGTCGGCGCGACATCCTGCGCGCCCAGCGCGACCAGTTCGTCGGAGAGCACGGCCTCGAGCCCGCGCGGGCAAGGGGCGAAAAAGCGGTCGAGATGCATGACGGGAAAACCTTTCGGACATGAAAAAACGGCGCGAGATCGCACCGTTGACGGATTGTAGACTAAAGCCTCACAGGCAGGGACTTAGCGTCGGTCTGCGCCGGCGTACAGCACGAAGATCGCCGGGCGCTTCTTGAACTCGGCGGCGATCGCCGGCCACTCGGCCGCGCGGCGGCTGACGATGGTCTGCGTCGGCAGCGTCAGGTCGCAGGCGACCGTCAGCTGTGTTGCCGGCGCCAGTGTCGCCAGCAACGCGTCGATCAGCTGCGGATTGCGGTACGGCGTCTCGATGAAGATTTCGGCGCTGTCGGCTTCGCGCGAGTGTTTCTCCAGCGCGCGGATCGCTGCCAGCCGTTCGGCCTCGCCGACCGGCAGATAGCCGTGAAAGGCGAAACGCTGACCCTGGCTGCCGGACGCCATCAGCGACAGCAGGATCGACGACGGGCCGACCAGCGGTTCGACGGTGTGGCCGCGGGCATGGGCGAGCCGGACCAGGTTCGCGCCCGGGTCGGCGACGGCCGGGCAGCCGGCCTCGGACAGCAGGCCGACGTCATGGCCGGCTTCCAGCGGTGCAATCAGCCGCTCCAGCGCGTCAGCCGGGGTGTGTTCGTTCAGCTCGTCCAGTGCCAGCGCCTGCAGTGGCGTGTCGAGTTCAAGCTGCTTCAGGTGCTTGCGCGCGGTCTTGGCCGCTTCGACCACGAAACGGGTCAGGTGGCGGATGCGCTCGCGCTGGGCCGGAATCACCCAGTTTTCCACCGGCAGGTCGCCAAGCGGGGTCGGAATCAGGAATAGCGTCGCCATCGTTACAGAACCTCGACACCTTCGTTCTTCAGCAGGGTGACCAGCGCGAACAGCGGCAGGCCGACCAGGGCGTTCGGGTCGGTCGACTCGATGCGCTCGATCAGGGCGCCGCCGAGCGCCTCGCTCATGCAGCCGCCGGCGCAATGGACCGCTTCCGGCTCGCGCGCCAGATAGGCGGCAATCTGGGCGTCGCTGGCGTCGCGCATGCGTACGGTCGTGATGTCGACCTGTTCCTGCACCCGGCCGCTGGCAGTGTTGATCAGCGACAGCGCGGTATGAAAGGTCAGCGCCCGGCCCCGGGTCTGCTTCAGCATGTCGACCGCATGGGCGACGGTGCCCGGCTTGCCGAGCTGGCGACCGTCGAGCAGCGCGACCTGGTCCGAACCGATGATCAGTGCGTCCGGACAGGCGGCGCGCAGCGATTCGGCCTTCTGCCGGGCCAGCCGGCAGGCGGTCGCCACGGCAGTTTCGCCGGGCAGCGGCGTCTCGTCGCAATCAGGCGCGATGGCCTCGAACGGCAGACCGAGACGGGACAGGATCTCGCGGCGAAAACGCGAGGTGGAGGCAAGAACCAAACGCATGAATCGACGTCGTTTTCTTTTGACAGGGGAAGAGGTGGATAATATCATTCGCCGTTTATGTCTCAACCCATTTTGATCAATAGCCTCGACTTCGCCCGTGAACGGCGCGAAATCAGCACCCGCGATATCGCGGTGGCGGATCTGCCGCGTCTGGCCGATGCGCTGGCGAGCCGTGACGGCGTGCTGTCGTGGTCGGTGTCCGGTCATGTCGACCGGCTGCATCGCCCGACCTTGCGTCTGAAAGTCAGCGGAGACGTGATGCTGGCCTGCCAGCGTTGCCTGGAACCGCTGCCACACCGGATCGACACCGATACGCTGATTACCCAGTTTACCGACGAAGAACGGCTCGAAGCTGCTTGCGACGAGGATGAAGACCTCGACGGCATTCTGGCCGAGGAAGAACTCGACGTGCTGGCATTGATCGAAGATGAAGTTTTGCTGGGCTTGCCGCTCGCACCGCGCCACGACGACTGCCGTCCCGACGCGATCGAGAAGGCCAAGGCCGACAAACCCAACCCGTTTGCGGTGCTTGCTGCGCTGAAGCGCAAGCCCGACTGAACCCGAATCGAAGGAGTCACCATGGCTGTCCAACAGAACAAAAAATCCCCGTCCAAGCGCGGCATGCATCGCGCCCACGATTTCCTGACCGCGCCGAACACCGCGATCGAACCGTCGACCGGCGAAGTGCACCTGCGTCACCACATCAGCCCGAACGGCTTCTACCGTGGTCGCAAAGTGGTGAAGACCAAGGGCGAGTGATTCGCCCCGTGCGTCACGCCGGCTCCGCCGGTTCGTGGCGCCCGAGCTTCCTGACCGTGCGTTGCGCAGTCAGGATTGCAGACAGGAATGCGGCGCTTTCGCCGCATTCCCGTTTCCGTGCCGCGGAGGCGAACTCCGGCACCGCCTTTATGCCAGCGTTATGCCGGCAAGCCGGGTCGTGATGCCGCACGGCTTCAACTTTTCCCGGAACAGCATGACTCTCACCGTAGCTGTCGACGCGATGGGGGGGGACGTCGGGGTCGGCGTGACCGTACCCGCTTCGCTCGCCTTTCTTGACCGCCATCCCGACGTCAAGCTCATCCTGGTCGGACTCCCCGACCTTATCGAATCCGAACTGAAACGCCTTGGCCGAGCGCCGGGTGAGCAGTTGACCATCCATCCCGCCACGGAAGTGGTCGGCATGGACGATTCGCCGCAATCCGCGCTGAAGAACAAGAAAGACTCGTCGATGCGGGTCGCCATCAACCTGGTCAAGGACGGGGTTGCCCAGGCGATCGTGTCGGCCGGCAATACCGGTGCCCTGATGGCCACCGCGCGTTTCGTCCTGAAAACCATCCCCGGCATTGATCGTCCGGCCATCGCCAAGATGCTGCCGTCGATGAACGGCACCACCTGCGTGCTGGACCTTGGCGCCAACGTCGACTGCACGCCGGAACAGCTGCTGCAGTTCGGCATCATGGGTGCGATGCTGGTCGAAGGCGTGATGAAGAAGCCGAATCCGACCGTCGGGCTGCTGAATATCGGCTCGGAAGAGATCAAGGGCAGCGACAACGTCAAACAGGCGGCGGAGCTGCTGCGACATTCCGGCCTCAACTTCGTCGGCAACGTCGAAGGCAACGATATCTATCACGGCAGTGTCGATGTGGTGGTGACCGACGGCTTTACCGGCAATGTCGCCCTGAAAACTTCCGAAGGACTCGCCCACATGGTGGCGACCTTCCTGAAGGAGGAATTCACCCGCAATCTGCTGACCCGCTTGTGTGCACTGGCCGCATTGCCGGTGCTCAACCGCTTCAAGAAACGGGTAGACTCCCGCCGATACAACGGGGCGAGCCTGGTCGGTTTGCGCGGCATTGTGGTCAAGAGCCACGGCGGGACCGACAGCCTCGGTTTTCGCTGCGCGCTGGAACAGGCGATCGACGAGGTGCGTGCCGACGTCGTGCGCCACACCAGCGAGCACGTGGGGCAGCAACTGGCCCGAATCGACGCTGCGGCGGCGGCCAGCCCCAAAATCTGAACAAGACGGAGAAACCCATTCTCATGCGCTACGCCCGGATTCTCGGCACTGGCGGCTACCTGCCCGATACGGTATTGACCAATGCCGATCTCGCCGCCCGCGTCGACACCACTGACGAGTGGATCGTCTCCCGTACCGGCATTCGTGAACGGCATCTGATCGCCCCGGAACAGGCCACCAGTGACCTGGCGCTGGAAGCGTCGCGTCGCGCGATTGCGTCGGCCGGCATCGAGGCGTCCGAACTGGACATGATCATTGTCGCTACCACCACGCCGGACATGATTTTCCCCGGCACGGCGGTGATCCTGCAGGAAAAGCTTGGTCTGCCGGGTATCCCGGCATTCGACGTGCAGGCCGTGTGCGCCGGCTTCATGTTCGCGTTCGCCACTGCGAATGCGTACATCCGTGCCGGCATGGCGCGCAAGGTGCTGGTGGTTGGCGCCGAGGCGATGACCCGGCTGCTCGACTGGAGCGATCGCCGCACCTGTGTGCTGTTCGGTGACGGTGCCGGTGCCGTGGTGCTTGGTGCCTCCGACGAGGCCGGTGTGCTGGCGACCCGTCTGCATTCCGATGGCCGCTACAAGGACATCCTGAAAGTGCCGGCGCATCCGGAGCAGGGGGCCCTGATCGGCAATGCCTACGTGCACATGGATGGCCAGGCAGTGTTCAAGTTCGCCGTCAAGGCGCTGTCCGAACTGGCGGTGCAGACGCTGGCCGAGGCCGGAAAGGCCAAGGAAGACCTCGACTGGCTGGTGCCGCACCAGGCCAACCTGCGCATCATCGAGTCCACCGCCAAGCACTTGCACATGAGCATGGACAAGGTCGTGGTCACGCTGCCGGGGCAGGCGAACACGTCGGCCGCTTCGGTACCGCTGGCACTGGACACGGCGATCCGTGACGGCCGCATCCAGCGCGGCCAGCTGCTGCTGCTGGAAGGCATCGGCGGCGGCTTTGCCTGGGGCTCGGCCCTGGTGCAGTACTGAGCATCGGGTGACGTCATCCCGATGACCATTCCCCGCCCGACGGCGCCGGAAGCCATGCGCTTCGGCGCCGTCGGGCGTTTGGGGGAAGTCCGTTCAAGCGTACGTTTGCACCCTGTTGCCGGCGTGCGGCGGATGATCCCCGTCAATCTGCTGATTTTGCAATGAGGAGACCCGTCATGGCCTTCGCGTTTGTCTTTCCCGGACAGGGCTCGCAGAGCCTGAAAATGATGGACGGCTTTGCCGGCCATCCCGTTGTGCGTACCACTTTCGACGAGGCGGGCGATGCGCTCGGACTCGATCTGTGGGCGATGCTGCAGGCCGAATCGGCCGAAGCGATCAACCAGACCGTCAATACCCAGCCGCTGATGCTGGCGGCCGGTGTCGCCATCTGGCGCGCCTGGCTGGCCGCCGGTGGTCAGCGTCCGGCTGCCGTGGCCGGGCACAGCCTTGGCGAATACTCGGCGCTGGTCGCCGCCGGCAGTCTGGCCTTTGCCGACGCGGTGCGCCTGGTGCGTCTGCGCGCCGAAGCCATGCAGGGCGCCGTGCCGGAAGGCAGCGGCGCCATGGCGGCCATTCTCGGCCTGGATGACGCTGACGTGGTGGCGGCCTGCGCGGAGGCCGCGCAGGGGCAGGTGGTCGAGGCGGTCAACTTCAACTCGCCGGGCCAGCTGGTGATTGCCGGCGACAAGGCGGCAGTCGAGCGCGCCTGCGCCGCGTGCAAGGACAAGGGCGCGAAGCGCGCGCTGCTGCTGCCGGTATCGGTGCCGTCGCACTGTGCGCTGATGGCGCCGGCCGCAGAGCGGCTGGCCGCGGCGCTGGCCGACATCGCCATCGCGGCGCCGGCAATCCGCGTGCTGCACAATGTCGACGTCGCCAGCCATGACGACGCCGACGGCATCCGCACCGCACTGACTCTTCAGCTGTACAAGCCGGTGCGCTGGACCGATACCGTGCGTGCGCTGGCCGAAGCCGGTCTGGTGCTGCAGGCCGAGTGCGGTCCGGGCAAGGTGCTGACCGGTCTGGGCAAGCGCATCGATGCACGGGTGAAGACGCTGGCGCTGACCGACGGCGCTGCGCTGGACGCCGCCCTGGCCGAACTGGCCTGATCCCCGATATTCCTCATGGAGACGAATGACATGACGCTGCAAGGCAAAATTGCGCTGGTGACCGGTGCATCGCGCGGCATTGGCGCCGCCATCGCCGACACCCTGGCCCGTCAGGGCGCCATCGTGGTGGGGACCGCCACTTCCGAGTCCGGCGCGGCGGCGATCAGCGAGCGGCTGCAGGCGATCGGCCAGGGCCAGGGCTACGAGTTCAACAGCAATCAGGGCGGCGAAGCCGTCGACCGTCTGATCAAATTTGTTGAAGAAACGTATGGACCTCTGACGATTCTCGTCAATAATGCCGGGATTACGCGTGACCAGTTGCTGATGCGGATGAAGGACGACGACTGGGACGCGATCATGGACACCAACCTGAAGTCGGTTTACCGGCTCTCGAAAGCGGTGCTCAGGGGTATGATGAAGGCCCGCTGGGGCCGCATCATCAGCATCGCCTCGGTGGTGGGCTCGATGGGCAATGCCGGCCAGTGCAACTATGCGGCGGCCAAGGCGGCGATCATGGGCTTCTCGAAGTCGCTGGCGCGCGAAGTCGGCAGCCGCGGCATCACGGTCAACTGCGTGGCACCGGGCTTTATCGAGACCGACATGACCCGCGACCTGCCGCAGGCACAGCGTGAAGCGCTCGAGCAGCAGATCGCGCTGGGGCGCCTTGGCGGCGTGCAGGACATTGCCGATGCAGTCGAATTTCTGGCGTCGGACCGGGCCGGATACATCACCGGTCAGACGCTTCATGTGAACGGCGGAATGCTGATGCCGTAAGGCAATTGGCAGGATTTTGTCGAAATGGGTACCAGATCCCGGATGTTGTACTGAAGTTGTCGGAAGATGACAACATTTGACCTCTGTTGATTTAGGTATTTTGCTCTAAATTTTTTTTGGTAGAATGGCGCGGTTTTTGTTTACCACCCGCTCCGAAAGGCATAGGTAAGACCAAATGGAAAACATCGAACAGCGTGTCAAGAAAATCGTCGCTGAACAACTCGGCGTTAACGAAGCCGAAGTGAAGAACGATTCCTCGTTCGTTGACGATCTGGGCGCTGACTCGCTCGACACGGTGGAACTGGTGATGGCACTCGAAGAAGAATTCGAATGCGAGATCCCGGACGAAGACGCCGAAAAGATCACGACGGTTCAGCAAGCCATCGATTACGTGTCGGCACACCTGCCCAAGTAATTTGGCTTGATCCTGGAGACCTCTGCCGCGGATTGTCCGTCTGTGCAGGGGTCTTTTGCAGTTGGGGATCTGCAAACGGTCGTTTGACGGCGTGGCGACACGGCGGCGTCGGCGACCGGCAGGCCGGAAAACGTTTCCGGGCTGCTGCGGGTGCGCGGGCCTGTGCCTGCGCCCGGCATTCCTCTATTCAAGGAGTTCATCTTGGCTCGACGCAGAGTAGTCATCACCGGTCTGGGACATGTCAGTCCGCTCGGTAACGACGTCGCGACCGGCTGGGCCAACCTCGTGGCCGGCCGTTCGGGCATCACCCGCATCACGCGCTTCGACGCCAGCGACATGGCATGCCAGATCGCCGGCGAGGTGAAGGATTTCAACATCAGCGACTACATCACGCCGAAAGACGCGCGCCGCATGGATGTGTTCATCCATTACGGCATCGCCGCCGCTTTCCAGGCTGTCGCTGATGCCGGAATTGAAGACATCCCGGACCTCGACCGCACGCGCGTCGGGGTCAATATCGGTTCCGGCATCGGCGGCCTGCCGCTGATCGAGGAAACCGGTGTCGCACTGATGGAAGGCGGTCCGCGCAAGATCGGCCCGTTCTTCATTCCCGGCTCGCTGGTCAACCTGATTGCCGGCCACGTGTCGATCATCAAGGGTTTCCAGGGACCGTCATACGGCATCGTCTCCGCCTGCACGACCGGCGCTCACTGCATCGGTGATGCCTCGCGGCTGATCCAGTACGGCGACGCCGACATCATGGTGGCCGGTGGTGCCGAAGGGGCGATCACCCGCCTGGGCATCGGCGGCTTTGCCGCCATGAAGGCGCTGTCGACCCGCAACGACGACCCGGCGACCGCCTCGCGGCCGTGGGATACCGGCCGTGACGGTTTCGTCATGGGCGAGGGCGCCGGTGTCATCGTGCTGGAAGAGTACGAGCACGCAGTGCGCCGCGGCGCAAAGATCTATGCCGAGCTGAAGGGCTTCGGCATGAGCTCGGACGCGCATCACATCACCGCGCCGAGCGCCGAGGGCCCGGCCCGTGGCGTGAAGAACGCGCTGAAAGATGCCGGCCTGAACCCGGACGAAGTCGATTACGTGAACGCGCACGGCACGTCGACCCCGCTGGGGGATGCCAATGAAACCGAGGCGCTGAAGCTGGCGTTTGGCGATCACGCAAGCAAACTGGCCGTCAACTCGACCAAGTCGATGACCGGCCACCTGCTGGGTGGCGCCGGTGGCGTCGAGGCGGTGTATTCGATCCTGGCGCTGCATAACCAGATCGCCCCGCCGACCATCAACCTGTTCGAGCAGGATTACGAACACGGCTGCGACCTCGACTACGTGCCCAATGTCGCGCGCGACATGAAGATCGACGTGGCAATTTCGAACTCGTTCGGTTTTGGCGGCACCAACGGTACGCTGGTCTTCGGCAAAGTCTGACCGACGGGCAGCAGATCTGCAGAAACGGCGACCTCATGGTCGCCGTTTCCTTTTTCCTGCCTGTATAATCCGTCGCTTGCCGAGAAGCGCTGCAAGGCGGGGTGCCCCGTCCCAGGCTCGGTCATGATTCAACGGCGCTTGCCTAACCCCCGTGGCTGCGGGAGTGCGGGTGAGCCGCATCCTCCCGGTCGCACCGTACAGGAAACTGACATGAACGCTGTGGCTGACAAATTCACTGATTACCTGGTTGCTGACCTCTCCCTCGCGGCCTGGGGCCGCAAGGAACTGTCGATCGCCGAAACCGAAATGCCCGGCCTGATGGCTCTGCGCGCCGAATACGGCGACAGCAAGCCGCTGAAGGGCGCACGCATTGCCGGCTCGCTGCACATGACCATCCAGACCGGCGTGCTGATCGAAACGCTGATCGCGCTGGGCGCCGAAGTGCGCTGGGCCTCGTGCAACATCTTCTCGACCCAGGACCAGGCCGCAGCCGCCATCGCTGCCGCCGGCATCCCGGTGTTCGCCTTCAAGGGTGAATCGCTGGACGAGTACTGGGACTACGCGCACCGCATCTTCGAATGGCCGGAAGGTCAGCCGGCGAACATGATTCTCGACGACGGCGGCGACGCCACGCTGCTGCTGGTGCTCGGCGCCAAGGCCGAACAGGACCGCAGCGTGATCGCCAGGCCGGGCAACGAAGAGGAAACCTCGCTGTTCGCCTCGATCGCCGCTCACCTGGAAATCGACCCGGGCTGGTACTCGAAGCGCCTGGCCGCCATCCGCGGCGTGACCGAAGAAACCACCACCGGCGTGCATCGCCTGTACCAGATGGAAAAGGACGGCCGCCTGCCGTTCCCGGCCTTCAACGTCAACGACTCGGTGACCAAGTCCAAGTTCGACAACCTGTACGGCTGCCGCGAAAGCCTGGTCGACGGCATCAAGCGCGCCACCGACGTGATGATCGCCGGCAAGGTCGCCGTGGTGCTCGGCTACGGTGACGTGGGCAAGGGTTGCGCCCAGAGCCTGCGCGGTCTCGGCGCCACGGTGTGGGTCACGGAAATCGATCCGATCTGCGCGCTGCAGGCGGCGATGGAAGGCTACCGCGTCGTCACCATGGACGATGCCTGCGCCCAGGGCGACATTTTCGTCACCACCACCGGCAACGTCGGCGTGATCACCCACGATCACATGAAGCGGATGCGCAACAATGCCATCGTCTGCAACATCGGCCACTTCGACAGCGAAATCGAAGTCGCCAGCCTGCGCCAGTACACCTGGGACAACATCAAGCCGCAGGTCGACCATATCGTGTTCCCGGACGGCAAGCGCATCATCCTGCTGGCCGAAGGCCGCCTGGTGAACCTCGGTTGTGCGACCGGTCACCCGAGCTTCGTGATGAGCAACAGCTTCACCAACCAGGTGCTCGCGCAGATGGAAATCTTCCAGCACGGCGAACAGTACGGCAAGCAGGTCTATGTGCTGCCGAAGCACCTGGACGAAAAGGTCGCCCGCCTGCACCTGGAGCGCATCGGCGCCAACCTGACCGTGCTGTCGGACGAGCAGGCTGCCTATATCGGTGTGGACAAGAGCGGCCCGTACAAGCCGGCTCACTACCGCTACTGATTGCGCTGCATCCCTGACCAGAACGCCTCCGCATTGCGGAGGCGTTTTTGCGTCAGGAAACGGATTGCAACACCCAGCGCGCCAGCCACAGCGTGGCCATGCCGGCGGCCAGCGTCGGCAGGATCTTGCGCGTTCTGGCGGCGACCAGTACGGCCACCACGCCGGCGACCAGTTTCGGTTCGGCCAGCGAGGTGATCAGCCGGCCGTCCTGCATGACGATTTCCGGCACGGTGATGGCAGTCAGGATGGCCAGCGGGACGAAGCGCAGCGCAATTTGCAGTGCCGGCGGAATCCTGCGCTGGCCGAGCAGACCGATAAACGACAGGCGCAGCAGGAAGGTGATGGCCCCCAGGGCGGCGAACAGCAGCAACATGTTCATCGCGCCGCCCTCCGTGTCATCCAGACCCCGCCGACAATGCCGAGCAGCGTGGCGACGATCAGCGCCAGCTTGAACGGCAGGGCATACAGCGTGACGGCGGCAATACCGGCGATGATGACGGCGGTCCAGTCGGCACGGTCGTGCGCGGCCGGGACCACCAGCGCGATAAAGGTCAGCGGGATGGCAAAGTCCAGCCCCCATTCGGGCGGGATTTCGCTGCCCAGCGCCAGTCCGGCCAGCGTCGACAACTGCCAGGCGGTCCACAGCGTCAGCCCGGCACCGAACAGGAACCAGTGCCGGTGTGGTGACGACCGGGCGGCATTCATGCGGTTGACGGTGACCGCGTAGGCTTCATCCGTCAGCAGATAGGCGAGCAGCGCCTTCCAGCCGGGGCCGAGCGTGCGCAGGCCGGGCGCCAGCGAGGCGCTGTACAGCACATGGCGCAGGTTGACGATGGCGATGGTGACGAAGATCACCGCCAGCGGCGCCTGGCTGGCCAGCATCTGGCTGAGGACGATCTGCGAGCTGCCGGCAAAGACCAGGGCGCTCATTGCCTGTGCCTGCCAGGCGGTCAGACCGGACTCCAGCGCCAGCACGCCATAGATCATGCCGAATGGCCAGACGCCCAGCAGCAAGGGCATGAGCGTCCTGGCGCCGGCAAGGAACTCGCTTCGTTTCGATGTCATCCGCGTATCTTGTCATGCGACAACAAAGTACGACAATGGACTTGCAGCGACGGCGCGCAAAAAAGCCCACCGGCGGTAACGCGGTGGGCCTGGGTCCGGCCGTGCGGTCGGAAAGGGGTCAGACGACCGGCGGCACGGTATCGATAAAGCTCTGCCGGGTCTCCAGCTTGTCGAACAGCAATTCCAGATTCGGGTAGCGCGTGCGCCATTCCAGTTCCGGCAGGCGCAGGCTGAGCCAGCCGAGACAGGCGCCGACGGAGATGTCCGCCAGCGTCATCCCGTTGCCGTAACACCAGGGCCGGTCAGCCAGTTCGAGCGACAGGGCCTCGAGGCCGGCTTCGATCTTGCCGTACTGGCGGCGTGCCGCACTATCGCTCTGCTCGGTGGCGGGGCGCTTGCGTTCGTGAAACACCGCCGTGCCGGCATCGAGGATGCCGTCGGCCAGCGCCTGCCAGCGCTTGACCTGCATCAGCCCGCGCGTGTCGCCCGGCAGCAGCTTGCTGACCGGCGACAGGGCGTCCAGATACTCGACGATGACGCGCGAGTCGTACAGCACGGTGCCGTCGTCCAGCAGCAGCGTGGGCACCTTCCCCAACGGATTGATTCCCTTCAGCGCCACACTGTCGTCCCACGGATTGATGACTTCCAGTTGGCAGTCAATGCGTTTTTCCAGCAGGGCAATACGCACCTTGCGGGCATAGGGGCTGGTCAGCGAAGCAAAGAGTTTCATGGTTCTCGTCGAAGGATATAAAGGCACTGGCAATAAAACGTTGAGGCCATTGTAGAGCCAGAACCGCTCAGGCGCGACTTCGCGTGGTCTGCCGCGCGTCGGCGCGCCTGTCCGGGCCGCGTTTTACGGCAGCAATTCGATCTGGCCCTGGGCGCTGACGGTCAGCTCGCTTTCGCCGCTGGCCATCTCCGGGCCGGCCGCATCCGCCATGACGGCGGCCGACATCGCCTTGGCGCGATAGGCGACCGGGCGGAAGCCGCCGCCACTGTTCAGGCTGACTTCGACCACGCGGTAGTTGCGATAGCCCAGTGCCCGGGCGGCAATCTCGGCCCTGGCCTTGAAGGCGGTCAGCGCTTCCGGAATCAGGGCATTTTCGGCGCTGTCGCGGGCTTGCGGCGAGACCGAGAAGCTCAGACCGGCGAACTGCAGTTCCGGCGACAGGGCCGAAATCAGCTTCGACAGCGCCGCGACGTCGCGGCTTTCCAGCCGCAACTCGGCACGGCCGCGCCAGCCGGTCTGCTTGTTGTTCTTGTCATAGAGCGGCCAGCTGTTGCGGTTGCCGCTCTCGACCTTGACCTTGTCGTGACGCTTGGCGGTTTTCAGTGCGGCGTCGGTCACCTGGTCGAGGTGGGCGGCGACCTTGCCGGCATCGCTGCCCGAGGTTTCGACATACAGGGTGGCCTGGGCGACATCGTTGGCCACCAGGCGCTGGGCACTGGTGGTCAGGCTGACGAGCGGCCCCCTGGCCGGTTCTGCGGCCAGGGCCGGTACGGTGAAGGCGGAAAGCAGCAAGACGGGCAGCAAGCGTCGCATGAATTGTCCTCTGGCGTTGTTGTTTGATCAGATTTTGATGATATACCGCTGTATTCACTACAGCGTAGCTCATGACCGGTAAAAGATGTTTCCGGATGTGAACGTGCGCATCATGCCTGCGAGGGCGCTGCGGCTTCGGCCAGCAGCCGGTCTGCAACCGCCATGACGCCGCTGCCGGGCGGATCGGCGGTCAGCAGATAGAAGCCGGCGTCGCTGTCCAGTGCGTACTGCTCGCCCAGTACCCGCACCAGCCGGCCATCGCGCAGCGCGCTGTCGACCAGTGGTGCCGGCACGATGGCGACGCCGAGGCCGCGTTCGGCCGCCTCGATGGCGTGCAGGGTCTGGGAAAAGCTCGGGCCGGTGACGGGCATGTCGGCCCGGCCGTGGCGGGCGAACCAGCGCGACCAGTGCCGGTGCGTGTCGGAGATCAGCGGGATGCCGGCCAGATCGTCTGCGTTTTGCCAGTCGGCATGGCCGGCCAGTGCCGGTGCGCAAACCAGAATGGCCCGGCCGGGCAGCAGGAAGCGGGCCGTGCCCTCGGCAAAGGGCGGTGTGCCCCAGCGGATGGCGATATCGACCCGGCCGTCGCCGTGCAGCGGCCGCAGCTGGTCCGAGGCGTCGATGACCACGCTGCCGGCCGGCACGGCGGCCGAAATGCGCTCCAGGCGCGGGATCAGCCAGCGGCTGGCGATCGACGGCGTGGTGCTGACCAGAACCTGTCCGGGCGGGTGCCGGTCGGGGCCGGCGGTGAATTCGCGTGTGGCGGCTTCGAGGATTTCCAGCGCGAAGCGGGTCCGGCTCGCGTACTCGTCGCCGCAGTCGGTCAGCGCGAGACCGCGCGGCAGGCGGTGGAACAGCGGGCGGCCGAGCTCGGCTTCCAGTGCCCGCACCTGCTGGGCGACCGCGCCCTGGGTGACGTGCAGCGCATCGGCGGCGGCACGGAAGCTGCCCAGCCGCGCGGCGGTCTCGAAGGCGAGCAGGTGATTCAGTATCGGCAGGCGGCCGGCGCGGGGACCCCATTTTTTCATGGCTGCAGTTTTTCTACTGTCAGGGTGTTTGAATTCTGGTTTGTCGCCATGGCATGGCGCCCGCCATATTAGGGTTTGTGCAGCGAAAGGAAAACATCATGGCGGAACAGAAAGTAGCAATCATCACGGCAGGTGGCAGCGGCATGGGAGCGGCGGCGGCACGGCGGCTGGCGGGCGAGGGCTTCCGGCTGGCCATCCTGTCGTCGTCGGGCAAGGGCGAGGCGCTGGCTGCCGAACTGGGCGGGATTGGCGTGACCGGATCGAACCAGTCGAATGAAGACCTGCAGCGGCTGGTGGATCTGACGCTGGCGCGCTGGGGGCGGATCGATGCGCTGGTCAACAGTGCCGGCCATGGTCCGCGCGGCGCGGTGCTGGCGCTCGGCGACGACGACTGGCATCGCGGACTGGACGTCTATCTGCTCAATGTGGTGCGCGCCGCGCGGCTGGTGGTGCCGGTCATGCAGCGCCAGCGCAGCGGGGCCATCGTCAATATCTCCAGCTTTGCCGCCTTTGAGCCGGATCCGGCGTTTCCGGTATCGAGCGTGTTCCGCGCGGGCCTGGCGTCGTGGACCAAGCTGGTTGCCGACCGCTACGCGGCCGACAATATCCGCATCAACAATGTGCTGCCCGGCTATATCGACAGCCTGCCGGTCCCCGAGGCCGTGCTCGGGCGCATTCCGATGGGACGCGGCGGGCGGGTCGAGGAGGTGGCGGCGCTGATCTCGCTGCTGGTGTCCGACGAGGCTGCCTATCTGACCGGGCAGAACCTGCGCATCGACGGCGGACTGACCCGCTCGGTCTAGACGACGGGCAGCAAAAATCCCCGGCGCCAGCAATGGCGCCGGGGATTGTCATCCGGGTGCGGGCTTAGTGCATGCCGGGACGGCGTTCGGCGATTTCCTTGCGGAACACGCCGAAGTAGCCGAGCGCCAGCCAGACGAACCACAGCGGGGTGGCCATCAGCGCCATCCGGGTGTCGGCTTCCAGGCTCAGCAGCACCAGCACGAAGGCGAAGAACGCCAGGCACACGTAGCACATGATGACGCCGCCGGGCATCTTGTACAGCGACTTCTCGTGCAGCGCCGGGCGCTTTTTCCGGTAGACGATGTACGAGGCCAGAATCATCGACCAGACGAACATGAACAGTACCGCCGAGACGGTAGTGATCAGCGTGAACGCTTCGATCAGGTCAGGCACCACATAGACCAGCAGGGCGCCGACCAGCAGACACAGGCACGAGAACAGCAGGCCGTTGGCCGGCACCGCGCTGGACGACAGCTGGCCGAAGGCTTTCGGTGCCAGCTTGCCGCGCGCCAGACCGAACAGCATGCGGCTGGTGGAGAACACGCCGCTGTTGGCCGACGACGAGGCAGAGGACAGTACGACGAAGTTGATCAGGGCGGCGGCGGCCGGAATGCCGGCCAGCATGAACAGCTCGACGAACGGGCTCTTGTTGGCCACCACCGAGCGCCACGGCGTGACCGACATGATGGCGATCAGCGAGAACACATAGAAGATGATGATGCGGACCGGGATCGAGTTGATGGCTCGCGGCAGGTTCTTTTCCGGGTCCTTGGTCTCGGCGGCGGTGGTACCGACCAGCTCGATGCCGACAAAGGCGAACACGGCGATCTGGAAGCCGGCGAAGAAACCGCTGATGCCCATCGGGAACATGCCGCCGTCGTCCCACAGGTGGTGCAGCGAGGCGACCGAACCGGACGGGGAGGTGAAGCCGGTGACGATCATGAACAGGCCGGTGCCGACCAGGGCGACAATGGCGATGATCTTGATCAGTGCGAACCAGAACTCGATTTCACCGAACAGCTTGACCGTCAGCAGGTTGAGTCCGAGCAGCAAGAGTACGCACAGGACGGAGGGAATCCAGGGCGCGAGTTCCGGGAACCAGAACTGCATGTAGGCGGAGATGGCGATCACGTCGGCCACGCCGGTGACGACCCAGCAGAACCAGTAAGTCCAGCCGGTGAAGAAGCCGGCCCACGGACCGAGCAGGTCCGCCGAGAAATCAATGAATGAGCGGTAGTTCAGATTGGACAGGAGCAATTCGCCCATGGCCCTCATCACGAAGAACAGCATCACGCCAATGATCATGTACACGAACAGGATGGAAGGTCCGGCCAGGCTGATGGTCTTGCCCGATCCCATGAACAGCCCGGTTCCGATCGCGCCGCCGATTGCAATCAACTGAATGTGCCGGTTACTCAGGTTTCTTTTCAGTTTCTCTTCAATCGCAACGTCAGGGCGGTCGATCGGATAGACCGCATCGTACTTCTGCATCTGATTACCCCTGGATAGAAAGCGAATCATTTTCTGGATGTGTCGCGGTCGTCTCTGTCGGGACGACGACCGGGTGAGCCGCATGCCGATACGAGTGTCGGCGCGTGCAAACACAGTCTCTAATGCTTACAAGACCGTCACCGACTGCAGCATACCTGCGCGCTGGCATGCCGGAAGCAAAAAAGAGCAAATTTCAGTGATTCTGAACTGCATTTTTATATAAGTGCAGCATTCGTGTGCTAGTTCTTCGTCATGCCGGGCGGTTTTCGGGATTCATTCTCAATTGCGGGCGGGGCGTGGTTTCCCCTTTTGCAACCCGGGCGGGATCCTGTCCGGCTGGCTTGAAGGCCTCGGGATGAGCCAGAGCGCTTTTGCCGCACACATCGGCATCAGCCGGGTGATGCTGTCCCGCATCCTGCACGGGCATGCGGCGCTGGCTGCCGACATGGACCTGCGCCTGGCCGAAGCACAGGGCACTTCTTCCGGTTTCTGGCTGCGGCTGCAAGTGCAGCGTGATCTGTGGGAGGCCGCGCAGCGCACCAGTCTGCGCCCGTCGATTCCCCTGCCGTCGACCCGCCCCTCCGCCGGGTCTGCGGCATCGTGTCGCAGGCCCGGCGCGCCTTCCTCGACGCATAATCCCGCCTCTTTCGTCATGCCTCACCGGCATGGCAGAAAAAAGTGTCCACGACGCTGACACTTTTATCCAGTAATTGGATATCCTTGTCTGCAATAGATAATGATTTGCATTACGCAAATTGTGCATTTTCACATTTTCGGGCGGTCGGGCCGCCGGGCGAGGGGACAGAACATGCTGGTGCCGTTTCTCATCATGCTGCGCGAGGGAATGGAGGCGGCGCTGATCGTCGGCATCATCGCCAGTTACCTGAGGCAGTCCGGCCAGCGCAAGCAGATGCCTGCGGTCTGGGCCGGCGTGGTTCTCGCCTGCGTGCTGAGTCTGGCGCTCGGCTTTCTGATCGAAGCCACCCAGAGCGAGTTTCCGCAGAAGCAGCAGGAGCTGTTCGAGGCGGTGGTCGCCCTGGTTGCCGTCGGCATCCTGACCTCGATGGTGTTCTGGATGAAGCAGGCGGCCCGCTCGATCAAGGCCCATCTGCACGATTCGATCGATGCCGCGCTGAACAAGGGCAATGGCCAGGCCTATGCGCTGGTCGGCATGGTGTTCTTTGCCGTCGCCCGCGAAGGGCTGGAGTCGGTGTTCTTCCTGCTGGCGGCATTCCAGCAACAGGAGGTTGGTCTGGCAGCACCGCTGGGGGCGATGCTGGGGCTGGCCGTCGCCGTGGCGCTGGGAATCGGCATCTATCAGGGCGGTATTCGCCTGGATCTGCGCCGTTTCTTCCGCTGGACCGGTGTATTCATCCTGTTCGTGGCGGCCGGCCTGCTCGCCGGCGCCGTCAAGGCGCTGCATGAGGCCGGGGTCTGGAATCAGCTGCAGACCGTCGTGTTCGACCTGAGCCTGGCGTTGCCGGCCGACAGCCCGTTCGGCGTCATTCTCGCCGGCCTGTTCGGCTACAACGACACGCCGACCGTTGGCGAAGCCCTGGCCTGGCTGCTGTTCCTGCTGCCGTCGCTGTACCTGTTCCTGGCTGGCCGGGGACAGCCCGCGCTGGCCCACCGTACCCATTGATCATTCTCCCGTTTATCCACAAAGGATCTGAAACCATGGCGCATCGCCACCTGATGAAACTGTCGGCCCTGTGCATGCTGGCCGCGCTGACCGCCTGCCAGAAAACCGAACCGCCAGCGGCAAGCCCTGCCGCCAGCACGGCTGCCCCGGCGGCACCGGACTTTGCCGAGCAACTGGTCGGCCCGGTCGCCGACTACAAGCTGTACGTGAGTGCGGAAGTGGATGAACTGGTCAAGCAGACACAGCGCTTTGCCGACGCGATCAAGGCCGGCAAGCTGGAGGAAGCCCGGGCGCTGTACGCGCCGACCCGTCGCCACTACGA
>NZ_QLTJ01000002.1:0-463160 GCF_003269145.1 Microvirgula sp. AG722 | reverse complement strand
AACTGGTCAAGCAGACACAGCGCTTTGCCGACGCGATCAAGGCCGGCAAGCTGGAGGAAGCCCGGGCGCTGTACGCGCCGACCCGTCGCCACTACGAGCGGATCGAACCGATTGCGGAACTGTTCTCTGACCTGGACACCGCCATTGACGTGCGCGAAGACGACTTCAAGGACAAGGCCAGCGACCCGAACTTCACCGGCTTCCACCGGCTGGAGAAAGCCCTGTTTGCCGACAACAGCACCAGGGGGCTGGACAAGCTGGCCGACAAGCTGGTGGCGGACACGGTGGAACTGCAGACGCGGATCAAGTCACTGAGCATTCCGCCGGCGAAGATGGTCGGCGGTGCGGCCGGTCTGATCGAAGAGGTGGCGGCGACCAAGATCAGTGGCGAGGAAGATCGCTACAGCCATACCGACCTGTGGGACTTCCACGCCAATGTCGAAGGCGCACGCAAGATCGTCGATCTGCTGCGACCGCTGCTGCAGAAGGCTGATGCCGCGCTGCTGGCTCGCATCGACGGCAACTTCAAGGATGTCGACACGCTGCTGGGCAAATACCGCGCAGCGGACGGCGACGGTTTTGTCGACTACGGCAAGGTGACCGATGCCGACCGCACGGCAATGAAGGGCCCGATCAATACCCTGGCGGAAGACCTGTCCCGCCTGCGCGGTGTGCTCGGCCTCGACTGACCTTCCTCTTTTTTGATATTGCCAGCGTCAGCTTCCGCCGGGGGCTGACGTTCTGTCTCTCAGGACCCGCTTTCCATGATCCTCTTTTCTTTTCGCTCCCCGGTATGGATGGGGGCGGCCGTGCTGGCTGCTGTCAGCCTGTCCGCCTGCAAGGAGCCGGCAGCCACGCCCGCCGCTGCTGGCAAGGCTGACATTCCCGTGGTCAATGTGACTGTCACCGACAAGGCGTGCGAGCCGATGACGCTGAACGTGACCGCCGGCAAGACCCGTTTCATGATCAAGAACACCAGCGCCCGCGCGGTGGAGTGGGAGATCCTCAAGGGCGTGTATGTGGTGGAGGAGCGCGAGAACATCGCGCCGGGCTTTACCCAGAAACTGACCGCCACGCTGGAACCGGGCAGTTATGACATGACCTGCGGTCTGCTCAGCAATCCGCGCGGCAAACTGATCGTGACCGCTGCCGCCGGGCAGGCCGTGTCCGGCAAACCGTCGGCCAACGATCTGGTCGGGCCGATTGCCGACTACAAGCTGTATGTGAGTGCGGAAGTGGATGCACTGGTCAAGCAGACACAGCGCTTTGCCGACGCGATCAAGGCCGGCAAGCTGGAGGAAGCCCGGGCGCTGTACGCGCCGACCCGTCGCCACTACGAGCGGATCGAACCGATTGCGGAACTGTTCTCCGACCTGGACACCGCCATTGACGTGCGCGAAGACGACTTCAAGGACAAGGCCAGCGACCCGAACTTCACCGGCTTCCACCGGCTGGAGAAAGCCCTGTTTGCCGACAACAGCACCAGGGGGCTGGACAAGCTGGCCGACAAGCTGGTGGCGGACACGGTGGAACTGCAGACGCGGATCAAGTCGCTGAGCATTCCGCCGGCGAAGATGGTCGGCGGCGCGGCCGGTCTGATCGAAGAGGTGGCGGCGACCAAGATCAGTGGCGAGGAAGATCGCTACAGCCATACCGACCTGTGGGACTTCCACGCCAATGTCGAAGGCGCACGCAAGATCGTCGATCTGCTGCGACCGCTGCTGCAGAAGGCTGATGCCGCGCTGCTGGCCCGTATCGATGGCAACTTCAAGGATGTCGACACGTTGCTGGGCAAATACCGCGCAGCGGACGGCGACGGTTTTGTCGACTACGGCAAGGTGACCGATGCCGACCGCACGGCAATGAAGGGCCCGATCAATACCCTGGCGGAAGACCTGTCCCGCCTGCGTGGCGTGCTCGGCCTCGACTGACCCCTCCTCATGCCCTGCCGGCAAGGGATTCGTCGGCAGGGGACGGAATACCATCATGACTGAAAAAACAGATATTCCTGTGCCCGGGGCTGCGGCCCCTGCCTGCCCGTCGCGTCGCAAATGGCTGCTGGGCATGAGCGCTTTCGGCGGCGGCGCGGTGCTGGGCGCTGCCGGCGCCACCAGCTGGTTCCGCCGGCCGGCTGCTGACCCGGCCCGTGAGCAAGTGCCATTCGACGGTGTTCACCAGGCCGGCATCGTGACCGCAGCCCCGCAGGAAGCGATTTTCATCGCCTTCGACGTGCTGGCGCGCAACCGCGAACAACTGGCCGCGCTGTTCCGGCAACTGACCGAACGCATCCGCTTCCTGACCCGTGGCGGCCCGGCACCGGTGGGCGACGCCCGGCTGCCGCCCATGGACTCCGGCGTCATGGGCGCCGAGATCGTGCCGGACGGGCTGACCATCACGGTGGCGGTCGGCGCGACACTGTTCGACGCGCGCTTCGGCCTCGAGGCGCGCAAGCCGCGGCATCTGGTCCATATGGAAGCCTTTCCGAACGACGCACTCGACGCCGGCTGGTGTGATGGCGACCTGCTGCTGCAGTGCTGCGCCCATTCGCGAGAGACGGTCATTCATGCCGTGCGCGACATCATCAAGCACATGCCGGACAAACTGGCGCCGCGCTGGAAGATGGACGGTTTCCTGCCGGCATCGGCCGTGCGCAGCGGCAGTACGCCGATCAACCTGTTCGGCTTCAAGGACGGGACCGGCAATCCGTCGACGGGCGATGACAAGCTGATGGACGACATGGTCTGGGTCGGCAGCAAGGACCAGGAGCCGGACTGGGCTGCCGGCGGCAGTTATATGGCGGTGCGTCTGATCCGCTTTCTGCTGGAGCAGTGGGACCGCACGCCGCTGGGCGAGCAGCAGACCGACTTTGGCCGCGACAAGGCCTCCGGCGCGCCGCTGGGCCGCAAGGCTGAGTTCGACGACCCGGGCTTCGCCGCCGACCCCGATGGCAAGGGCGTGCCGCTCGACTCGCACATGCGTCGCGCCGAACCGCGCCGGCACGGTCGCCACGATGCCAGGTTGCTGCGCCGCAGCTACAGCTATTCGGCCGGGCTGACCCGTTCCGGGCAACTGGACATGGGGCTGGTGTTTGTCAGCTTTCAGGCCAATCTGCAGACCGGCTTTATCGATACGCAAAAGCGCCTGGACCGCGAGCCGCTGGAGGAATACATCAAGCCGTTTGGCGGCGGGTATTTCTTTGTGTTGCCGGGGGTGAGCGCGCGCGAGGGACTGGGGGAGGGCTTGCTGCGCGGATAGGTGGAAATAGGCGGATGGCATCTGCCGCCCGCCCGCCAGACGCAAAAAAGGCCTGCATTTCTGCAAGCCTTTTGAATTCTGGTGGCCAGGGGCGGAATCGAACCGTCGACACGCGGATTTTCAATCCGCTGCTCTACCAACTGAGCTACCTGGCCATCTCTCGTTGCTGCGCTGTGCGCTGCGTTGAGGACGCGAATTAAACCGTAAACCGGGGTGGTGGTCAAGCGCTTTCTGCAAAAAAGTGCCGCCGGCCGAAATGGCGGCCGGATTTCCGGCTTTTTGCAAATCGCCGGGCTGGCCGGTTCAGCGGCCCGGCTGTACTGGCTGGGCGGCGATAAAGGCCGGCAGGGTCATCAGATGGGCGTCGATGGCGACCAGGCGCGGGAAGTCGTCCAGCGGCAGGTCGTAGCGGCGTGCCGTGTACAGCTGCGGGGCCAGGCACAGATCGGCCAGCGTCACCGTGTCACCATGGCAGCAGGCACCGGCATTGTCGGTCGCCAGCCGCTCCAGCGTGGCCAGACCGCTGTGGATCCAGTGCCGGACCCAGTTGCCGCGCTGCATGTCGTCAGCGCCGAAGTCCGCTTCCAGCTGCTGGAGCACGCGCAGGTTCTGCAGTGGATGGGTGTCGCAGGCCAGGGTCAGCGCCATCGAGCGGATGGTGGCACGCGCACGCGGGTTTGGTGGCAGCAGCGGCGGGGTATCCGGCCAGGCTTCGTCCAGATAGGCGCAGATGGCCAGCGATTGCGACACGCGCAGGGCGCCGTCGACCAGCAGTGGCACCAGCCCGGCCGGATTCAGCCGCAGGTAGTCGGCATCGCGCTGCTGGCCGTGGCGCAGGTCCACCGGCCGCGACTCGAATTCGAGCCCTTTCAGGTGCAGCGCAATCCGCACCCGGTAGGCCGCACTGGAACGCCAGTAGTCGTAAAGAATCAGCATGCGGCCACCTGCTGCTCGATGGCGCCAAAGACCGACTGGCCGTCGCTGCCGCGCATGTCGAAGCGGACCTTGTCGCCAGGCATCAGCCAGGGGGTGTGCGGAGTGCCGTCGGCCTGGTGCTCGCGCATGCGCCGTTCGGCAATGCAGGCTTCGCCGACCGATGGGTCGGCATTGGATACCGTGCCGGAGCCGATAATGCTGCCGGCAACCAGTGGGCGGGTGCGTGCCGCATGGGCAATAAGCTGCGGAAAGGAAAAATGCATGGCACTGGCATGCGGGTGGCCGAACGGTTTGCCGTTCAGTGTCACCTCCAGCGGTAACTGCACGCGGCCGTCGTGCCAGGCGTCACCAAGCTCGTCGGGGGTGACGGCAACCGGGCTGGCGCTCGACGCCGGCTTGCTCTGGTAGAAGCCGAAGCCACGCGCCAGCTCAGCGGGAATCAGCCCGCGCAGGCTGACGTCGTTGACCAGCATCAGCAGCCGGATGCCGGTGGCCGCAGTCAGTTCGTCGCAGCCGGCCGGCAGGTCGCCGGTAATCGCGGCAACTTCGCCCTCGAAATCCAGGCCCCAGGCTGCATCGCGCCACGGGATCGGCGCGGTCGGTGCCAGCCAGCCGCCACTGTCGCCCTGATACATCAGCGGCGTCTGGTACAGCTCGGCCGGCATGTCCGCACCCCGGGCCCGCCGTACCAGTTCGACGTGGGACAGAAAGGCGCTGCCATCAGCGAACAGGTAGGCGCGGGGCAGCGGGGCTGCGCAGTCGGCGGCGACGAATGGCAGGCTGCCGGACAATTCGCCGTTGTCGAGTGCGGCGGCGATTTCAGCCAGCCGCGGGGCGACCTGTTCCCACTGGTCGAGTGCGGCCTGCAGCGTCGGCGCGATGCCGGGCACGGCCACGCAGCGGCCCAGATCGCGGCTGACTACCACCAGGCGGCCATCGCGGCCGTGTTTGATTGACGCAAGTTTCATGGTGTCCCTGTCGTGTCCCGGTCTGGCGCTCAGCCTTTCCAGGAGTCCGCGTAAGCCGTCCATTCCACGCCGTCCGGCAACGGCGCAACCAATAGGGGTTTGCGACTGTCCACCATCACCGCGACCTCGTCGGTAAAGGCCCGCGCGCCGGCCGCCGCCGTGGCGAAGGCTTTCGGATGCGGGCCGTGGGGCAGGCCGGTCGGATGCAGCGTGGCCATGCCCGGGTAGATGTGGTCGCGGCTCATGAACTCGCCGGCGTGATAGAAGATAAATTCATCGTAGTCGTCATTGCTGTGGAAAAACGGCAGTTTCAATGCGCCAGGGTCGGATTCCAGCGGGCGGGGTACAAAAGTGCTGATCATGAAGCCCGGCGCGAAGAAGGTCGCGTGCACGGTCGGCGGCAGGTGGTAGCGATGGCTCATGACCGGGCGGATGTCGCGCCAGTTGAGCGCGAACGCACACAGGTCGCCGTGCCAGCCGATGCTGTCCAGCGGATTGAACGGGTAGCGCAGCGTGCTGACGCGGTCGAAACGCTTGACCCGGACCGCAGTCGGCGTATCGCCCTGCTGGGCCAGAAAGGCATCGTCGATGACCGGCGTGCGCAGGCAGGCGGCGTCGAACAGGGCGTGGCGGCCAAGCAGGCCCCTGTCCGGCAGATCGTAGCGACCGTCGATGGCCTCGATCAGCAGCATCGGCCCCGGTGTCGCCGGTTCCAGCCGCCACAGCGCACCACGCGGCAGCAGCAGGTAGTCGCCGTCGCGGTAGTCGAGCCGGCCCCAGTCGCAGAACAGCGTGCCGGCACCGGCATGGACGAACAGCAGCAGGTCGCCATCGGCGTCGCGTACCAGCGGTGTCGGTTGCCCGGCGCGCCATTGGCGGATGGCCAGTTGCCGGTTGCCGAGCAGCAGCGGCGCGCTCCACGGGCAGGTATCACTGGCGGACAGCAGGTTGAAATCGAATGCGCGCGGCCGCAGCTCGCCGTCGATCGCTGACCAGCCGGTCGGCGGGTGGGCGTGATGGAAGTGACAGGCCGGACCGGCAAAGCCGTCACGGCCCATCTCGCGTTCGTAGCTGCCTGCCGGCAGGTCGGCATGCGCCTGCGGCGAGTGGCGGCCCTGTGCCAGCGGCCAGTAGATCGGTGAGGTGCTCATTGCGGGGCCCCCGTGTCGGACAGCACACCCCGTGCGACCTGGTCGCGCTCGATGGCCTCGAACAGCGCGCGGAAATTGCCTTCGCCGAAGCCCTCGTCACCCTTGCGCTGGATGATCTCGAAGAAAATCGGCCCGATGACGGTATCGGTGAAAATCTGCAGCAACCGCCCGCCGCCGGGGCTGCCGTCGATCAGGATGCGATCGCTGCGCAGCCGCGCCAGGTCTTCACCATGGCCGGGCAGGCGGGCATCGATGCCGTCGTAGTAGCTGTCCGGCGTATCGAGAAAACGCACGCCGCGCGCACGCAGTGCCTCGACTGTCGCATAGATGTCGTCGCAGCCGAGCGCGATGTGCTGGACCCCTTCGCCATGGTAGGCGCGCAGGTACTCCTCGATCTGCGAGCGGTCATCGGCCGATTCGTTGATCGGGATGCGGATCTTGCCGCACGGGCTGGTCATCGCCCGGCTCCTGAGCCCGGTCAGTTTGCCCTCGATATCGAAATAGCGGATCTCGCGGAAATTGAACAGCCGCTGGTAGAAACCGGCCCAGTCGTCCATATGGCCGCGTTCGACGTTGTGGGTCAGGTGATCGATGCCGGTCAGGCCGCAACCCCGGGTATCGGCCGGGGTCAGCCGGAAATCGACGTCGTACAGCGAATGCTCGCCGAAGCGCTCGACCAGATACAGGCAGGCGCCGCCGATGCCCCTGATCGCCGGCAGGTTCAGTTCCATCGGTCCGGCGCGGTGCGGAACGCCCTCGGCGCCGAGCTCGAGCGCGCGCCGGTAGGCATCGGCGGCATTGCCGACCCGGAAGGCAAAGGCGCACACCGACGGGCCGTGCAGGCGGGCGAAGTCGGCGCCGAAACTGGCCGGTTCGGCATTGACGATGAAATGGATATCACCCTGCTGCCACAGCGCGACGCGCTTGGTGCGGTGCAGGCCGGTACGGACGAAGCCCAGTTGGGTGAACAGCGCTTCCAGCGCCGCGGGCTCGGGGGCGACGAATTCGATGAACTCGAAACCGTCGGTTCCCATCGGATTGAGGGGGTCTGCCATGCGTATTGTCTCCTCGTGTGTTCCCGCTCTGGATGGCGGGAATCGGGTGCTGCCGCTGTTGCTCAGCCGAGCCGGGCCTCGCGGCACCAGGCGGCAAAATCGTCTTCGAGCTGGTCGAAACTGTCGATGACGAACAGGTCGTTCTGCATGTGCCAGATGTCGTAATCGCGCGCGGCGATGGCATCGAGGTCGAAATCGTGGCGGGTAACCGCGTCGGACAGACTGTGCAGCACCTCGCCCGGTGATGACACGATGCCCGAACCATAGATGCGCAGCCCTTCGGCCGCACGAATCAGGCCGAACTCGACCGTGTACCAGTAGATGCGCGGCAGCCACTCGGTGGCCGGATGGCCGCTGGCGAACGCTGCCTTGCCGGCATGACCGAAGCGCTCGAAGAAAGCGGCGAAGCGCGAGTGGGTCAGCAGCGGTGCGTGGCCGATCAGGTCATGGAACATGTCCGGCGCCGGGGTGTAGTCGAGCTCGTCCGGCTTGCGGATAAAGTCGGTGGACGGAAAACAGCGTCCGGCCAGCAGGGTGAAAAAGTCGTCGTTCTCGACCAGCCCGGCGACCCGGGTCAGCCGCCAGCCGGTGTACTGCTCGATGCGGCGGCTGATGTCGACCAGTCGTGGCAGCCGGGTTTCCGACAGTTCCAGCCGGGCCAGGCCGGCCAGGTACTCGTCACAGGCGCGGCCGGGCAGCAGTTCGCGCTGGCGCGCATACAGGCGCGTCCAGGTCTCATGCTCGGTATCGCTGTAGTCGGGGACGGGGAAAGTGGCCAGATCGATCATGCAGGCGGTGTCGGATGGGGCGGACATCAGGGGCTCCCGGGCGACCGTCCCGGGCAGGGAAGGCGCGATATGGACCGGACGAAGTCGTCAATTAGAGCGTAGACGTCGCACAAAGCAATTTTGTTGCATTGTTGCTCATGGGTACAATATGCGGGACATGAATCACGGATTCAGCGCAATCTGGATAGCACGAAATGCCAAGCCTCGAACTAGACAAGACAGACATCAAGATTCTCGCCGCCCTGCAGAAGAATGGCAGGCTGACCAATGTGGAGCTGGCCGAAACCGTCGCCCTATCGCCCTCGCCGTGCCTGCGACGCCTGAAGCAGCTTGAGGAAAGCGGCGTGATCCGCCAGTACGTGGCCCTGCTCGAGCCGGCCCGCATCGGGCTGGGCCTGCAGGCATTCGTCCGCGTATCGCTGGAAAAGCGCGACGGCGAGTCGATCAACGCCTTCAGCCGCGCGGTGCGCAGCTGGCCGGAAGTCATCAGCGGCTTCGCCATGACCGGCGAAGTGGACTTCCTGCTGCACGTGTATTTCGAGGACCTGGAGCACTTCTCGCGCTTCATCATGAACACGCTGATCACCCACCCGGGCGTGTCGGACGTGAAATCCAGCTTCGTGCTGAACGAGATCAAGCATACGACAGCGTTGCCGCTGTCGCATATGGGCATCCCGTCCTGAGCGCAGGCGTCACGGGGCCGGGCGCAGTCCCGGCCGGATCGCATCCAGTATCTCCGGGGCATCCGGTTTGGTGAGCGTGCCGAAAGCGGTAACGGTCTTGCCGCCCGGCGCGATCACGTACTTGTGGAAATTCCAGCGCGGCACGTCGCCGGTTGCCGCCTTCAGTTGCCTGAAGAACGGGATGGCCTTGCTGCCGGTCACCACCGAGCTTTCCACCATCGGGAACTGGACGAAATAAGTCAGCCGGCAGAAATCGCCGATTTCCTTGTTGCTGGGAAGCTCCTGGCGGAAGTCGTTGCTCGGGAAACCGATGACCAGCAGCCCGCGCGGCTTGTAGTCGCGGTACAGCTTTTCCAGCGCGTCGAACTGCGGCGCAAAGCCGCATTTGCTGGCAGTGTTCACCACCAGAATCGGCTGGTCCGCGTACTGACACAGGTCGAGGCTGCTGCCGTCCAGCAGTTTGAAGCGGTGGTCGAGCAGCGGCGGGCAGGCGGCATTGGCCATGCCGGCGATCAGCAGCAGGGTGAGAGGGAGCAGGCGGGGCATCAGGAGTCCTGTCTATCGAGTCATCTTCAAACCTGATGATAGAGCGAATGGAGCGCCCTGATGCCCTTGTCCGTTGCCTATTCCTTTGCTGCCGCGTCCTCGGCAATCTGACGATGCACTTCCGCCATGTCGACCGACTTGATCTGCCCGATCAGCTGTTCGAGCTGGGGAGCGGACAGTGCGCCGGCCTGGTTGAACAGCATCACCTGTTCGCGGAACACCATCAGCGTCGGGATCGAGCGGATGCGGAAAGCATTGGCCAGGTCCTGTTCTTCCTCTGTGTTGATCTTGACGAAGCGTATGTCCGGATGGGCTTCGGATGCGGCTTCGAACACCGGGGCGAAATTGCGGCACGGGCCGCACCACGGCGCCCAGAAATCGACGACAAGCGGACGCTCATCGTCCAGCGCGGTTTTGAATGTGTCCTGATTCAGATTTTCGACGGCCATGAGGGTCTCCTTTGCATTGGGCGGCGCGAGTGGCCGGATGCTGCGCAGATGGCGTCGCCTGCCGGCAAGGCAAGCGGCGGGCGGGATTGAATTTTTCATCCCGCCCGATAGTGTCGCACTATGCCGCGCCAGTGCGCTGTGTCAGGCGGACAAGCAGGGCGGCCAGCGATGCCGCCGTGGCCAGGGCAATAACCCCCGTCCAGCCCCATTGCGCCAGCGCCAGACTGCCGAGCGCCGCGCCCGTTGCCATGCCGATGAACACCCCGGTGAACAGCAGGGCATTCAGGCGGCTGCGTGCAGCGGGCTCAATGCCATAGACCTGGGTCTGGTGGGCGACCAGTGCCGCCTGGATGCCGAAGTCGAAACCTGCTGCCGCGAGGGCGATCAGGGCCAGCTGGGCCGTCGCGGGCAGCAGGACAGCGAGGCCGAGCAGAGCGAACGACAGGGCGGCCAGCCCGGCGCCGAGGCGCATGACCCGTTCCGGACCCTTGCGATCGGCCAGACGACCGGCCAGCGGGGCCGCCAGCGCCCCGGCGGCACCGGCCAGGCCAAAGGCTCCGGCGGCCGCGCTGCCCAGATGGAAGGACGCATGCAGCATCACGGCCAGCGTGGACCAGAAGGCACTGAAGCCGACCGACAGCAGGCCCTGGGCCCAGGCTGCACGGCGCAGCGCTGCATGGCGACGCCACAGCACCAGCAGCGAATGCATCAGCGCGCCATAAGCCAGTTGCGTGGTGGGCCGGAAGCGGGGCAGGCCGCGCCAGGCGGCGAGGCCGGTCAGGGCGATGGCCGCGGCGGCGGTGACATACATCGTGCGCCAGCCGAAATGCTCGGCCACAAAACCGCTGACCACCCGCGACAGCAGAATGCCCAGCAGCAGGCCGGTCATCACCGTGCCGACAATCCTGCCGCGCTGGGCGGCGGGCGCCAGGATCGCGGCGGCCGGCACGATGTCCTGTGCCAGCGTCGCCGTCAGCCCGACCGCCGCGCTGCTGACCAGCAGTGGCGCGATGCCGGGGGCGAGCCCGCTCAGCAGCAGGGCCAGCGTCAGCAGCACGGCCTTGGTCACGATGATCAGGCGGCGGTCGAAACGGTCGCCGAGCGGAGCCAGCAGCAGGATGCCCAGCGCATAGCCGAGCTGGGTCAGGGTCGGCACCAGACCGGCCATCCGGTCGCTGGTCTGCAGGTCGGGGCCCAGCACGCCCAGCATCGGCTGGCTGTAGTACAGCGAGGCCACGCTCAGCCCGGCGCCGGCCGCCAGCAGCAGCACCAGTTGGCGCGAGGGAGCTGGCTGGCTGGTTTCATGCGTTAATTGGATGGTGGTCATGGCGCGGATCTTTCTGTGGAAACGAACGATGGCGCCAGTTTCTGCGCCGGAGCCCGAATCCGGTAGTCACCGCCGACGCAGATTTGTTATACGCTTGACGTATGAAAGACACCGATTTTGCCGGCCTGGACCGGATCGGACTGATGCAGACCTTCGTCCGCATCGTCGAAGCGGGCAGCCTGTCGGCCGCCGCGGCGCAACTGGAGACCAGCCAGCCAACGGTCAGCCGGCGGCTGCAGACACTGGAACGCGCACTCGGACTGAAGCTGCTGCAGCGCTCGACCCATGCCATGACCCTGACCGACGACGGCCGGCGCTGCTTCGCCCATGCCAAGACGCTGCTCGACAGCTGGCAGGCGATGAGTGCGGACCTGCGCGGGGTCAAGGACGAGGCGGAAGGTCATCTGCGCGTCATCGCGCCGCATGCGTTTGGCCAGGGCCAGCTGATTGCGCCGCTGATGGCCTATCTGGATCGCCATCCGCGGGTGACAGTGGAATGGCTGCTGCATGACCGGCGGCCGGATTTCATCGCCGAAGGCATCGACTGCGCCATTCAGGTCGGGTCGGTAGATGATCCGTCGGTGGTGGCCATCCGGCTGGCCGAAGTGCCGCGCATTGCCGTGGCCGCACCGTCGCTGCTCGCCGGGCGGCCTTTGCCCACCTCGGCGGCAGCGCTGGAGACACTGCCGTGGCTGGCGCTGCAGACCTTCTATCGTCACGAAGTGGCACTGACGTCGCTGGGTGACGGCGATGTCCACCGCTTTGCCATCCGGCCACGGTTGAGTACCGACAGCCTGTACGCGCTGCGCAATGCCATGCTGTCGGGGCTGGGGGCCGGCCTGGTGTCCGCCTGGATGGTGAAGGACGACGTGGCGGAAGGGCGCCTGCTGCATCTGGCCCCGGGCTGGCGTGCCGACCCGTTGCCGGTGTTCCTGGTTTACCCGTTCGCAAGTTACTACCCGGCCCGCCTGCGCCTGTTCCTCCAGCTGATGCGCGAGGCGATGCCGGGCATCTCGGGCATGCAGGTGCCATTGCCCTGACCGGAAAAGACGAGAGCAGGCAGGCTGCAGGCAAAAAAAAACGCCACGCGGAGAAGCGTGGCGAGAAGTCTGCAAAGGAGAAATAGAGGAGAAACTACATCGAACCGACTGCGGTTCGAAGCGAATATTAGACTTTTCTGGATTCGTAATGTTGATGCATATCAACAAAGCCTGATGGACGAAATCCGGACAAAAAAAACGCCACGGTGGGGCCGTGGCGTGAAGTCTGCAAAGGAGAAATAGAGGAGAAACTACATCGAACCAACTGCGGCTCGGTTTGTATATTAGAGAAAAGCGGAAAACTAACTTTGACGAAAATCAAATTTCCGTGCGCTTGCCGGACTCAGGCCCTGGCCTGCAGGCGGAAGCACTGGTGGATCTTGCGGTTGCGGAAGTCCTCGGGCACCGAAACCGCGCTGATATCCTCCAGCCGGTACTTGTCCGCCAGGTCGGCGTCCAGCCTGAAGCCGCGCAGATTGGTCGAAAAGTACAACGTGCCACCGGGGGCGAGCACCATCATCGCGCTGTCGATCAGCCAGCCGTGATCGCGCTGGATGTCGAGTACGTCGATCATCTTCTTCGAGTTGGAGAAGGTCGGCGGGTCCATGACGATCAGGTCGAAATGTTCGCCGTCGCGAATGGTGTCGTCCAGCCACTGGAACACGTCGGCGCGGTCGCGACGGTGCGCCGCCGGGTCGGTGAAGCCGTTCAGCTCCATGTTCAGACCGGCCCACTGCAGATAGGTGTTGGACAGATCCACCGTCACTGTCTCGCGCGCGCCCCCCGCCGCCGCGTAGACGCTGAAACTGCCGGTATAGGCGAACAGGTTCAGGAAACGCTTGCCGGCCGCTTCCTGACGGATGCGGGCGCGGGTCGGGCGATGGTCGAGAAACAGTCCGGTATCCAGATAGCTGTCGAGATTGACGCGAAATTTCAGCCCGGCCTCCTCGACGACGAAGAAGGCGCCGTCCTCGCCGGTCTTTTCGTACTGGGCCAGGCCCTTCTGCCGGCGACGGGTCTTGAAGGCGATGGTCTCGAACGCGACGCCGAGCGCCTCGCTGGCCGCCGCCTTGACGCCTTCGACCCAGACTTCGTGGGTATCTTCGTCCTGCTGCCAGCCGGTGTCGTACTCGGCGATATGCAGGCGGTCGGCGTAGCGGTCGATGGCGACGGGAAACTCGGGCAGGTCGCGATCATAGACGCGATAGCACTGGATGCCTTCCCGGCGGGCCCATTTGCCGAGGTGGCGATCGTTTTTCTTCAGCCGGTTGATGAGCGGGGTGAGGTCGCGCACGGGGAAAATCCTTGATAGGGTAAGCGACCGGCACGCTCCACAGAGGAGGGCGCCGGTTTTGACAACCGATCATTATCCGGGTTCGCCGCCATGCTTGAGCATTTTTTCCTCGGACTGGGCCTGACACTGGCCACGGTGACCCTGCATGTCGCCGGCCTGTACCTGATTCTGCGCGTGCTGCGGCCGGCGCGGAAACGGCAGCGCGTCGTGGCCGAACTGGCCCGTCTCGGGCTGGTGACCTTTGCCCTGCTGCTGGTGCATGCGCTGGAGATGCTGCTGTGGGCGGAAGCGATCCAGTGGCAGACCTCGCTGACGGATTTCAGCGACGCGCTGTACTACTCGATGTCCAGCTACACCACCGTGGGCTATGGCGATGTGGTGCCGAGCGGGCACGAACGCGTCATCGGTCCGTTCGAGGCCATCGTCGGCATCCTGATGGCCGGCCTGTCGACGGCGTTCCTGATCCGGGTCGCGGTGCCGAGCTGGCTGGCCGAATTGCCGCGCCACCATCCGTAAGCCCGCGGTCCTACAACTGTTTGCGCTCGGCCGGTGTGCGGCCGGCCCAGTCGCAGGCGAACTGCCAGGCGACGCGGCCCGAGCGCGCGCCGCGCATCTGCGCCCACAGCAGGGCGGCCTGGCGGGCTTCCTTCGTCAGTTTGAGCTTGAAATGGGAGAGCCAGACCTCGGCGGCGGCCAGGTATTCGTCCTGGTTGAACGGATAGAACGACAGCCACAGCCCGAAGCGTTCGGACAGTGACACTTTTTCCTCCACCGCCTCGCCGGGATGGATTTCGCCATCGACCGAGCGGGTATCGAGGTTGTCGCGCATCCGGTCCGGCAGCAGGTGGCGCCGGTTCGAGGTCGAGTAGACCAGCAGGTTGTCGCAGCGGCGGCTGATGCCGCCGTCCAGCGCGCTCTTCAGCGCCTTGTACGCGTCGTCGCCCTCTTCGAACGACAGGTCGTCACAGAACAGGATAAAGCGTTCGGGGCGGTCGGCCACCTGCTCGATGATGTCCGGCAGATCGGCCAGATGGGTGCGATCGACTTCGACCAGACGCAGTCCCTGCGCGGAGAAGGCCGGCAGCAGGGCCTTGACCAGCGACGACTTGCCCGAGCCGCGCGAGCCGGACAGCAGCACATTGTTGGCCGGACGTCCGGCGACAAAGGCGGCGGTGTTGCGCACCAGCTTGTCCTTCTGCGCGTCGACATTGGCGATGTCGCTCAGGCGGATGCTGTGCGGCTGGTCGACGGCCGCCAGCCAGCCGCGGCCATTGCGCACGCGCCAGCGGAAGGCATGCGCACGCCAGTCGGTGGGTTCCGGCAGTGGCGGCAGCGCGCGATCGAGGCGTTCGAGCAACTGGTCGAACCGGGAAATCAGGGCGTCGATGTGGTCGGTCATGGCGGTTGACGTTCAGGGACTAAATCATCATCAAACCGCCATGACGCCGTCTTGGCAAGTCCCCGCTGTCAGGCGAGTGCGGCCTTTGCGGCTTCCTCCGGGGTCAGGCCGTCATAGAACTGGTCGGTATACCACTCGGCCTGGTCCTCGATATGCTCCTGCGCCTCGGCCACCGTGGCCCCGGCCGCCACCAGGTGGGTTTCCACCTCGGCACACCAGGCCAGCAGCGCCAGTGTTTCGTCGTCCAGCTGTTCGTGTTCCTGTTTTCTGGCCATGGTCGTGCTCCTGAGTGGGGTCGGTCAAGAATCCTGCTCGCCGTTTGCCGCCGTCTTGCCGGCACCGATCCGGCCTTCCTGGCCGGACAGCAGGTTGAGGATATTCTGCTTGTGCTTGCGCACCAGCAACAGGGCGATGACGACAATGGCGCCAAAGTAGACGCCGGGCTGGATAAAGGCCGTGGCGACCGGCGCGGCGATGGCGGCCAGAATGGCGGCCAGCGACGAGTAGCGGGTCGTGGCGGCGATCAGCAGCCACACGGCGGCCGAACTCAGCGCAATCAGCGGATTGACGGCAACCAGTACACCGAGCGCCGTGGCCACGCCCTTGCCGCCGCGAAAGCGCAGGAACAGCGGCCACAGGTGGCCGGCGAATACCGCCAGTGCGACCATGGCAAATTCCGGTTCGGCCAGTCCATGGCGCGGGCCGAACTGCTGGGCGAGAAAGACCGCCAGCCAGCCCTTGGCCGCGTCGCCGAGCAGGGTCAGCGCTGCCGCCTTCTTGTTGCCGCTGCGCAGCACGTTGGTCGCGCCCGGATTCTTCGATCCGTAGCTGCGCGGGTCGGACAGTCCCATCGTTTTGCTGACGATGACAGCGAAGGGCAAGGACCCGATCAGGTAGGCGGCAACGATGAACGCTATCGTGGACATGTCGAATTCTTTAAAATACGAAACCTTGCATTTTACGGCATTGGCGGCCATCGCCCCACTGCCGTCTTTCTTAGTGTCGGAATGGACATCATCTTTTTGCGCGAAGTGCGCGTCGATACCGTCATCGGTCTCTATGAATGGGAGCGGCATGCGCCGCAGACCATCGAGATCGACCTCGACATCGGCATCCCCAGCGAGACCCCTTGTCACAGCGACGACATCGGCGACACCATCCACTATGGCGTGGTGGTCGAGCGACTGCGCGCGATTCTGGCCGAACGGCACTTCCTGCTGATCGAGGCCCTGGCCGAGCATATCGCTCACGTTATCCGCGACGAGTTCGGTGCGCCATGGGTACGGGTCAGCGTGACCAAGCTCGGTATCCTGGCCGGCGTCAAGCGGGTCGGGGTGCAGATCGAGCGCGGTAACCGGAGCTAGGACAGGGCGCCGCCGTCAAAGCCGCCGGAGGCCCGGCGGCTTTCGCGTGCCTGCCATTTGCGGCGGCTCAGAAATCCAGCCGCCACAGCAGCATGCGCTGCTTTGGCCGTATCGACAGGCGGGCGTTCTTGCCGATTTTCAGCGTCGGTTTCAGCGCGGTGTAGCCGTTGCCGAGCTTTTCCGCCTCCAGCGAGATCGTCGAGGTCAGATTCAGTGTGCCCAGTGGCTGGCCGGAGGCCGAGGGCGATACGCCGATCAGCCTGCTGCACAGGGTCGCGCCCGGCATGCAGCCATTGGAGAGGGTATTGGCCGGAGAGCCGGCTGGCGGCATTGCGTCGATGCGCGCCAGTGCCTGTGGCGACCAGGGGTCGCCCAGCCCGAATGCATTTGATAATTCCGCCGCGTCGGCCGCGGTGGTGCCCAGCGTCGCGACGGCGCCGAGGCTTGCCCAGAATGCCCGCTGCATGTTTGTCTCCTCGTGCAGAAGGCATCGCCCTCCCTGATGCGCGGGCGATGTCGTAACGGGAGGGCCTGCCCGTTTTTCATACGGGCTTGGGCCAGTCCACATCTGCACGATAGAAGGTGGCAGCGAAAAAACGGGTCCGTCTGTCGGATTACCTGTTGCGCATGAAGTCGGCCAGATCCCACAGCGCGTCATACAGCCGTCGGGTCACTTCCGGTGAGGCTTCCAGCCCGTTCAGCGCCTCGTGCATGCACAGCATCCACGCATCGCGCATGGCCTCGTCGACCGCGAACGGCAGGTGCCGCGCCCGCAGCCGCGGATGGCCGAAGGCCTCGACGAACAGGTTGGGGCCGCCCAGCCAGCCGGACAGGAACATGTACAGCTTGCGGCGCGAATCTTCCAGATCCGGCGGGTGGATGTCGCGCAGCGACTTCACCCGCGGATCGGCGTCCATGAAATTGTAGAAGCGGTCGACCAGGTGCAGCACGCCGGCTTCGCCGCCGAGCAGCTGGTACGGGGTGGCGGTCGCGTCGCTCATTGCCCGGCCTCGCGCGGCTTGACCTTGCCGGCCGCCTCGCGGGCACGGCTGCGGGCGGTGTCGATATCGTCGGCCGATGCGACTGCCACGCCCATGCGGCGACGGACGAAGCTCTCCGGCTTGCCGAACAGGCGCAGGTCGGCGCCTGGGACGGCCAGGGCGTCGGCCACGCCGTCGAACACGATGCCGACCGCGTCGACGCCGCCGTAGATGACGGCGCTGGCCGCCGCCGGCACGCGCATGCCGGTGTCGACCGGCAGGCCGAGAATGGCGCGGGCGTGCAGCTCGAATTCGGACAGCATCTGGCTGGCCAGGGTCACCAGACCGGTGTCGTGCGGGCGCGGGCTGACTTCCGAGAACCAGACCTCGTCACCCTTGACGAACAGCTCGACGCCGAACAGGCCACGTCCGCCCAGTGCGTCGACCACGCGTCCGGCTACGTCGCGGGCGCGTTCGAGCGCCAGCGGCGACATCGGCTGCGGCTGCCAGCTCTCGATATAGTCGCCGTTCTGCTGCAGGTGGCCGACCGGTGCGCAAAAGTGGATTTCCGGCTGGCCGTCGCGGCCGCGCGCGCGCACGGTCAGCAGGGTGATTTCGTAGTCGAAGTCGATAAAGCCTTCGACGATGACCCGGCCGCTGTCGACCCGGCCGCCACTGGCGGCGTAGTCCCAGGCGGTACGGACATCGTCCGCGCTGCGCAGCACCGACTGGCCCTTGCCGCTGGAGCTCATGACCGGCTTGACCACGCACGGGTAGCCGATGCCGGCGTCGATGGCGGCCTGCAGTTCGTCCAGGCTGGAGGCGAAGGCAAACGGCGAGGTCGGCAGGCCGAGGGTCTCGGCCGCCAGCCGGCGGATGCCTTCGCGGTTCATGGTCAGATGGGCGGCACGGGCAGTCGGGATGACTTCGGTCAGCGCTTCGCGTTCGATGTCCAGCAGGGTGGCCGTGGCGATGGCTTCGATTTCCGGTACCACCAGTGCCGGCCGTTCCTGCTCGATCAGTGCCCGCAACGCCGCGCCGTCGGTCATGGCGATGACGTGGCTGCGGTGGGCAACCTGCATGGCCGGCGCATGTGGATAGCGATCGACGGCGATGACTTCACAGCCGAGGCGTTGCAGGGCGATGGCGACCTCCTTGCCGAGTTCGCCGCTGCCAAGCAGCATCACGCGGGTGGCGGAGGGGGAGAGAGGGGTTCCGATTGGCATGGCGATGTCCGTACAAAACGCTGAAAACGGCGCAAATGCTAGCATGGGTCAGCCGATATGACTGAATTGTTGCACAGACGACAAAATCATGATCTAGCGCAAGAAAACGTCATTGGACAGATGTTATTTGCATGGTTCTCATTAGAATGCCGGCTTTTCCACCCCGCACGTACTCCTATAAATATGAATGCGCCGCTGTCCTTGATCGCTCAGCGTGAGTATGTGCTGACCGATGATGATCTGATCATCACCAAGACCGACCCCAAGGGGGTCATTACCTATGCCAACCGGGACTTCATGCGTATTTGCGGTTACCGGGAGGATGCCTTGCTCGGCCATCCGCACAGCATCATCCGTCACCCGGACATGCCGCGCGGTGCTTTCCGCCTGCTGTGGAAGACCCTGCAGCGGGGCGAAGAATTCTTTGGCGTGGTCAAGAACCGCATCGCCGACAACGGCTTTTACTGGGTGCTGGCCAACATCACCCCGGACTTTGACCGCCACGGTGCGCTCAAAGGCTACTACTCGGTGCGTCGCCGCCCGGCACGCGCCGCCCTCGATGCCCTGATTCCCGTCTATGAGCAGATGAGCGCCATCGAGCGCAATAGCGGAAAGAAAGATGCCCCCGACCTGTCGCTGGCCTGGCTGGAACGGCATATCGCCGAGCTCGGCTTCGCCAGCTACGAACAACTGGTGCTTTCATTGAACCAGGAAGTATTCAGCCGGAGACAACACGCATGAGCGCATCCCAGCCACGTCGGCGCCCGCCGTTCCTGTCCACCCAGTTCAAGCTGGTGCTGGTCTGCTACAACCTGCTGGTGCTGGCGACGGTCGTGTGCTTCGGACTTGGCATCGGCCTGCCGGTGTGGGGCAGCCCGGTGCTGGCGCTGCTGCTGACGGCCTATGTGGTCGTGCATTCCGGACGCCCGTTCCGTGTGCTGTATCTGCTGCGCGAGCATATCGAGCATGCCCGGCGCGGCGAGCTGCACCATCGCACCACCCGGGTCCGCAACCTGGGTGAGGTCGGTCAGGTGGCCTGGGAACTGAACGAGTTCATGGACCTGGTCGAGAGCTATTTCAAGGAAATCAGCAACTGCTTCTCGCGCATCCGCGGCGGCGACTACGGCCGTCGTCCGCTGTCGGCCGGCCTGCCCGGCGTGTTCGCCGATTCGCTCGATGACATCGATCACGCCATTGATGCGATGGCGCAGAACAGTGCCTATCTGAAGCAGAACCAGCTGGCCGCGCAACTGCATACGCTGAACACGGCCAATCTGCGCGAAGACCTGGGCGCCAGCCAGAGCGACCTGCGCACCATCAGTGACGAGATGCAGCAGATCGCCAGCATTGCCGGCGAGAACGCCGAGCAGGCGCGGGCCAGCGAGAGCGCGGCCGGCCAGATCGGCCAGCAGCTCGATACCATCGCCGCCAGCGTCGAGGCGGTGAATGCCGCCGGTTCTGCGCTGGAAAAGGAATGGACACTGATCGAGTCCGCCCTGCAGGCCATTTCCGGCCTGGCCGAACAGACCAACCTGCTGGCGCTGAATGCAGCTATCGAGGCTGCCCGGGCCGGCGAGGCCGGGCGCGGTTTTGCCGTGGTGGCGGATGAGGTCAAGACACTGTCCAACCGCAGCAAGGCGTCGGCGGTGCAGGTGCAGGCGACGCTGAGCCAGTTGAGCAGCCGGGTCGAGGACATGCTGGCGCGCTCGCAGGCGGCCAATACCGTGGCCGGCGAAGTGCGCGAGTCAGTGGATGGCTTCCGGGCGGTGTTCGTGCGCCTGGCGCAGACCTCGTCGGCGGTGATCGCCCACGTCGAGCATGTGAAGGACCAGTCGGCCTGCTCGCTGATCAAGACCGACAATGTGCTGTACAAGCAGCTTGGCTATCACGCGCTGGGCGGCAGTGCCAATGGCGACCATGCGGCGCGGACCGAGTTGCGGCAGCGGGTCGAGGACTGGGCACAGCAGCAGGGGCAGCAGCGTTTTGGCGATCTCGGTGCCTGGAAGGGCGTGTCGGCGCAGCTGGCACAGACCTACCAGCGACTCGAGGCGGCCATTGCCCTGGTGGAAGCCGGCGAAACCGGTGCCGACGCACTGCTGGCGGCAGCCAGCGAGGCCGAGCGCGCCAGTCGCGCATCGTTCGGTCTGCTGGACAAGCTGGTCAGCGAACGTCATGCCGGGATACTGGGTGGCGGCGAGCCGGTCGCGGCCGGCCGGCACGCCGCGCGCGTCAGCGGTTGACCGACGCGCCGACTTCGACGTTGCCGTAGGCCGTGGTCTGCGAGCCGCCGCTGGCACAGGCGGCAAGCAGGGCGACCATGGCGGCAAGCGCCAGGTGGCGGAACAGGGAATGCGGGGACATGGGCTTTCCTTTCGGTGGGGTCAGGCGTCGCGAAGTCCGGCCGGCAACGAGAAAATCGTGTTTTCCTCGACGCCGGACAACTCGTCCACCCCGTCGACACCATAGCCGAGAATGGTGGTCACGACCGACTGCACCAGCACTTCCGGTGCCGAGGCGCCTGCGGTCAGCCCGACCCGGCGCTTGCCGTCGAACCATTCGCGCTTCAGCTCGCCGGCATTGTCGACCATGTACGATTCGATGCCACGACCGGCGGCGACTTCCCGCAGACGGTTCGAGTTCGAGCTGGTCGGCGAACCGACCACGATCACCAGGTCGCACTCGTCAGCCAGCTGCTTGACCGCATCCTGCCGGTTCTGCGTCGCGTAGCAGATATCGTCCTTCTTCGGCCCGTGGATGGCCGGGAAGCGGGCGCGCAGGGCGGCAATGATGTCGCGTGTCTCGTCGACCGACAGCGTGGTCTGGCTGACATAGGCCAGCTGTTCCGGATCGCGGACTTCCAGCCGGGCAACGTCATCCACCGTTTCGACCAGATACATATTGTCGCTGGCCGCCTGGCCCATCGTGCCTTCGACTTCCGGGTGCCCCTTGTGGCCGATCATGACGATCTCGTGGCCGAGCTCGTTCATCTTGCGCACTTCGACATGGACCTTGGTCACCAGCGGACAGGTTGCGTCGTAGACGTTGAGGCCGCGCCGGGCGGCCTCCTCGCGCACCGACAGCGGCACGCCATGCGCCGAGTAGATCAGCGTGTGGCCTGCCGGCACATCGGCCAGATCCTCGATGAAGATCGCCCCCTTCGCCTTCAGACCCTCGACGACGAAGGTGTTGTGCACCACTTCGTGGCGGACATAGATCGGCGCGCCGTACTTTTCCAGCGCGCGCTCGACGATGGCGATCGCACGATCGACCCCGGCGCAGAAGCCGCGCGGGTTGGCCAGCACAATATGTCTCATCCGTTGCGCTCCTTGCGGAAACCGTCGATCACCATCAGCACCGCGCCGACGCAGATCGCACTGTCGGCGATATTGAATGCCGGCCAGTAGAAGGTGCGCCAGTAGACCTGGATGAAGTCGATCACATGACCATGGATGACGCGGTCGACCAGGTTGCCGAGCGCGCCACCGATAATCAGCGCCGCCGCCAGGTTCATCAGCGTGCTTTGCCGGGCGCGGCAGATCTGCCAGCCAAGCCAGCCGGCCACCGCCAGCGCCAGCACGGTGAAGAAATGGCGCTGCCAGCCGCCGGCATCGGCGAGGAAGTTGAACGCCGCTCCCGGGTTGTAGACCAGGACGAAGTTGAACAGCCCGTCAATGACCGGACGCACCTCTCCGTACTGGTAGCTGCCGTTGAAATACAGCTTGGTCAGCTGATCGAGCACGATCACCACCAGCGCCAGGCCGAACCATCCCGCGGCCTTACGCATGGGCGCGGGTCTCGCCGTGGCCGAACACATTGTCCACGCAGCGCGCGCACAGGGTCGGGTGTTCGGCATGCTCGCCGACGCTCGGCAGGTAATGCCAGCAGCGCTCGCATTTGCGATAGGCGGACGACGCGACCGTGATCGCGGTCGTCTCGCCCTGGCTCAGGCCGACGCGGGACACGATCAGCACGAACTTCAGTTCGTCGCCGAGCGCGGCCAGTGCCGGGTACAGCTCGGCATCAGCCACGATATCGACTTCGGCCTGCAGCGAGGCGCCGATTTCGCCGGCTTCGCGACGGGCTTCGATTTCCTTGTTGACCGCCGCGCGCAGCGGACGGATGGCATCCCAGCGGGCGGCCAGCGCTTCGGCGTCGTCGACGGCCGGTACCTCGTGCCACAGGTGGAACAGCGGACTGTCGTCGCTGTCGCCGTTCAGCACATGCCAGGCTTCGTCCGCGGTAAAGCACAGCACCGGCGACAGCAGGCCGAGCAGGCTGCGGGTGACGTGCCACAGTGCGGTCTGCGCCGAGCGGCGGGCGGCGGAGCCGGCCGGGGTGGTGTACAGCCGGTCCTTGAGGATATCGAGCCAGAACGCGCCAAGCTCGTCCGAGCAATAGCCGACGATGCGCTGCATCGCATTGTGGAACGCATAGCGCGGGTAGTGCTGACCGGTGATCTCGTCATGCAGGCGGCCGGCAAGCACCAGCGCGTAGCGGTCGATCTCGACCAGTTCCGCCACCGGCAGTGCGTCGCGGGCCGGGTCGAAGTCCGACAGGTTGGCCAGCAGGAAGCGCAGCGTGTTGCGCAGGCGGCGATAGCTGTCGGTGGTGCCCTTGAGGATCTTGTCCGAGATTGCCAGTTCGCCCGAGTAGTCGGTCGATGCGACCCACAGGCGCAGGATGTCGGCACCAAGGCTGTCGTTGATCTGTTGCGGAGCGACCACATTGCCCTTGGACTTCGACATCTTGCGGCCTTCGCCGTCGACGACGAAGCCGTGAGTCAGCAACTGGTCGTACGGCGCGCGGCCTTCGGTCGCGCAGCCGGTCAGCAGCGAGCTCTGGAACCAGCCGCGATGCTGGTCGGAGCCTTCCAGATACAGATTGGCCGGCCAGGCCAGTTCCGGGCGCTGGCGCAGCACGGCATAGTGGGTCGAACCGGAGTCGAACCAGACGTCGAGGGTGTCGGTCAGCTTGCGGTAGTCGGCGGCCTCGGCACCGAGCAGTTCGGCAGCGTCCAGACTGAACCAGGCTTCGATGCCGCGTTCCTCGATGCGCCTGGCGACGGCTTCCAGCAGTTCGCCCGAGCGCGGGTGCAGCTCGCCGGTTTCCTTGTGCACGAAGAAGGTCATCGGCACGCCCCAGTTGCGCTGGCGCGATACGCACCAGTCAGGGCGGTTGCGGATCATCGATTCGAGGCGGGCACGGCCCCAGGCCGGGAAGAACTCGGTGGCTTCGACCGCTTCGTTGGCGTGGTCGCGCAGGGTGCGGCCGTCGCGACCGTGCTTTTCCATGCCGATGAACCACTGGGCGGTCGAGCGGAAGATGATCGGCGTCTTGTGGCGCCAGCAGTGCGGATAGCTGTGATTCAGGGTTTCGCTGGCCAGCAGCGCGCCGCGTTCGGTCAGCAGGGCAACGATCTTCGGATTGGCTTCCCAGACCGTGTCGCCGGCAAACACCGGCGCGCTCTTCTTGTAGCGGCCGTCATCGCCGACCGGATTGTCGATCGGCAGCGAGTACAGGCGGCCGACCTGGAAGTCTTCCACGCCATGGGCCGGCGCAGTGTGGACCAGGCCGGTGCCGGCGTCGGTGGTCACGTGCTCGCCGAGGATCATCGGCACGCTGCGGTCGAGGAACGGATGGGCGAGCTGCAGGTGTTCGAGCCTGGCGCCGACGGTCTCGCCGAGCAGGCGCGCGTCTTCGCAGCCGTAGCGCTTCAGCGCGGCGGCGGCCAGTTCGCGTACCAGAATCAGCTTGCCCCGGGCGGTATCGAACAGCTGGTAGGTCAGTTCCGCATGGGCGGACACCGCCTGGTTGGCCGGCAGCGTCCACGGTGTGGTGGTCCAGATCACGGCGCTGGCATCATCGACCGGCGCGGCGAGGCCGAAGGCCGTTGCCAGCTTCTGGCCGTCCAGCACGCGGAAGGCCACGTCGATGGCCGGCGAATCCTTGTCTTCGTATTCGACTTCGGCTTCGGCCAGCGCCGAGCCGCATTCGATGCACCAGTGCACCGGCTTCTCGCCCTTGAACAGGAAGTCGTTCTGGTGGATGCGGCCCAGGGTGCGGACGATGTCGGCTTCGGTCTTGAAGTTCATCGTCAGGTACGGATTGTCCCAGTCGCCGAGCACGCCGAGGCGGATGAAGTCCTGTTTCTGCCGTTCGATCTGCAGACCGGCGTACTCGCGGCACAGCTCGCGGGTAAAGGCGGCCGGCAGGCGGACGTCCTTCGGTTCCAGACCGTGCTGCTTGCGGTATTCGACGATGCGCGCATGGATGGTCGGCGCGGCCGCAATGGCCTTCTTGTCGCCCTTGGTCAGCTTCTCGATCTGGTGTTCGATCGGCAGGCCGTGGCAGTCCCAGCCCGGCACGTACGGGGCATCGAAACCGGACTGGGTTTTCGAGCGGACAATGATGTCCTTGAGGATCTTGTTGACCGCGTGACCGATGTGAATGTCGCCGTTTGCATACGGCGGGCCGTCATGAAGAATGAACTTCGGCCGGCCGGCCGCAATCTGGCGCAGCTTCTGGTAGCGCTGCTGGGCCTGCCATTGCTTGAGCCAGCCGGGTTCGCGCCTGGCGAGATCGCCACGCATCGGGAACGGCGTGTCGAGCAGATTGACGGTTTTTTTCACATCGAGGCTCATGGGACTTTCCGGATAATCAACAGGGCATGAGGCGGCGCGTCTCAGCGACGTCCGCATGAATTTGGGCAATCAGCGCGTCGAGCGAGTCGTACTTCTCCTCGTCCCGCAGCTTGTGGATAAAGCGGACGATCAGGCGCTGGCCATACAGATCGCCCGAATAGTCGAGCAGGTAGACTTCCAGCCGGTAGCAGCCGGCGTCGTCGATGGTCGGGTTCTTGCCGAGGCTGGCGGCGCCGACATGGCGCTGCCCGTCCGGCGTCAGGCACTCGACGGCAAAGACACCGGCCAGCGCCGGTTTGCGGTGCGGCAGGTGGATGTTCGCGGTCGGGAAGCCGAGCGTACGCCCGAGCTTGCGACCATGCACGACCCGGCCGGACAACTGGTACGGCCGGCCAAGCAGGCGTGCCGCAAGCGGCATGTCACCGGCTTCGAGCGCTTCGCGGATGGCGGTGCTGGAGGCGCGTGCACCGTCAAGCTCGACCGTCGGCATCGCCCGGGTGGTGAAGCGCGGCTCGGCGGCCAGCAGCGAGAAATCACCGGTGCGGCGGCTGCCAAAGCGGAAATCGTCGCCGATCAGCAGAAAGCGGGTATCGAGCCGCTCGACCAGCACGCTGTCGATGAATGCCTGCGGCGACAGCGAGGCAAAACCGCGGTTGAAACGCTGTACATGGACCCGGTCGACCAGACCGGTGCCCTGCAGGAAAGCCAGTTTGTCGCGCAACGTCGCCAGCCGTGCCGGCGGGTCGTTGCGGGAAAAGAATTCGCGCGGATGCGGTTCGAACGTCAGCAGGGCGGTGGGCAGCCCGCGCGCGTCAGCCTCGCGCCGGAGGTCGCGAAGGATGGCCTGGTGGCCGAGGTGTACGCCGTCGAAATTGCCGATGGTCAACGCACAGGGCGGGAATGTGTCGCCCGGGTGTCCGCCGAAGTGAACCTGCATCTGTAATGTGAGTCCGTTAAACGACCGATTGTAGCGAGCGGGGGCCGGTAGCGTAAAGAATACGCTGCAGTCAGGCTGCCGATAATGGGGGTACCGACGGTTGCCGTGGTGCATGAGCGTGCTCATGAAGCGCCTGATCGCGGCGGCAGAAATAAAAAACCCCGCGAGATCGCGGGGTTTTGCACCTGAGGGGAAAACCAATTACTTGGTTTTTTCCTGCAGGGTTTCTTGCTGGGCGGTGATGTCCACATCAACGCGACGGTCCGGAGCCAGGCAAGCCTTCAGGTCGGCACGCTTCTTGAATTTCTTGGCTTGGCATTCCTGGGTCATCTTGGCTTCGGATTCACCCTTGCCAACCGCGGTCACTTTTTCCGGGGCCACGCCGTAGGCAACGATTTCGTTGCGGACGGTGTTGGCACGGCGTTCGGACAGCGCCTGGTTGTACTTGTCGCTACCCAGGTAGTCAGTGAAGCCCGTCACTTCGACGCCAACCAGCTTGGCGCCCTTGGCCTTGATCTTGTCGGCCACTTCCAGCAGGGCCTTCTTGCCATCCTGGCGCAGCGTGGCCTTGTCGAAGTCGAACAGCACTTCGGCGGACAGCGAGATCTTTTCCTTCACCGGCACCATGACGGCGCTCGGTGCTTGCTTGGCTGCTGCATCGCCGCACTCGACCAGGCCGTCCTTGGCCTTGTCGAAGTACGAAGTGCGCCAGCATTCGTTGTAGCTGTTACGCGTCACTGCGTCGGTGGACTGGTCTACGGTGTAGCCCGGCTTGGTCGCGTAGGCGTTGGCCGAAAACAGCGACACCAGCAGCGCGCCCATCAGACCGCCCAGCTTGATTTTGTTGGTGGTTTTCATCGGTTACCCTCTTTTTCGTCAGGAACTTTGGCTAGTTGCACGATACCGGATCACTCACGCGCGTCGGTAAATTATGCAATCCAGAAGATACAGGCATCGCTAATATAGATTTCTGCCCGAGGCGCTGTCAATTAAGCGTACGCCAACGGTCTTGACGCGTGCATGGCCGTGAACCAGCGGCGCTACGGTACCACAAATCATGCGTCAGACCCTTGAACACGTCGTCCTCCCCAACCCCTGCTGCGATAGCTGGTGGAAAAGTCGGACAGACCAGCGATTTCACTTTCCGGATTTCGGTCGGATCTAATGGCAAACGCATTAAATCCAACTTGCGAAAGGTAATATAGCTGGTCGCGTTGTACGTCACCGATTGCACGCAACTCCTGTCTGTAATTGTATCTTTCTCGCAACAACTTTGCGCTGCTATAGCCTCTTCCGTCGGCAAATTGCGGAAAATCGATGGCAATTAGTGGCAAATTTGCAACATCCGCCCCCATTTCGGCCGGCTCCTGATCGGCCGCAAGCCACACGCCAACCCGGCCGGCATGTTTTTCCAGCGCCTCGCGCCGGGTCTGCCACAGGGCCAGTGGCACGATCACGTCGCCGGACGCCGGCAGCGCCTCCGTTTCCGGATCGCGCAGCAGGGTCCAGTCATCGTTGCCGATGACCGCGCCGGCATCAGTGAGTCTGATCAGCTTTGGCATATACGCGTTCCTTGAACGGTTCCGCGCCGATGCGGCGCAGGGTGTCGATAAAGCGCTCACCGGCAGCACGGTGTTCGATATAGGTATGCAGCAGCTTTTCGATGACGTCCGGCATGTCGGCACGCGCGAACGACGGACCGATGACCTTGCCCAGCGATGCACTGCGGCCGGCGTCGCCGCCCAGCGTGACCTGGTACCACTCCTCCCCGTTCTTGTCGACGCCGAGAATGCCGATATGGCCGATATGGTGGTGACCACAGGCATTCATGCAGCCGGACAGGTTCAGTTCGAGGTCGCCGAGGTCTTCCAGGTAGTCGAGGTTGTCGAAGCGCTCGGCGATGGCGGCAATGACCGGGATCGACTTGGCGTTGGCCAGGGAACAGTAGTCGCCGCCCGGGCAGCAGATCGCGTCGGTCAGCAGGCCGATGTTCGGCGTTGCCAGCCGCTGCTCCCGCGCCAGTTGCCACAGCGTGTACAGGTCGCGCTCGCGCACGTCCGGCAGGATCAGGTTCTGGTTGTGGCTGACGCGGACTTCACCGTAGCCGAAGCGGTCGGCCCAGCCGGCGGCGGCTTCCATCTGTTCCGAGCTGATGTCGCCGGGCGGCAGCCCGTGCGGTTTCAGCGACAGGGTGACGGCGCGGTAGCCGGGCACCTGGTGGTCCAGGGTGTTGCGTTCCAGCCAGCGGGCGAAAGCACGGTCGTCGCGGCGCTGCGCGGCGAAGCCGGCATCCGGTGTTTCCAGCGTGTCGTAAGCCGGCGGCGCGAAGTGGCGGGTCAGCATGGCGATGGTGTCGGCGCTGACGGTGCCGACGCCATCCTTCAGATGACGCCACTCGTCCTCGACCCGTGCGGCGAAGGCTTCCGGCGTCATTGCCTTGACCAGGATCTTGATGCGCGCCTTGTACTTGTTGTCGCGCCGGCCATAGCGGTTGTAGACGCGCAGGATGGCGTCGAGATAGGTCAGCAGGTGTTCCGGCGGCAGGAAGTCGCGGATGACGCTGCCGATGATCGGCGTGCGGCCGAGGCCGCCGCCGACCATGACCTTGAAGCCGATCTCGCCGGCCTCGTTGCGCTGCGCACACAGGCCGACATCGTGGAACCAGCTCGCGGCGCGGTCCTCGGTGGCCGAACCGTTGACGGCGATCTTGAACTTGCGCGGCAGGTAGGCGAACTCGGGGTGCAGCGTCGACCACTGACGAATCAGTTCACAGTACGGGCGCGGGTCGAACAGCTCGTCGGCGGCGACGCCGGCGAAGTGGTCGGTGGTGGTATTGCGGATGCAGTTGCCCGAGGTCTGGATGGCGTGCATGTCGACGTCGGCCAGCCGGTCGAGGATGTCCGGCACGGTTTCCAGTTTCGGCCAGTTCAGTTGCAGGTTCTGGCGGGTGGTGAAGTGGCCCCAGCCCTGGTCGAACTCGCGGGCAATGGCGGCCAGCGCCCGCAGCTGGACGCTGGACAGGGTGCCGTAGGGAATGGCGATGCGCAGCATGGGCGCATGGCGCTGGATATACAGGCCGTTCTGCAGGCGAAGCGGTCGATAGTCATCCTCGGACAGTTCGCCGGCGAGAAAGCGTCGGGTCTGGTCGCGGAACTGGTCGACGCGCTCGCGTACGATGCGGCGGTCAAAGTCGTCGTACTGGTACATGGCTCGATTGCAGGCATTGATGACACGCGCAAAGGCGGTCGGGCGGATCGGGAAACGCCACTCAGGCAGCGGGTTTCAGCATATGGACGTGCAGGCCGCACTCCTTGTTTTCGGGATTCTCCCACCACCACCGGCCGGCGCGCACGTCTTCGCCGACGGCGATGGCCCGCGTACAGGGGGCGCAGCCGATGGACGGATAGTGCTGGTCGTGCAGGGTGTTGTAGGGCACGTCGCGGGCGCGGAGGTAATCCCAGACGTCGCGTTCGCTCCATTCGAGCAGCGGGTTGAATTTGGTCAGCCGGTACTGTTCGTCGTATTCGCTTTCGCCCAGCCCTTCGCGGGTCACCGACTGGGCACGGCGCAGGCCGGTCACCCAGGCATTGCGGCCGGCCAGTGCGCGGCGCAGCGGTTCGAGCTTGCGTGCCGCGCAGCAGGCCTTGCGCGCGTCGACGCTGTCGTAGAAACCATTGATGCCGTGTTGTGCGACAAAGGCTTCCACGCCCTGATGATCGGGAAACAGCACGTCGATGCGCTGCTGCGGATAGCGGCTGGCCGTTCGCGTCATCAGTTCATAAGTCTCTGCCGGCAGGCGACCGGTATCAATGCTGACGATATCGATATCGATATTCCCGTCGGCGATAAGGTCGGTGATGACCATGTCCTCGGCGCCGAAGCTCGTCGTGAACACTGCCGGGGCATGCCCGCTGGCGATTCCGGCGAGTAGCGCGCGCGCGGCCGCGACTTTGGCGTCGAGTTCCACTGCATTCTCCTGTTACTGGCTGAGGCCGTATCGTACCCAGACGGCTTTAGAACACCAAAAGAAGATTGTGTTAGAGTTTAAGCGTTCAGGGTTATTTAGAAACCGGCGGCCAGACGACAGGGGGCCGCCCGGCAGGGGAGCAGAATGAAGCTGCAGCAGTTGCGTTATCTGGTGGAGGTCGCCAAGCAGGGCCTGAATGTGTCCGAGGCGGCGGAGAAGCTCCACACGTCGCAGCCCGGGATTTCCAAGCAGATTCGCCTGCTGGAAGACGAACTGGGCATTCAGGTGTTTATCCGCAACGGCAAGCGGGTGGTGGCGGTCAGCGAACCGGGTCAGCAGGTATTGGATATCGCCGGCCGCATCCTGCGCGAAGCGCAGAACCTGAAGCGGGTCGGCGACGAGTTCGCCCGCGAGGAAGAGGGCGAACTGACCATCGCCACCACGCACACCCAGGCACGCTATGCGCTGCCGACCGCGGTGCAGGCGTTTCTGAAGCGCTATCCGAAGGTCTCGCTGCGCATCAAGCAGGGCAATCCGATCCAGATCTGCGAAATGGTCGTGGCTGGCGAGGCCGATTTTGCCGTGGCGACCGAAAGCATCGACCAGTTCTCCGAACTGACCGCACTCGACTGCTACCAGTGGAACCGCAGTGTGGTGGCGCCGCTCGGCCATCCGATCCTGTCGCTCGACCATCCGCTGACGCTGGCGGACATCGCCGCGTGGCCGATCGTGACCTACGACTACGCGTTTGCCGGCCGCAACAATATCAACCGTGCCTTCGAACTGTCCGGCATCGAACCGAACATCGTGCTGACCGCCATCGACACCGACGTGATCAAGACCTATGTCGGGCTGGGACTCGGGGTCGGCATCATCGCCACCATGGCATTCGAGCCGGAGCGCGACACCCAGCTCGGCTTCGTGCATGCCGAGCACCTGTTCCTGCCGTCGACCACCCGGATCGGCATCCGCCGCGATGCGTACCTGCGCGGCTTCGCCTACCACTTCATCGAACTGTTCGCCCCGCACCTGACCCGTCAGGTAGTTGACCGCAGCATGCGCGGCGGCGACGACGAATAGTCCGGACCGGAAGGCCAAAGCGGCAAAAACAGAAGGGAGCCCCAGGGCTCCCTTCTGTTTGTCTGCAAACCGGCGCCATGCCGCCCGCAGTGACCGGCAGTCTAGATATCGGTCTCGACTTCGTTGCCGTGCGCTTCCATCCAGGTGCGGCGACTGCTGGCCTCGCCCTTGCCCATCAGCATCGAGAACATCCTGCGGGTGTCGTCGTGGGCGTCGGTGCGGATCTGCACCGGCAGCAGCCGGCGGGTGTCCGGATTCATGGTGGTGTCGCGCAACTGCTCCGGGTTCATCTCGCCCAGGCCCTTGAAGCGGCTGACCGACCAGCTGCCTTCGCGCACCTGCTCGGCGCGCAGCCGGTCGACGATGCCGTCCATTTCCGCCTCGTCCAGCGCGTAGAACTTGCGCGGCGGACGGGTCTTGCCCTGGCCGGGAACGTCGACGCGGAACAGCGGCGGCTGTGCCACGTAGATATGGCCGTGTTCGACCAGCTTCGGGAAATGGCGATAGAACAGCGTCAGCAGCAGCACCTGGATGTGGGAGCCGTCGACGTCGGCATCCGACAGGATGGCGATCTTGCCGTAGCGCAGGCCGGACAGGTCCGGCGCATCGCCGTCACCATGCGGATCGACGCCGATCGCCACCGAGATATCATGAATTTCGGCATTGCCGAACAGCTGGTCGCGGTCGGTTTCCCAGCTGTTCAGCACCTTGCCGCGCAGCGGCAGGATGGCCTGGGTTTCCTTGTCGCGCGCCAGCTTGGCCGAACCGCCGGCCGAGTCGCCCTCGACCAGGAACAGTTCGTTGCGCTCGATGTCCTCGCTCTCGCAGTCGGTCAGCTTGCCGGGCAGCACGGCGACGCCGGAGCCCTTTTTCTTTTCGACCTTGCGCGTGGACTTCAGCCGGTGCTGCGCCTGGCGAATGGCCAGCTCGGCGATTTTCTTGCCGTCGTCGACATGGGTGTTCAGCCAGTGCTCGAACGGGTCGCGCACCATGGCCGAGACCAGCTTCAGCGCATCGCGGTTGTTGAGCTTTTCCTTGGTCTGGCCCTGGAACTGCGGGTCAAGCACGCGGGCCGACAGCACATAGCGGGCGCGGCTCCATACGTCTTCCGCCAGCAGCTTCACGCCGCGCGGCATCAGGCCATGGTGCTCGACGAAGGCTTTCATTGCCTCGAACACGCCGGTGCGCAGCCCCGCCTCGTGGGTGCCGCCGGAGGCGGTCGGGATCAGGTTGACGTAGCTTTCGCCGCCGCCGGTGCCTTCCTCGAACCAGGCAAAGGCCCATGCCGCACCTTCGCCCTCGGCAAAGGTGTCGTGATCGGGGCCGGCATAGTGTTCGGCGGCGAACGGCGGCGCCAGCGGCGCGTCGCTGTTGCACAGCTCGTCCAGATAGCTTTTCAGTCCGTCCGGATAGCGCCAGGTACGGGTGTCGCTGCTGCCGTCGGCCTTTTCGATCGTCAGCGTCACGGCCACGCCGGGCAGCAACACCGCCTTGGCGCGCAGCAGGCGTTCGAGCTCGGTCATCGAGTAGCGCGGGCTCTCGAAGTATTTCGGGTCCGGCCAGACGCGGACGCTGGTGCCGGAGGTCCGGGCACCGCATTCACCGATCTGCGTCAGCGGTTCGATGACGTCGCCGCCGGAGAACACGATGCGCCATACCGCGCCGTCGCGCTTGACCTCGACTTCCAGCCGGGTCGACAGCGCATTGGTGACCGAGACGCCGACACCGTGCAGGCCGCCGGAGAACGCATAGGCGCCGCCGGCCGTCTTGTCGAACTTGCCGCCGGCGTGCAGCTGGGTGAACACCAGCTCGACTACCGGAATGTGTTCGGCCGGATGCAGGCCGACCGGAATGCCACGGCCGTCATCCTCGACCGACAGCGAGCCGTCCGTGTGTACGGTGACGGCAATCTTGCGCGCATAGCCGCCCAGTGCCTCGTCCGCCGCGTTGTCGACGACTTCCTGGCAGATATGGGTGGGGTCGGTGGTGCGGGTGTACATGCCCGGCCGTTCCTTGACGGGCTCGAGGCCCTTCAGGACACGGACGGCACTTTCGTCGTAAGTCTGACTCATCAGGAAAATCTACGGAGTTTCGCGATCTGGTGATTGTGGAGTGGTGACAGCAACAGCAGTGACAGCGTCGCGCCGATCAGCGCGCACAGCATGTCCCACTGTGTATCCCACGGATCGCCCTGGGTGGCGAGGAATTCGTCGGCGCCCTGGCCGATGGCCATCGCCGCCGCGAATTCTAACAGTTCGTAGGCGGCACTGATGGCCAGGCAGATCGACAGGGTGATGAAGGTCAGCCATTTGCCGGCGTGCAGCGGCGAGCGGCGGAGCAGGATCTCGCGGACCGCCAGTGCCGGCACGAAGCCCTGCGCCAGGTGGCCGAGGCGGTCGAACGGATTGCGTTCGGTACCGAGCTGCTCGCGCAGCCAGTTGCCGAACGGCGTCTCGGCATAGGTGTAGTGGCCGCCATACAACAGCAGGATCATGTGCAGCGCCACGGCGGCGCACAGCAGCGGCGTCAGCGGGAAGCGGCGCCAGCTCAGGGCGATCAGCGGCGCGGCCAGCAGTACCGGCGCGACTTCCAGCCACCAGGTCGGGCGGTCGAACGGCAGGATGGCCGACCAGGTCGCCACAACGGCGACCAGCGCGGCCAGCCCGTACGGGGGGCGGGGTGTATTCAGCATGGATGTCCGGAAAGGGTCAGGCTTTGCGCCACTTGATGCCGCAGCCGATGCTGGGCTTCTGTTCGGTCAGCGGCGGCTGGCCGGCCAGCATGGCGGTGACGGCGCGCCTGAGGTCGGCGGCGTCCGCAATGCCATTGCCGGGCCGGCTGGCATCGAGCTGGCCGCGCCAGACCAGGTGGCCGCCGGCATCGAACAGGTACGGGTCCGGGGTGCAGGCGGCATGGAAGGCGTGGGCAACCGACTGGTCTTCGTCATACAGGTACGGAAAGGTGTAGCCGAGCAGGTGCGCGGTCTCCGCCATGCGCGCCGGCGCGTCGTCCGGATAGGCGACCACGTCGTTGCTGGAGATGGCGACCATGCCGATACCCTGTGCCGCCAGTACCGCGCCCAGCGGGGCGAGCACCGGGTCGATGTGCTTCACATAAGGGCAATGGTTGCAGATGAAAATGACCAGCAGGCCGGCCGGACCGGCAAGCTGCTCGCTGCGGTAGCGGCGGCCGGTGCCGTCCGGCAGCTCGAACGCCGGCAGCGGGTAGCCGAGCGGCAGCATGGAAGAAGGGGTCAGGGCCATGCACAGCTCCTTTTCGCAATCGGCGCGGCACCGCCACGCCGGGCGGGTCGATAAACCTCCCGGAAGCCGGGGGGCAGGGCGCTACGACTGGCGGGCGTCCAGCCCGCGCAACAGACGGGCGAGCTCGGTCAGCGCCGATTCGTACACGCCGCGTTTGAAGTCGATCACGCTGTCGATGGGCGACCAGTAGTCGCTCCAGCGCCAGCCATCGAACTCAGGATGGCTCGATGCCCGCAAACAGACGTCGGAGTCACGTCCGGTCAGGCGCAGCAGGAACCAGATCTGTTTCTGTCCCTTGTAACTGCCTCGCCATTCCCGACGGACCCAGTTGGGCGGTACCTCATAACGCATCCAGTCGCGGGTGCGACCGAGGATCTTCACGTGATGAGGGGACAAGCCCACTTCTTCCATCAGTTCGCGGTACATGGCCGCTTCCGGGCTTTCGCCCGGTTTGATACCCCCTTGTGGAAACTGCCACGAGTGCTCGCGCACCCGCTTGCCCCAGAACACCTGATTTTTCGCGTTACAGAGGATAATTCCCACGTTGGGGCGATAGCCGTCCCGGTCCAGCATAGTGAGAAAACCAAAATCCGTTGAATTGAGTCGATTTTTTCACAGAGCCCCGCCCGGAGCAACGCGCCTGAACGATTAAACGGCGGAAAGACCGGCGGGGCGTTTTGTCAAGCCTGTATTTGGCCGTGGCGGAAGCGTCCGACCAGCCCGATCAGGCGGTCGGCGGTCACGTCCAGCGCCCCGGCGACCTCGGCTGTTTCGTTGACCAGCTGGCCGGTCTGCGCAATCTGGCCGGCAATGGTGACGATGCCCTGGGCCACGGCGTCGCTGGACACTTCCTGCTCCTGCATCGACTTGCTGATCTCGCTGGTCTTGTCCAGCGTGCCCTCGGCGCTGGCACGGATGCGGCCCAGCGTCTGCTGCACGGTGTCGAGCAGGGTCAGCCCGTCGTGCATGCGCTGGCTGGCCTCGTTCATCTGCCCGGCGACATCATCGGTGTCGGTGCGAATGGCGCCGATCAGGGTGGAAATTTCGACCGTGGCCAGGCTCGAGCGTTCCGCCAGCTTGCGCACTTCGTCGGCCACCACGGCAAAGCCGCGGCCCTGCTCGCCGGCCCGCGCGGCTTCGATGGCCGCGTTCAGCGCCAGCAGATTGGTCTGGTCGGCGATTTCACGGATGGTCACGATAATGCGGCTGATTTCCTGCGAGCGGGCATGCAGGCCCTCGATGCGCTGGGTGGCATCGTTGACCTGGCTGGCCAGCTGGCGAATTTCGGCGGTGGTGGCATTCATGTGCTCGACCCCCTCGTCGGCCAGGCGGCGCGAGGCATCGGCATTGTCGCGACTGGCATGCGCATGGCGCACGACCTCGGCAATGCCCTGGCTCATTTCCTCGCCGGCATCGGCAATGCGGTTCGACGATTCGGTCTGGGCGCTGCTGGCCTCGGAGGCCTGGGCGCTGATGGCGGTAAGCTGGCGCGCGGCGGTGGCCAGTGTGGCCGCGTTGTCACCGACTTCGCTCAGCGATTGCTCGAAGGTGGCGGCCAGACGGTCGAAGCTGCCGGCCATGGCGGCGATTTCGTTCTTGCCCTTCATGCCGGTGCGCAGCGACAGGTTCAGCGAACGGGCCATGTCGTCCATCAACTGGCGCAGCTGGTTGATCGGCTTGAGGATGCTGCGCAGCGTCATCAGCGACATGACGATGACGATGGCCAGCAGCAGCGCGGTAATGCCGCCCGTGATGGCCAGCGAGCGGCGGGCGTCGGCCAGGTGGCTGTCGGCCTTGGCCTGCATGGTCAGGCTCAGCGTGTCCTGCATGCCCTTGATCGCGTCGATATGCAGTGTCGAGGCCTTGAACCAGTCGGCAGGCTTGACGCCGACGGCGGCGATTTCGCCCGGCACGATCAGTGAATCACGCATCTTCTGCCCGCCCTGGTATTCCGGCGTGCCCTGGATGATCTTGTACACCTCGCTCATTTCCGGCGCGGCAGCGCGCTCGAACTGCTTCTCACAGGCCGCCTGCTGGCCCATGCCGCCGATGATGCGGTCGCGGGCGGCAGTGTCGAGCTGGCCGGCAGACAGTGCGCCGTTCAGCGTGGCGCGTTCGCGGCCGGCGAATTCCTTCTGGCACATCAGGCCGAGCAGCGCGGTGGTGTCACGGGACAGCTCCGGGTCGCGGGTGGCATGTTCCAGTGTGCCGACAAAGGCGAACAGCTCGTCGATCAGGCTGGTATAGGCCGCCAGCGCCTGGGCCGGCTGCAGCTGGCGCGCGTCGAGTCTGGCGCGCAGCGCGGCCAGTTCGCCGAGCTTGGCTTTCAGCGGTGCGATATTCGATTGTATGGCAATCGGCAGCGGGCGATTCTGGATGAAATCGAGCAGGTTGGCGTTGGCGCGATCGCTGTCCTCACGGGTCGCGTCGACCGGCTTGCGGTCAGGGTCGCCGTTCAGGAAGCCGATCGAGCGGCCGCGTTCGGCCTGCAGGGCATGAACCAGGTCACCGGAGGCGGTCGAGAAAGCGATCAGCGCCGATGTCGACGCCATCTCCTCGATGGTGTTCCAGCTTCTGTTTGCGTCGTATCCGGCATAGCCGGTCAGTGCAAGCAGCGGCACGGCGATCAGCAGGGACAGACGAGTGCGAATGGACAAGTCGGGCATGGCGGATTCTCTGACGGAGCCGGAGACGGCAGTCGGGCGGTGCCGGATCGGTCATGCTGCTTCGGACTGCCCTGCAACGCAGGAGCGGTCGGGAATGAGACAAGTCAGGACCGTGCCGGCGCAAGATAGGTCATCGTGCTTTAACTATGACGAATGGAATATGATTCTCGTCAACAAAAGGTGAAAAAAAACCCGCTCATCCTAGCAGATGGAGCGGGATTTGCCTTGGCCAGATGTTACGGATAGACCCAGGCGATGCTGTAGCCCTGCGCACGCAGGGTGCCGAGGTTCAATTGCATGTTGACCTTGACCTCCTTGTTGGCGGCAAAGGCCGGCTGTTTCTGCTCGCCGGCAGGCAGCCATTCCTTCGGCGGGAAGACCTTTTTCAGCAGCACGTGCTCGGAGGCGTCCTTGAACGTGACCTGCATGTACGGCCAGTCCATGTCGTAGTCGGCGTGGTTCATGACCGTGGCGGACAGCTGCACCAGTGCGCTCTGTTCCGGGATAAAGCTCATTTCCGACCACTCGGTGCGCAGCAGCTCGCTCTGGCGCGGCAAGGGCACCGTGCAGTCGAACGCCTTACAGGCGGCTTCCAGCGGCGCGCGGGCGCCCGGCACCTGGCTGGCGATCTCGGTACGGAACAGGTACACCAGCTGGGCGGCCAGGGCGATGGCGGCCAGCAGGGCGCCGATCAGCCACAGCCAGGCGAAGCTGCGCTTCGGCCCGGCGGTCTTCTTCCTGGCTTTTTCGGAGCGGGCGGGACGCACCGGCCGGTCTTCCGGCAGCGGGACCGGCGTGTGCTCGTCATCGACGCGCAGCGGAGTCTTGTGGTCGCCGATCCTGACGTCGAAGTCCGGCTCGGTGGTGGCGCTGACGACGGCGCCGACGACCGGTTCGACCCGGGGTGGCGTCTTCAGGCTGTCGAGCAGGCTGGCGAAGTCGGGCTCTTCATTCCTGACCGGCGTCTCGGGTTCCGGGGGCTGCGCTTCCGGCTGCCGGTCTTCCTGCAGCGGCGGCAGCGGTGGCACTTCCGGCTCCTCTGCCGGCGGGGGCGGTGTCTCGACTTCGCCATAACTCGACAGGGTGGCGAGGTCGGGCAGGTCGAGGTCGAAATCGTGCGAGCTGCCGGCCGGTGCCAGTTCGGTTTCGTCGCTGGAGGCTTTCAGCGGCTCGGCTGCCCATTCGCCCGACTTGGCCTGGCGCATGCGATGCGCGAGCCGTTGCGCCTCATTGGCCGGGGCGTTTTCATCCCACGGCGCGGTTGATCCGGTGCCGGGGGTCGCAAAGTCTTCGGCGCGTGCGCCGGCCGGGGCGGTCGTGTCGGGCTCGACCGGCGTTTCCGCTGCCGGCTCTTCTTCCAGATGCGCTCTGGCGTTGAACACCGTGCGGCAGCGTCCGCAGCGCACCAGCCCGTCTGCAGCGTCCAGCTGTTCGGGTTGCAGGCGGAAGCGGGTGTCGCAATGAGGGCATTGGGTTGTATACATGGGGTCAGCTATGGGTTTTCTCGGTTCTTGCTTATGAGGTTACACAGGCGGGTACGATAAATGCAAATGCGCCGCTCGGCTGCGGCGCATTGCAATTATGTCAGCGTAATCAAACACTCCGTCTGGTACCCGTCAGTCGGGTCCAGCCCTCGTCGAATACCGGCGCATCCATGTCGAACCACTGACTGTACAGGCGGGACAGTTCCTCTGCCTGCTCGTCGAGGATGCCGGACAGCACGATGCGGCCGCCGGGGCGCACGTGGGAGGCGAGCAGGTCGCCGAGCACACGCAGCGGATTGGCGAGGATATTGGCCAGCAGCACGTCGTACTGCGACGCCTCCACCAGCGTATCGGGCAGACCGAAGGTGGCGGTGACGCTGTTCTGAGCCGCATTGTCATTGCTGGCGGTGACGGCCTGCTTGTCGATGTCGATGCCTACCGCATCGGCGGCGCCCAGCTTCAGCGCGGCAATGGCAAGGATGCCGCTGCCGCAGCCGTAGTCGAGGATATGCTCGCCGCCGGTGATGCTGGCATCCAGCCACTGCAGGCACAGCCGCGTGGTCGGATGGCTGCCGGTGCCGAAGGCCAGGCCCGGGTCCAGGGCCAGGTTGATGGCATCGGGCGCCGGCGACTCATGCCAGGTCGGCGTGATCCACAGCCGGTCGGAAATGCGGATCGGGTCGAATTGCGCCTGGGTCACCCGCACCCAGTCCTGCGCCTCGACCGTCTCTTCCTTCCAGGCCGGCAGGGCCATGCCGGCCTCGGCGGCCGCGGCGGCGATCATCACCGCCACGTCGGCGTCGGCGTCGAACAGGGCGATGATGCGGCTCTTGTCCCACAACTGGTCGACCGGCTCGCCCGGTTCACCGAAGATCGGTTGCTCGAATTCGGTACCCGCCGCCGCATCCTCGATGGCGGTGGACAGGGCGCCGAGTTCCATCAGTGCGTCGGCGAAGCGTTCAGCGATACGGCTGTCAGCATCGATAGAGACTTGAAGCCAAGCCATGTCAGCCCTTCTTGTTTCGTTCTGCAAGCCGGTGCTCCAGATAGTGGATGCTGGTGCCGCCGCGCTGGAAGGCGGCGTCCATCATCAGTTCCTGGTGCAGCGGAATATTGGTCTTGATGCCGGAAATGGCCAGTTCGGACAGCGCCACGCGCATGCGGGCAATGGCCTGGTCACGGGTATCGCCATAGGCGATCAGCTTGCCGACCATCGAATCGTAATACGGCGGGACGGTATAGCCCTGGTAAATGTGCGAATCGATGCGGATGCCGGGGCCACCGGCCGGGTGATAGCTTTCGATCTTGCCCGGGCTCGGCACGAAGGTGAACGGGTCTTCGGCGTTGATGCGGCACTCGATGGCGTGACCGTGGATCTTCACGTCCTTCTGCGTGTAGCGCAGCTTTTCGCCGGCGGCCACGCGGATCTGTTCCTGGACGATGTCGATGCCGGTGATCAGTTCGGTCACCGGGTGTTCGACCTGGACGCGGGTGTTCATTTCGATGAAATAGAACTCGCCGTTCTCGAACAGGAACTCGAACGTGCCCGCGCCACGGTAGCCGATGCGGCGGCAGGCTTCGGCGCAGGCTTCGCCGATCTGCTTGCGCTGCTTGTCGGTGATGCCGGGGGCCGGCGCTTCTTCGATGACCTTCTGGTGACGGCGCTGCATCGAGCAGTCGCGTTCGCCGAGATAGATGGCGTGGCCGTACTCGTCGGCCAGCACCTGGATCTCGATGTGACGCGGTGTCTCGAGGAATTTTTCCATGTACACGGCCGGGTTGCCGAACGCGGACTGGGCCTCGGTCTTGGTCATGTTGACCGCGTTGATCAGCGAGGCTTCGGAATGCACGACGCGCATGCCGCGACCGCCGCCGCCGCCGGCCGCCTTGATGATGACCGGGTAGCCGACTTCGCGGGCCGTCTTGGTGATTTCGGCCGGATCATCCGGCAGTTCGCCGCCGGAGCCCGGTACGCAGGGCACGCCGGCTTCGATCATGGCCTGCTTGGCACACACCTTGTCGCCCATCTGGCGGATGGTTTCCGGACGCGGGCCGATAAAGACGAAGCCCGACTGCTCGACGCGCTCGGCGAAATCGGCGTTTTCCGACAGGAAGCCGTAGCCGGGGTGGATGGCCTGGGCATCGGTGACTTCGGCAGCGGCGATGATCGCCGGCACATTCAGGTAGCTCAGCGCGGACGCGGCCGGACCGATGCACACCGATTCATCGGCGAGCTTCACGTACTTGGCTTCGCGGTCGGCCTCGGAGTGGACGACCACGGTCTTGATGCCCATTTCGCGGCAGGCACGCTGGATGCGCAGCGCGATTTCTCCGCGATTGGCGATAAGGATTTTTTCAAACATGGCGGGTCTCCGCGACTCGTCCGTCATGGCGCGACACCGCTGACCGGTGTCGGTCCGACTGTCCGGTCCGGGCAGGATGCCGGAGCGGGACCGCCGGGACGGCGACGAGTGGGGTTGCAGGCTGCATCCGTGAAACGTGAAACGTGAACCGTCAGAAGAATCACCGCCAGCGGCATCGCCTTCTCAGGGTTCACGTTGCACACGCGGGAATTACTCGATGACGAACAGCGGCTCGCCGTATTCGACCGGCTGGCCGTTTTCGGCCAGGATCGACTTGATCACGCCGGAACGGTCCGCTTCGATTTCATTCATCAGCTTCATCGCTTCGATGATGCACAGCGTATCGCCGACATTGACCGTCTGGCCGACTTCGAGGAACGGCTTCGAACCCGGGCTGGACGAGCGGTAGAAAGTCCCGACCATCGGCGACTTGATCAGCTTGGTGTCGTCGACGACCGGCTTGGCCTCGACCACCGGGGCTGCTGCCACGGGGGCGGCGGCCGGTGCCGGGGCCTGCATCGCCATCGGCGGTGCGGCGTAGCTGACAGTGTTGCCTGCCTGCACGCGGGTGATGCGGACTTTTTCTTCTCCCTCGGTAACTTCGAGTTCGGCGATGCCGGATTCCTCGACGAGGTCGATCAGTTTTTTCAGCTTGCGAAGGTCCATGGCGGATTCCCGTAAGATTTGCTTGGGCGGCGCACCGGGCGGATGGCTCAGTGGGCCGCCAACGAGTCCAGGGCGATATCGAGTGCGAATTCGTAGCCGCGCGCACCCAGCCCGCAGATCACGCCGACCGCGAGGTCGGAGAAATACGAGTGGTGTCGGAACGGTTCGCGCTTGTGCACATTGGAGAGGTGCACCTCGACGAAGGGGAGATCGACAGCGGCAAGCGCATCGCGCAGGGCGACGCTGGTGTGGGTGAATGCCGCCGGATTGATGACGATGAACCCCGTGCCGTCCTCGCGGGCGGCATGGATGCGCTCGATCAGCAGGTGCTCGGCATTGGACTGGAAGGTATCGCAGGCCACGCCGCGGGCACGGGCCCGCTCGATCAGACGCGCATTGATCCCGGCGAGCGTATCTGCGCCATAATGCTGGGGTTCACGGGTGCCGAGCAGGTTCAGGTTCGGTCCGTGCAGCACAAGTACGCGGCTGGGGTTTCGGGGGTTTGTCGTCGACATGGCGGCGATTTTGCGGCAAACGTTCGCGAACTGGCAAGCAACTTCCGTTACAAGTGACTCGAAAATGGTCACCGCCATGCTGCTGCCGGCCTGATTTTTCAGAGTATTTGCTCGATTTTCCCGCTCGTCGTCTCCGCACTCGCAACAGGGTCATGGCGGCATTTTGCAGGTAGGGACCGGGCAAAACGTTATAATCCGGCGATTGCCTTCCGGCCGTGCCGTTCCCCATGCTGCTTTCCGAATTCGATTACGACCTTCCCGAGCGCCTGATCGCGCAGTTTCCTCCCGAACAGCGCGGCAACAGCCGGTTGCTGCACGTTGAGGGCGACCGCCTGAGCGACCTGCGTTTTCCCGACCTCATCGGGCTGCTCGCCCCCGGCGACCTGCTGGTGATGAACGATACCCGCGTCATCAAGGCACGGCTGTACGGCCGCAAGGCCAGCGGCGGTGCGATCGAGGCGCTGGTCGAGCGCGTGCTCGACGATCACCATGCGCTGGCTCATGTCCGCGCCTCCAAATCGCCGAAGCCGGGCACCCGGCTGCTGTTTGCCGACCGCTGGGAGGCGGAGATGGTCGAACGCCAGGGCGAACTGTTCCTGCTGCGCTTCCTCGGCGACCGCGACGTATACGCGATCCTCGACGACGCCGGCAAGCTGCCGCTGCCTCCATATATCGAGCGGGCCGCCGGCGGTGACGACGAGTCGCGCTATCAGACCGTGTATGCCCGCGAACGCGGCGCCGTGGCGGCGCCGACGGCCGGCCTGCACTTCACCGACGAGATCCTCGCCGCCATCCGCGCGCGCGGCATCGGCACGGCGACGGTCACGCTGCATGTCGGCGCCGGCACTTTCCAGCCGGTGCGGGTCGACAATATCGACGAACACAAGATGCACAGCGAACGCTTCGAGATTCCGGTCGGGACCGTGGACGCGATCGCCGCCTGCCATGCGGCCGGTGGCCGCGTGGTTGCCGTCGGCACCACCTCGATGCGCGCGCTGGAAGCGGCGGCCCAGGACGGCGCGCTGCGCGCCGGCCGCGGTGAGACCGACATTTTCATCACGCCGGGCTACCGCTTCCGGGTGGTCGACCGCCTGCTGACCAATTTCCACCTGCCGAAGTCCACGCTGCTGATGCTGGTCAGTGCCTTTGCCGGCATCGACACCCTGCGCGGCGCATACCGGCATGCGGTGGAACAGGAATACCGCTTCTTCAGCTATGGCGACGCCATGCTGCTGGAAAAGGAGACCCGCGCATGACCGGCCTGACCCCTGCTTCTCCCCGCCCGACCGACATCGTGCTGCACACGCGCAGCGCACAACTGGAAATCGCCTTCGACGACGGCGCGCGTTTTCAGCTGCCGTGCGAATACCTGCGGGTGTTCTCGCCGTCGGCGGAAGTCCGCGGCCATGGCCCCGGCCAGGAAACGCTGCAGGTCGGCAAGCGTCACGTGGCCATAACCGATCTCGAACCGGTTGGTCACTACGCCTTGAAGCTGGTGTTTGACGACGGTCATTCCACCGGGCTGTACAGCTGGGATTATCTTTACGAGCTCGGCCTCAAGCAGGCCGAATACTGGCAACACTATCTCGACCGCCTCGCCGCCGCCGGCGCCAGCAGGGAGTAAGCATGGACAAGCAGACCCATTTCGGATTCCAGACCGTCGAAGAAAATGCCAAGGCCGGCAAGGTGGCCGAGGTGTTCCATTCGGTCGCCAACAAGTACGACGTGATGAACGACATGATGTCGGGTGGCCTGCACCGGATCTGGAAGCACTTCACGCTGAATACCGCCGGGCTGCGCCCGGGCCAGAAAGTGCTCGATATCGCCGGTGGCACTGGCGACCTGGCGCGCGGCTGGGCCAAACGGGTCGGCAAGCAGGGCGAAGTCTGGCTGACCGACATCAACAGCTCGATGCTGACCGTCGGCCGTGACCGGCTGCTGGACGAGGGTACGGTGCTGCCGGTCGCGCTGGCCGATGCGGAAAAGCTGCCGTTCCCGGACAACTACTTCGATCTGGTCAGCGTCGCCTTCGGCCTGCGCAACATGACCCACAAGGAACTGGCACTGGCCGAGATGCTGCGGGTGCTGAAGCCGGGCGGCAAGCTGCTGGTGCTGGAGTTCTCGCGCATCTGGTCGCCGCTGAAGCCGGTCTACGACCTGTATTCGCTGAAGGCGCTGCCGATCATGGGCAAGCTGATTGCCGGCGATGCTGCCAGCTACCAGTACCTGGCCGAGTCGATCCGCATGCACCCGGACCAGGAAACGCTGAAGCAGATGATGCTCGATGTCGGCTTCGGCAAGGTCGATTATCACAACCTCAGCGCCGGCATCGTCGCGCTGCACAAGGGCTACAAGTTCTGATGTCTGCCGGTCGCTAGTGCAGTCCCTTGCGGCCGACGAAATCGAGCCGGATGTTCTGCGCCCGGGCAATCTGGCGCATGCGCCTGGCCAGGTTGTGGTTGATGTAGCCGAGCATGATGACCATATGGCCGACCCGGGCCGGCATCGGCCGGGTCAGGTCGCCGGTCTTGCGGCCGCTCCAGTGCACGATGTCCTGAAAACCTTGCGCCTGCAGGGCGCGCCGGGTGGGCTCGATATGGTCGCCGCCGACAATGAGGGCTCGCATGGCGGGATCTCCGCGAATACTGACAGCCCCAGTCTACGCAGTGCTCATATTCTGAAATGCAATTAAAAATGGATTGCAAATTCAGAACTGGTATATGAGAAAGATCAAACCCGCTGTCGCGGGCGTGCTGTCGTTAATACCAGGCGAAGCGATTTCAGGTACAGTCCGCCGCCTTTTCCACTGCGACCCGAGCGGCTTCGGCCGAACCCGATGCACTACACCCTTTTCGATACCCCCGTCATTCGCACGCTGTTCGCCTGGATTTCCATTGTGCTGCTGCGCGTCAGTGGCTGGAAGCTGGTTGGCCGCTTTCCCGATCAGCCCAAGTACGTGCTGATCGCCGCACCACATACCAGCAACTGGGACTTTCCGCTGACACTCGGCATGTGCTTCGCCGCACGGGCGAAAATCTACTGGATGGGCAAGGCCAGCCTGTTTCGCGGACCGATGGGGCCGATCATGCGCTGGCTCGGGGGGATTCCGGTCCAGCGCGGCCAGCGCAATTCGCTGGTCGAACAGATGGTCGAGGTCTACCGTCGGTCCGAGCGGCTGGTGGTCGCCATTCCGCCGGAGGGGACGCGCAACCGCGTCACCGAATGGAAGACCGGCTTCTACTATATTGCCGTCGGCGCCGAAGTGCCGATCCTGATGGCCTATATGGACTACCCGAGCAAGACCGCCGGCTTCGGCCCGCTGTTCCAGCCGACCGGCGATATCGAGCGCGACATGCGCGAGATTCGCGCGTTCTATCAGGACAAGACCGGGCGTCACCCGGGGGGCAAGACCGGCAAGGCCGGTTGACGAGGCCGCGCCGGTCTTGCGTCATGCCGGGCTCAGGCCCGGGCGGACAGGGTCGGGTAGTCGGTGTAGCCGGTGGCGCCCGACGCATACACCGTGGCTTCGTCGACGGCGTTCAGCGGCGCACCCAGGGTCAGTCGTTCGACCAGATCCGGATTGGCGATAAACGGCCGGCCAAAGACGGCGGCGTCGATCAGCCCCTGCGAGATCAGCTTCTCGCCCTTTTCCGTGGTGTAACTGCCGGCGGCCAGAATTTTGCCCGGGTAGCGGTCGCGCAGCGCGCGGCGGAACGCCTCGCTGTAGGCCGGGCCACCAGCCCAGTCCGGTTCCGAGATATGCAGGTAGGCGAGATTGCGCCGCGCCAGCTCGCTGACCAGGTAATAGGCCATTTCTTCCTGCCCGGCATCGTCCAGCCCGTTGAACATCCCCAGCGGTGAAATGCGGATGCCGACGTGAGCGCTGTCCCACTCGGCGATGGTCGCATCGACCACTTCCAGCGTCAGCCGGGCCCGGTTCTCGATACTGCCGCCATAGGCGTCGGTGCGGACATTGGACTGCGGCGACAGGAACTGGGCCAGCAGGTAGCCGTGTGCGGCATGGATTTCAATCAGGTCAAAGCCGGCGCGGCGCGCGCGGTCGGTGGCCAGACGGTAGTCTTCAACCAGGTCTTCCAGTTCGGCGGTTTCCAGTGCGCGCGGCACCGAGCAGGGCACGCGGGTCAGATTGCCGTTTTCATCGCGAATGGTGGTGCGGGTGTCGGCAGCCAGCGCCGACGGTGCCACCGGGGCGGCGTGGCCGGGCTGCAGCGCGGTGTGCGAAATGCGGCCGACGTGCCACAACTGGATCGCCATGCGGCCGCCGTGCTCATGGACGGCATCGGTGATGTACTTCCAGGCGGCGACCTGGGTTTCGTCATAGATGCCCGGTGCGCCGGCATAGCCCTTGCCGACCGGCGAAATCTGCGCGGCCTCGGTAATGATCAGGCCGGCGCTGGCCCGCTGGGTGTAGTACTCGGCCATCAGCGGAGTCGGGATATCGCCCGGTTCGATGGCGCGCAGGCGGGTCAGCGGGGCCATCACAATGCGGTTGCGGAGTTCGATTGCGCCCAGGGTGAGCGGCGTGAGCAACTTGTCGGCGTTCATCGGTGGTGTCCTGAAAATAGACTGGTCGTCTAGTTGGTGGGGAAATGAAAGGCCGGTGTCGTGGTCACACCGGCCGGAACAGGGATCAGTCCGGTTGCGGCAGGCGCCGCCGGGTTTCGTCCAGCGCCCGTTGCAGTGGAGCCGGGTCGCGCAGCACCTTGGTTCGCAGCGCGGCACCCAGCCACATCGAGTACAGGGCTTCGGCCAGTGCATCGCAATCGTCGCCGGCCGTGGTCGAGCCGTCGGCAACGGCCGCCGCGATGGCGGCAGACAGCTTGCCGACCACCTGGTTCATGCCGTGCGCGAGCGCTTCGCGCATTGGCTCGGACAGATCGCAGACCTCGCCCGACAGCTTGACCGCCAGGCAACTGCCGTGATTTTCAATATCGCAGGCGCCGTGCAGCCAGGACGCAAAATAGGCCAGCAGCCGGTCGCGCATCGGGCCGGGCACGCCGTCGGCGAAAAGCGTTTCCATCCGGCTGGCGTAGCCGGCGAAGTAGCGTTCCAGCAGCGCTTCACCGAAGTGCTCCTTGGAACGGAAGTAATGGTAGAACGATCCCTTGGGCACGCCGGCTGCCGTCAGCAGCTCGGTCAGGCCGACCGCGGTGAAGCCGCGACCGAGGATCATCGGCTCGGCGACGGCAAGAATGTGTTCGCGGGTATCGTGCGACGGTGAGGCTTCAGTCATCATGGGGACATGGTATTAGACCGGTCGGTCTAATGCAAGCCCCGGCGACGAACGCAAGGCTTCCGCGGGCCGGCGGCCTTTGTCAGCCCGCCATCGCCGCGCCATACTGTAGCGGCCGGCGAGCCGCGACGACCTGCTGGCCGGCATCGTGATTCATGACGAGAGGAACAGGAATGAAGCTGTACTACACCCCGGGCGCGTGCTCGATGGCGGTGCATATCGTGCTGGAAGAAGCCGGCCTGCCGTACGACCTCGAACGCATCAACCTGCGTGCGTCACCGCGCCTGACCGCCGATGGTCGCGACTTCCGCACCATCAACCCGCGCAACTATGTGCCGGCGCTGGCCCTGCCGTGCGGTACGGTGCTGACCGAGGCGGCAGCGATCATGCAGTACGTGGCTGACCTGGTGCCCGGCAAGGGGCTGGTACCGCGTGCCGGCACGCTGGAACGGGCGCAACTGGCGGAATGGCTGAACTTTATCGCCACTGAAATCCACAAGGGCACGGGGCCGCTGTGGGATGTGGATGGCCAGAACTCGGCCGGGATGAAGCAGCGTGCCTGGGCCCGGCTCAGCCTGCGACTCGACGATGTCGAAACGCGCCTGGCGGGGCGGGACTACCTGAACGGCAGCTACAGCGTGGCCGATGCCTATCTGTTCACCTGCCTGGGCTGGCTGGGCTTCCTGCATCATTCGCTCGATCGCTGGCCGCGCATCAAGGCGCTGCGCGCGCGGGTGTTCAAGCGGCCGGCCGTGCAGGCGGCGATGACGGCGGAAGGACTGCTGGGCTAGTCATCGCGCCGGGCCTGCCCCCGTCGGCCGGAAGCTGCACATCCTGTGCCGCTTCCGGCTTTTTCATGCCGGAATCCCGGCCTGCCACCGGCGCAGCGCGTTTCCGGTGTGACTAGGTGTTTCAATATTTTTACAATAAAAACAGGCCCTTAACATAATGTGTCATTATGTACTGGCTATACTTACATTTGCTAAACCTTTCGCCATTGGGTCGTCGGCATGACTGCCCTAGTCTGGGGGTACGCAACAAGCACACCGAAACCGAACAACAACGGAAAGGATGCACCCCCATGAATACGACCCGAAACCGGATGTTCCAGCATGCGACCCCGTGGCTCCTCGCTTCCTCGCTGGTCTTCAGTGGCGCGGCGATGGCGGACACCCTCGGCCAGAGTATCGACAAGGCCGGCAGCAAGATCGAGAGTGGTGCAAAGCAGGCGGATGCCTATATCGACGACAGCGCGGTGACGGCCAGGGTCAAGGCTGCGCTGCTGGCCGACGAGCAGATCAAAAGCCTCGATATCGGCGTGGAGACCCAGCAGGGCGTCGTGCTGCTGTCAGGCTTCGTCAACGATATGCAGCAGTCGTCGCTGGCCGCGCAACTGGCGGCGAACGTGCCCGGCGTCAAGGAGGTCAGAAGTGACCTGAGGCTGAAGGACGGCGGTGACAAGGGCGCCAGGGGCTATCTCAGCGATACGGCCATCACCAGCCAGGTGAAGGCGGCGCTGCTGGCCGATGCCGATGTGAAGTCATTTCCGATCAGCGTAAGTACCAGCAATGGCCGGGTCCAGCTCAGCGGCGTGGTCAGGAACAAGGCCCAGGTGCTCCGCGCGGCGGAAGTCGCCGGCGGCATCCAGGGCGTCACCTCGGTCAAGAACGACCTGCGGGTGAAGTAATTCCCGCCCGGCACGCATTCCCCCCACCCATGTCGCGGCCCGTTCCGGCGCGTCAGCACCGAAGGAGACAGACATGTTTCGTTGGGGCGTCATTTTTCTGATTGTCGCACTGGTTGCGGCCGCGCTTGGATTCGGCGGTCTGGCCGGTACGGCAGCCTACGCGGCCAAAATCGTTTTTGTCGTTGGCCTCATCCTCTTCGTGCTCAGCCTGTTTTCCCGTCGCGGCTGACCGGCCGCTCCGGGGCACGAAGTCCAACCTGCAAGGAGAAAGACCATGAACAGTGATACGTTTGAAGGCAAGTGGGAACAACTGAAGGGCAAGGTCAAGGCCGCCTGGGGCGAGCTGACCGATGATGACCTGACCCGCATCAATGGCAAGGTCGAGCAGCTCAACGGCCTGATCCGCGAGCGCTACGGCCGAACGAAGGAGCAGGCGGAAACCGAAATCCGCGCCTTCCTCGACCGCCACAAGTAACCGGCGTTCACCTACGGCAAGCCCGCAGACGGAAAGGTCTGCGGGCTTGCTGCTGTCTGCCGTCAGTCCTTGCCGTACAGCGCCAGCGCACGCTGCCGCTGCACGGCATGGTCGACGATCGGCGCCGGATAGTCATGCGACAGCCGGAAGCCGGGCGGCAACTGCCTGGCCTGCCACGGCGCGTGGATGGCCTTGTGGTCCAGCGCGGCCAGTTCCGGGACGAAGCGGCGGATGAAATCGCCGCGCGGGTCGAATTTCTCCGACTGGGTGACCGGGTTGAAAATGCGGAAGTATGGCTGGGCATCGCAGCCGGTCGAGGCGGCCCACTGCCAGCCGCCATTGTTGGCGGCCAGATCGAAATCCAGCAGCTTTTCGGCGAAATACGCTTCGCCATGGCGCCAGTCGATCAACAGGTCCTTGACCAGAAAGCTGGCACTGACCATGCGCAGCCGGTTGTGCATCCAGCCGGTCCGGTTCAGCTGACGCATCGCGGCGTCGACCAGCGGATAGCCGGTCCGTCCCTCGCACCAGGCGTCGAAATGCTGCGGGTCGCCGGGGAAGGCCAGGCCCTCGTACTCCGGCTTGAACGACCGCCCTTGACCGACCCGGGGATGGTGCCAGAGGATCTGGTGGTAGAAGTCGCGCCAGATCAGTTCGTCGAGCCAGCACATCGCGCCGTCCGAACCGTCGGCCCAGGCGAACTGCGCCAGTTGCCGGATCGAGATCGTGCCGAAGCGCAGGTGGACCGACAGCGCCGACACGCCATTGTCGGCCGGGTAGTCGCGCAGGGTGCGGTAATGGGCGATGCGTGGCTGAAAGGCCGCAAACAGGGCCTGCGCGCCGGACATCCCGGTCGGCACGCCGGGGTCGGCCGGCGCAAAGCCGAGTTCGGGCAGGGACGGGAACGGTTGCGGCGGCAGCGGCGCCAGTGCTGTCAGGTAGCGTTCCACCGGATAGGCCTGCAGGAAGAACGGATCGAGCTTTTTCCGCCATGCGTTCCGGTACGGCGTATAGACGCTGTAGGGCGTCCCGGATGCGGTCAGGACCTCGTCACGCTCGAACAGCGTCACGTCCTTGCTGGTGAGCAGCGTGCGCCCGTCGGCGGCCAGGGCGGCAGCCACGGCATCGTCACGGGCGATGGCGGCCGGGTCATCGTCGCGGTTGGCAAACACGGCGCCGGCACCCAGCGTGCGAGCCAGTTCGGGAATCGCCTCGCAGGCATCGGCATGGCGGACCAGCAGATCGCTGCCGTGCTCGCGCAGCGCCTGCTTGAGTTCGGCCAGCGAGCGGTGGATGAAATCCACCCGGCGGTCGGCCCTTGGCAGTGGTTCGAGAATGGCGCGGTCGAATACGAAGACGCACACCACGCTCCGGCTGTGCTTCAGGGCCTGGTACAGCGCGGCATGGTCGGACAGCCGCAGGTCGCGGCGGAACCAGCAGATCGAGATATCAAAGCGTGTCATCGCGTACCGGAGAAAAACGGCAAGGTGTCGAGTGTACGGGATGGCGGCCGACGACAATAAAAAAGGCGCCACCGCAGTGACGCCCAAGGCTTTGATTCAAGCTTGCGTGAAGAACACCCTGCTGGCCGATGCGCGGCACAGCATGGGAACAATGTACGACCGCCCGTTCGTGCCGGCCATGGCTAAGCAGCACGTCATTGACCGGGGTCAAGTACGGCACAAAAGCCCGTTTCGCCAAGGGTTTGCCTGCGACCGCCATATCCGGCAGGCTGCCGCACGGGTACAATGCGCGCCGTTTTGCCGTTAAAGCCGGTCGGCCGCTCCAGGACGACCACAGAAGGATTCTCCCCATGGCCATCCAATGGTTCCCCGGTCACATGCACAAGGCCAAGCGCGAGTTTGCCGACAAGCTCGCCGAAGTCGACGTGGTGATCGAGATGTGCGATGCGCGTCTGCCGATGTCGTCGTCCAACCCGATGATTTCCCGTCTGCTCGAGACCCGGCGGCCGAAGCTCAAGATCCTCAACAAGCAGGATCTGGCCGACCCGGCCACCACCCGGGACTGGCTGGCCTGGTTCGCCTCGCAGCCGGGGACCGGCGCGATTGCGCTCGACAACGGCGAGAGCAATCCGAAAAAGAAGATTATCGACGCGGCGCGCGCGCTGGTGCCCGGTCGGGTGATCGGTGCGGACCGGCCATTGCGGCTGATCGTGTGCGGTATTCCCAACGTCGGCAAATCGACGCTGATCAACAGCCTGATGGGCAAGAAGATCGCCAAGACCGGCAACGAGCCCGCCATCACCAAGGCGCAGCAGCGCATCCAGCTGACCGACGAAGTCGTGCTGTTCGATACCCCGGGCATGCTGTGGCCGAAGATCGAGCATGAGCGTTCCGGCTATGCGCTGGCCGCCAGCGGCGCCGTCGGCCGCAATGCGATGGACGAGGCCGAGGTGGCGCTCGAACTGCTGGCGATGCTGATGCCGGTCTACCCGGCCGAACTGATGGCGCGCTACAACCTGAGCGCGCTGCCGGACAGCGATGTAGCACTGTTCGAGGAAATCGGCCGTCGCCGTGGCGCCATGCGTGCCGGTGGCGTGCTGGACGAGCAGAAGGCGGCCGAAGTGGTGCTGAACGACTTCCGCGACGGCCGTATCGGCCGGCTGACGCTGGAAACGCCGGCGCAGTGGGAGGTCATGGCCCAGGAAATCGAAGCCCGGCTCGAAGCCGAGCGGCTGGCTGACGAGGCCGACCGCGCCGAGCGCAAGGCGCGGCGCGAAGGCCGCAAGGACAGCGCCGAGTAGCATGCAGGGCACAAAGAAGGGGACCGCGAGGTCCCCTTCTTTTATTCGTCGCTGTCTATCCCCAGCTCCTGCACCTTGCGTGTCAGCGTGTTGCGGCCGAGCCCGAGCAGGGACGCCGCCTCGACCCGGCGCCCGCCGGTGTGCGCCAGTGCGGTGCGGATCAGCGTGCCCTCGAACTCGCGGGTCAGCGCGTCGATGATGCCGGTCTCGCCTCGGCGCAACTGCTCGGCGGCGACGGCGGCCAGGCTGCCGGCCCAGTCGCCGGCTGTCGCCGGATGGTGGCCTGCGACCGCGTCCCCGCCGCTTTCCTTCAGCTCCGGCGGCAGGTCGGCCGGCTCGACGGTCTGGCCCGGTGCCATCACTGTCAGCCACTGGCACAGGTTCTCCAGCTGGCGGACATTGCCTGGGAAGGCATAGTCGGCCAGCTGGGCCATGGCGGCTTCCGACAGCCGCTTGGCGTCGACGCCAAGGCTGGACGCGCTGCGGGCCAGGAAATGCCGGGTCAGCAGCGGGATGTCCTCGTGGCGCTCGCGCAGCGGCGGCAGACGCAGGCGGATCACGTTCAGGCGATGGAACAGGTCCTCGCGGAACTGGCCGTCGCGCACGCGGGATTCCAGGTTCTGGTGGGTGGCGGCGATGACCCGCACATTGGCCTTGATCGGCATATGGCCGCCGACGCGATAGAACTGCCCGTCCGACAGCACCCGCAGCAGGCGGGTCTGCAGCTCGGTCGGCATGTCGCCGATTTCATCCAGGAACAGCGTACCGCCCTCGGCCTCCTCGAAGCGGCCGCGCCGTTGCGCGGTGGCGCCGGTGAAGGCACCACGCTCGTGGCCGAACAGCTCGCTCTCCAGCAGATCGCGCGGGATGGCGGCGGTGTTGATGGCGATGAACGGCTTGGCGGCACGCGCCGAGTGGCGGTGCAGCGCCTGCGCGACCAGTTCCTTGCCGGAGCCGGATTCGCCGGTGATCAGCACGGTGACGCTGGACTGGCTGAGCCGGCCGATGGCGCGAAACACGTCCTGCATTGCCGGCGCCTGGCCAAGCAGCACCGGCAGCGGTTCCAGCGTGTCCGCCGGGCGGTCGATGCTGGCGACCTCGCCGAGTGCGCGTTCGACCAGCTGGACGGCCTGGTCGATGTCGAACGGCTTGGGCAGGTACTCGAATGCGCCGCCCTGAAAGGCCGAAACGGCGCTGTCGAGATCCGAGTGCGCGGTCATGACGATGACCGGCAGTTGCGGATGGTCAGCCTTGATCTTGCCCAGGAATTTCAGTCCGTCCGTGCCCGGCATGCGGATATCGCTGACTATCACCTTCGGCGTGTCGTCGTACATGGCGTTCAGGGCATCGTCGGCATTGCTGAAACTCTGGAAGGCGATGCCGGCGCGGGCCAGTGCTTTTTCCAGAACCCAGCGGATGGACTTGTCGTCGTCGATAATCCAGACCGGTGCAGTGGTCATGCGCTTTTCTCCAGGAACGGCAGGAGCACGGTAAAGCAGGTGCGTCCTGGCCGGGATTCGAACTCGATGGTTCCTTGGTGCTGATGCACGAAGGTCTGTGCCAGCGTCAGGCCCAGTCCGGTTCCCTCGGCCCTGCCGGTCACCAGCGGGTAGAACACATGGTCGTGCAGGTCGGGCGGGATGCCGGGGCCGTCATCGATGATCTGCAATTCCAGTGCCAGCGCGTAGCGGCGGCGTGCCAGCGTGACCTGGCGGGCGATGCGGGTTTTCAGGCGGATGGTGCCGTGGCCGGCCATGGCCTGTGCCGCGTTCTTGACGATATTGAGGACGATCTGGATCAACTGCTCCTTGTCGGCGGTCAGCATCGGCAGGCTGATATCGTAGTCGCGGAGAACGTGCAGTCCGTCCGGATACTCGGCCAGCAGCAGGCTGCGCACCCGTTCCAGCACTTCGTGGATATTGACGTCGTCCTGCACATGGCGCCGGTTCGGCGCCAGCAGGCGGTCGACCAGCGATTGCAGGCGCAACGCCTCGTTGCGGATGACATCGAGGTACTCGGTCAGGTCCGGGCGGTCATCGAGTTCCAGTGCCAGCAACTGCGCGGCACCCCGGATGCCGCCAAGCGGGTTCTTGATCTCGTGGGCGAGATTGCGGATCAGCTCGCGGTTCGCCTGCTGCTGGATCAGCAGGCGTTCCTCGTTGGCGATGCGGATCTGCTGGTCGATCGGCCGCAGCTCCAGCAGCGCCGCCGCGCCGTTGGCGTCGATCGGCGTCAGCGAGCAGTACAGGTGCAGGTGCAGCTGGTTGGTGGTGTCCAGCGTCAGATCGTGTTCGGTGAAACTGACATCGTTGTCGACGGCGGTGGCCAGGCCGCGCATCAGCGGCTGGGCATTGACGAACAGGCTCGACAGGGTGTGGCGGACCAGTTCGCGACTGCCCAGCGCCAGCAGGTTTTCGGCTGCCGGGTTGGCGTGGAGGATGGCGCCCTCGCGGTTGACGGCGAGGACCGCCGTGTCGAGCAGGGCAAGACCGGCGAAAACGGAATCGGGCATCGGCAGCCAAAAGGGAATGAATAACGACGATAAAGCAAAATGCCTGCCATGTGGCCGGCACCCGTGCCGGGCTCAGCGCGGACGGTCGGGCAGACGGCGCGGCGCGGGCCGGATGTCCATGTCGATATCGCGTACCGGTGCCGGCTGGCGATCACTCGCTGGCGGGATCGGTGCGATGGTGCCGAAGCGGGACGGCGGCGCATACGGCGCGGTCGGCACCGGGCGCGAGAGCCGGATGTCGGGCGGCGTCGGGTATGGTGTCGTGCCGTCCACCGGCACGGGCGCGGCGGTTACCGGCAGCGCCAGCAGCGCAGCCAGCAGCGGAAGGGCGGGGCGCAGAGTCATGCTGCCGATGATACGCCATCGACCGGGTCGGAAAAGGCTGAAAAAAGTGACCACGTCGAACGGACGGGCGAAGCGGGGTTTCCCCGCGGCGGCGGGGACGGAAGCGGGGCAGATCCTGTCAGCCGGCGTGCACCGCGCCACGGTGAACGTCGGTGCCCGGCCGTGCAAAAAAACCGGGGGACTGTCGTGTGACAGTCCCCCGTATCAGCCGGGCGGGCTCCCGGTGTTCCGGTGCCCGCCCTGCCAGGCCCTTACAGGCTGTAGTACTCGTCGAACTCGACCGGGTGCGGCGTCATGCGGATGCGGTTGACTTCCTGCATCTTGAGTTCGATGAAGGCATCGATCCACTCGTTGCTGAACACGCCGCCACGGGTCAGGAAGTCGCGGTCCTTGTCGAGCTCGCCCAGCGCTTCGTCCAGCGACGCGCAGACGGTCGGGATCAGCTTGTCTTCTTCCGGCGGCAGGTCGTACAGGTTCTTGCTGGCCGGTTCGCCCGGGTGGATCTTGTTCTGCACGCCGTCCAGGCCGGCCATCATCAGCGCGGCGAAGCACAGGTACGGGTTGGCCGAAGGGTCCGGGAAGCGCGCTTCGATGCGGCGGGCCTTCGGGCTGGCCACGTGCGGAATGCGGATCGAGGCCGAACGGTTGCGGGCCGAGTAGGCGAGCTTCACCGGGGCTTCGTAATGCGGCACGAGGCGCTTGTACGAGTTGGTGCCCGGGTTGGTGATCGCGTTCAGCGCCTTGGCGTGCTTGATGATGCCGCCGATGTAGTACAGCGCGAAGTCGGACAGGCCGGCATAGCCGTCACCGGCGAACAGGTTCACGCCGTCTTTCCAGATCGACTGGTGAACGTGCATGCCCGAGCCGTTGTCGCCGCAGATCGGCTTCGGCATGAAGGTGGCGGTCTTGCCGAAGCTGTGGGCGACGTTCTGCACCACGTACTTGGTGATCTGGGTCCAGTCGGCGCGCTGGGTCAGCGTGCTGAAGCGGGTGCCGATTTCACACTGGCCGGCGGTCGCCACTTCGTGGTGGTGCACTTCGACCGGCACGCCGAGTTCTTCCAGCACCAGGCACATTTGCGAGCGCATGTCCTGGAAGCTGTCGACCGGCGGGACCGGGAAGTAGCCGCCCTTGACGCGCGGACGGTGGCCGGTGTTGGCGCCGTCGAGCGGATCGGCGGACGACCAGGCGGCTTCTTCCGAGTTGATCTTCACGTGGCAGCCGGACATGTCGGCGTGCCAGGTGATGCTGTCGAACACGAAGAATTCCGGTTCCGGACCGAAGAAGGCGACATCGCCGATGCCGCTGGCCTTCAGGTAGGCTTCAGCGCGCTTGGCGATCGAACGCGGGCAGCGGTCGTAGCCCTTGCCGTCGGCCGGATCGACCACGTCGCAGGTCATGAACACCGTCGGTTCGTCGTAGAACGGGTCGATGAAGGCCGTCGCCGGGTCGGCGATCAGCAGCATGTCGGAGGCCTGGATACCCTTCCAGCCGGCGATGGACGAGCCATCGAACGCATGGCCGTGCTCGAACCAGGCTTCGGCATCTTCGGTCAGGACGTGCGCCGGGATGGTGACGTGCTGTTCCTTGCCCTTGGTGTCGGTAAAGCGCAGGTCAACGAACTTTACGTCGTTATCCTCGATCAGTTTCTTAACGTCGGCAGCCGCCATACAAATCTCCCAAAGTGTTCAGGTGTTACGAGTCGTTCAAGTTGAGGTCCGGGCGCACCGGATAGCTGGCAGAAAACATAGCAGAAACTGTGCCATGCCCGCTGTCGCGGCATTCCCGGGGACTGGACGCCGTCCCGTCCGGCTCGCTCAACGGCATGATGCACCATAAGCGTGCAATTTGCCGTGCGGTGGCACAAAACCGGTGCATTGCTGACGGGCATGCACCGGTTTGGACCGTCCGGCGACTGCCGGACAAGCCTTGTCATTGTCCGTGCATTCGCTGCTACTATAATCGCCCGAACATGACACCCGGCTTGCTGGCTTCGCGATGGACGACACAATTGACACAATTCTGGCCCGGGCCGCGACACGCGGACGCGAAGCGGGCAGCGCCTATGCCGGTGAGGTGACCCCGGCGGAGGCCTGGCGACTGGTCGAACTGGGCGCCGCGCGCCTGGTCGACGTGCGCAGCGCTGCCGAGTGGAGCTTTGTCGGCATGCCGCCGTCCGCGACCGGCATCGAATTCAGGACCTGGCCCGGCATGCAGCCCAATCCGGCCTTTGCCGGCCAGCTCGAAGCGGCGGTGGCGAAAGACCTGCCGGTCCTGTTCCTGTGCCGCAGCGGGGTCCGCTCGGTGGCCGCCGCCACGCTGGCGGCCGGGCTGGGCTACCAGGCCTACAACATCCTCGACGGCTTCGAGGGCCCGCTCGACGGGCAGGGCCAGCGCAACCGCCTTGGCGGCTGGCGTGTCAGCGGCCTGCCATGGCGGCAGGGCTGAGCCGCCCCGCGACCGAATTCCGAATTTCCCTTTGCGATAGTGACCATCATGACCCAACGCTACGCCGTTATCGGCAACCCGATTGCGCACAGCCAGTCGCCGTACATCCACCTCGAGTTCGCCCGCCTGCAGGGAGTGCCGCTGGCCTATGAACGCCTGCTGGCGCCGCTGGACGGCTTTGCCGCCAGCGTGCGCGATTTTGTCGCCGGCGGCGGCCACGGACTGAACGTGACCCTGCCGTTCAAGCTCGAAGCGCATGAGCTGGCGCGGCAGCACCTGACCGAGCGTGCCCGTGCGGCCGGGGCCGTCAATACGCTGACTTTCCGCGATGGCGAGGTCCATGGCGACAATACCGACGGTATCGGCCTGACCCGTGACATCACCGTCAACCTCGATGTCGCCATCGCCGGCAAGAATGTGCTGGTGCTGGGCGCCGGCGGCGCCGTGCGCGGCGTGCTGCTGCCGCTGCTGGAGCAGAAGCCGGCCAGCGTCACCCTGGTCAACCGCACGCTGGACAAGGCGCAGCAGGTTGCGGCCGACTTCGCCGGCTGGGGCCGGATCGAGGTCTGTGCGTACGAGCAACTGGCCGGACGCCACTTCGACATCGTCATCAACGGCACGTCGGCCGGTCTCAGCGGCGCGCTGCCGCCGCTGCCGGACGGGGTGCTGACCGACAGCGAGCTGGTCTACGACATGGTGTACGGCAAGGGCCTGACGCCGTTCCTGGCGCGGGCGCAGGCCGAACGGGCCGGCATGCTGTCCGACGGACTGGGCATGCTGGTCGAACAGGCGGCCGAGTCGTACCGGATCTGGCATGGCGTGCAGCCGGAGACACGTCCGGTGATGAACAGCCTTCGCGATTTGCTGGCATGACTGACGGCTGCGCCGTTACATGCCCGACCCACGGCCGGTTCTTCCGGCTCAGACTGCTGATAAAGGTGGGCACCGACGGTCACCGTGGCGTCGGTGCACGCCCGACTGACAGGATCTGCCGTGAGTACGGCAGTCTGTCTGATTGACTCCTGCGTCTTCCGTCCCCGCCGCTGCGGGGAAACCTCGCTTCGCTCGTCCGTTCTTCAATGGACGGGGTTTGTGGGCAGTCTGGGCCGGTTCTTCCGGCTGTTTTCTTTTTTGCGGAGCTTTTCGTGAAGTTGCTTTTCAAGCTGGTCGGTCTGCTGGCCGCGGTGTTCCTGCTGTATCAACTGTGGCTGTTCGGGCACATCCTGTACTGGAAGTGGAACAACCCGTCCACGACCGCCTTCATGACCGAACAGCAGGCCGTGCTGGCCGAAACCAATCCCGATATCGAGATCCGCTATCGCTGGGTGTCGTACGACCGCATTTCCAGCAACCTGAAGCGGGCGCTGGTCGCCAGTGAGGATGCCAAGTTCCTTGCCCACGAGGGATTCGACTGGGAGGGGATGCAGACCGCCTGGGAGAAGAACATGCAGAAGGGCCGCATCGTCGCCGGCGGCTCGACCATCAGCCAGCAACTGGCGAAGAACCTGTTCCTGTCGTCCAAACGCACGCCGTGGCGCAAGGCCGAGGAGGCCATCATCACCGTGATGCTGGAAGCGGTGATGGACAAGCGGCGCATCTTCGAGATCTATCTGAACGTGATCGAGTGGGGCAATGGCGTGTTCGGCGCCGAAGCGGCGGCCCGGCATTACTACAAGACCGGCGCGTCGCGGCTGTCGGCGTCGCAGGCAGCCAGACTGGCGGCCATGGTGCCGAATCCGCGCTATTACGATGATCACCGCAATGATTCCCGGCTCCGGCGCAAGGCTGCCATCCTGCAGCGGCGAATGGCCTACGCCGACATCCCGTAATGTTTGCGCCGCATCATTGCGCCGGTGTCCGGCGCGCGTGGCGCACGCCGGATCGCGATCGACGCGATGGCGTGCGGCGCAGCAATTTTCGTCAGCAGTCTGGCGTGGTTTATTGCGCCGGCGTTACAATTCGCGCCCTCTGTGTACTCTGCCGGGCGCACCTTTCCCCGGCTCCAACCATGGACTTACCCAGTTACCCGCCGCCTTCTCCCTACAAACATAACGACTGACGTATTCGCCGGCGCCGATCTTCCGTGCGGGTACGGGAGACGACTTGCATGACCGTCGATACCACAAGAAACCAGGACAACCTCCAGGCCAGCCTGACGCAGGTGCAGAACCTGCTGAACCGCATGCAGCTGGTCGAGGATCTCGTCCACAAGCAGGACATGCCTCGCCAGCAGCTGGTCGAGAATCTGGTCCACAAGCAGCACAGCGCCGAGTTGAGCAAAAAGCTCGACCAGCTCCACCCCGCCGACGTCGCCTACATTCTTGAATCGCTGCCGCTGGACGAGCGGCTGCGGGTGTGGGATCTGGTCAAGGCCGACCGCGATGGCGACATCCTGCTCGAAGTGTCCGACGCGGTGCGCGAGACGCTGATCGAGTCGATGGACCGCGAAGAGCTGGTCGCCGCCGCCGAACAGCTTGATGCCGACGAACTCGCCGACCTGGCGCCCGACCTGCCGAGCCAGGTGGTGTACGAGGTCATGGGCGGCCTGGACCTGAAGGAACGCGAGCAGCTGCAAAGCGCGATGTCGTACCGCGAGGACCAGGTCGGCGGCGTGATGGATTTCGAGCTGGTCAAGATCCGCGCCGATGTGACACTGGAAGTCGTGCTGCGCTATCTGCGCCGCTTCGAGGAACTGCCCGACCACGCCGACAAGATCTTCGTCGTCGACGACGAGGAAACCCTGGTCGGCGTACTGCCACTGAACAAACTGCTGATTTCCGATCCCGAATCCGAAGTGTCGTCGGTCATGGCGCGCGATGTGGTCACCTTCCTGCCTGACGACGACGTCGGGGATGCGGCCCAGGCGTTCGAGCGCTATGACCTGGTGTCCGCACCGGTGGTCGACAGCAATTACCGGCTGGTCGGCCGGCTCACGGTGGCCGACATGGTCGACTACATCCGTGAGGAGAGCGAGAGCGAAGTGCTCAGCATGGCCGGCCTGAAGGAAGAGGAAGACCTGTTCGCCGGCGTGCTGGCCTCGGTGAAGAACCGCTGGGCGTGGCTGGCGGTCAATCTGTGCACGGCCTTTGTCGCCAGCCGGGTGATCGGCGCCTTCGAACATTCGATCCAGAACCTGGTCGCGCTGGCGGCACTGATGCCGATCGTGGCCGGGATCGGCGGCAACTCCGGCAATCAGACCATCACCATGATCGTGCGCGCACTGGCCATGGGCCAGATGCAGCTGAACCAGGCATGGCGGTTGTGGCGCAAGGAAATCGGCGTCAGCGTCATCAATGGCCTGGTCTGGGGCAGTGCGCTCGGCGTACTGGCCTGGGCGCTGTACGGCAGCTGGCAACTGGGGGTGGTGATGACCACGGCGATGACGCTGAACCTGGTGCTGGCAGCGACCATGGGGGTGATGATCCCGACGCTGATGCAGAAACTGGGACGTGATCCGGCGCTGGGTTCCAGCGTGCTGATCACTGCCTGTACCGATTCCGGCGGCTTCTTCATCTTCCTCGGTCTCGCCACCGTGTTCCTGATGTGATGCGGACCGTCGCCGAACTGCTGGCCGGCAGTGGCCTGCCGAGGCTGGAAGCGCGCATGCTGCTCGAGCAGGCGGCGCGCATCGGCCGTACCCGTCAGTCGACCTGGCCCGAGCTGGAAGTGCCGGAGGCCGATGCCGCCCGCTTCGATGCGCTGGTCGCCCGCCGGCTGGCCGGCGAACCGATCGCCTATCTGGTCGGGGTGCGCGAGTTCTTTGGCCGGGATTTCCATGTGGCGCCCGGCGTACTGATTCCGCGGCCGGAAACCGAAGTGCTGGTCGAGTTTGCCCTCGCGCATCTGCCACCGCAGGCGCGCTGTCTGGACATGGGCACCGGCAGCGGTGCCATTGCCGTCAGCATTGCGCTGGAACGGCCCGACACCGACATGACGGCGCTTGATGTGTCGCCGGCGGCGCTGGCGATCGCCAGCGGTAATGCCCGCGACCTTGGCGCACGCTGCCGCTTTCTGCTGTCCGACTGGTTTGCCGCGCTGGAAGCCGGCGAGACGTTCGATCTGATCGCCTCGAATCCGCCCTATGTCGCCAGTGGCGATCCGCACCTGGAACAGGGGGATCTGCGTTTTGAACCGCCGGGCGCGCTGACCGACTTTGCCGACGGCCTGCAGGCGATCCGCCTCATTGTCGCCGGCGCGGCATCGCGCTTGCGGCCGGAAGGCTGGCTGGCGATCGAGCACGGCTACGACCAGGGAGAGGCCTGCCGCACGCTGTTTGCGGCGGCCGGGCTGGAGCGGGTCGTCACGCTGCACGACCTGGCCGGGCTGGACCGGGTCACGGTCGGCCAGCGGGCTTGATCTGATGCGTATGCCAGTGTCGTCACTGCTGCGATAATGCATAACGCCGCCCGAAAGGGCGGCGTGAGCTGGTGCAGGGAGAAGGAAGCGGCGCGGCAGCAGACCCGCCGTTACGCTTCACTCTCCCGAATGCGGGGGCCGATCAGTGGTGATGGCCGCCTGCACCGTGCACGTGACCATGGTCGAGCTCTTCCTGGCTTGCCGGGCGGACTTCGGCCACCGTGGCGACGAAGCGGATGGTGTGACCGGCCAGCGGGTGGTTGCCGTCAACGACGACCTTGCCTTCGGAGATGTCGGTCACGCGGAACACGACGACGTCGCCGGTTTCCGGATCGTCAGCTTCAAACATGGTGCCGACGTCGATTTCCACGTCGTCAGGGAACACGCTGAGGTCTTCGACGCGGACCAGCGATTCGTCCGGTTCGCCGAACGCATTGTCCGGGTCCAGCTTGACGTCGATGTTGTCGCCAGCGGACTTGCCATGCAGGGCTTCTTCCACCAGCGGGAAGATGCCATCGTAGCCGCCATGAAGATAGCTGATCGGCTCTTCGGTCTTGTCGATCAGGTTGTTGTCGGCGTCGTACATCTCATAGTTGAGCGACACGACGGTATTCTTGGCGATTTGCATGAGGGTTTTCCTGAAAGAGTTTCGGGCTCACGGCCAACGCCGTGCTGCCCGGCATTGTAATGTAATCCGGAGGGCCCGCCGAGCCGGGCGCCATATGAAAATGAAAACGCCGATCTCTTTTCTGGGCGGATTGACCGCCGAGCAGTTCCTGTCCGAATACTGGCAGAAAAAACCCCTGCTGGTGCGGGGCGCCTTTCCCGACGTCGGTCCGCATGCCGATCTGGCGGTGCTGTCGGCGCTGGCGCAGCGTGATGACGTCGAGTCACGGCTGATCGAGTCGCGCGCGGGGCGCTGGTTCGTCGAGTCCGGCCCGTTGCGGCCGTCCCGGCTCGCCCGCCTGCCGGAAAGCGACTGGACCCTGCTGGTACAGAACGTCAACCACCACCTGCCGCATATTGCCGACCTGCTGTGGCAGTTCGATTTCCTGCCGTATGCGCGCATTGACGACCTGATGATCAGCTATGCGCCACCCGGCGGGACGGTCGGGCCGCATTTCGATTCCTATGATGTGTTCCTGCTGCAGGTCGGCGGCCGCAAGCGCTGGCAGATCGGCAGCCCGGACAACCAGCGGCTGCAGGAAGGCGCGCCGATCAAGGTACTGGACTCGTTCACGGCGCTCGATACCTGGGAGCTGGCGCACGGCGACATGCTGTACCTGCCGCCGAAGCTGTCGCACTACGGCGTCGCCCTCGATGCCGGCATGACCTATTCGGTCGGCTTCCGTGCACCGACGGTGCAGGAAATGGCAACCCAGTTCCTGGTGCATCTGCAGGACTCGATCTGTCTGGACGGCATGTATGCCGATCCGGGACTGCGTCCGGTCGACGCACCGGCCCGCATCGGCGACGACATGGTCGAACAGGTCGCCGCGATGCTGGAACGCATTCACTGGGATCGCGACACGGTGGCTGATTTTCTCGGTCGTTACCTGAGTGAGCCAAAACCGCACGTGTTCTACGAGGGCCCGGACGCGGCGCTGGATTTCGACGCATTTGCCGATGCGGTGGTGGAGCAGGGCATCAGGCTGGACCTGAAGAGCCAGATCCTGTTCACCGACGACGCGGTGTACGCCAACGGCGAGCGGCTGGAGACCGGGGCAGAGGATGCCGCGCGCTGGCAGCAGTTCGGCAACGCCCGTCATCTGGCGGGGGCGGCCGTGTCCGACGGCATGCTCGACGCGCTGTACGAGGGATACGAGGCCGGTTACTGGCAACTGGGTGAAAGTCGCCCGGCTGCAGACTGAAACAGCCGGTAAAAGTCGGGCCCGGTGAACGGTTGATGCTTGAATACAACAGTTCGCCGGGGGGGCGGCGCCCCTTGCAGCGTTGTCCAATGCGTCGCTTTGTTACCAAGGGTGAGTGTTTTCGGCAGCATTGTTATCCGAATCTTATAGATAAACCTGATTGACATACTTGCCGGCCACAAATGCCGACAAAACCGCTATTTGGCGTTTCAGTACCGGTTTGCTTTGTAACGCTTTGTAAGATGAACGCAGATGGTCGCAGATCGAACATTCTGCCGCCTTTTCCGAACATCAAAACATGCTACAATCCGCCCCAACAGCTAACCGTAATGCAACACACACCTCGGGTTGGCTGCTGTCTTTGTCCAACGCTACTTCCCAAATAGGTATACAAATGAAACAGTCGCTCCTCGTTGCTGCCCTGCTGGCCGTTGCCCTGACCGCTTGCGGTAAAAAAGAAGAAGCTCCGGCTGCTGACGCTGCTGCTCCGGCTGCTGAACAACAAGCTCCGGCTGCTGACGCTGCTGCGCCGGCTGCCCCGGCTGCTGACGCTGCCGCTCCGGCTGCTGACGCTGCTGCCCCGGCTGCTGACGCTGCCGCCGCTCCGGCTGCTGACGCTGCTGCTCCGGCTGCCGCTCCGGCCGAAGAAAAGAAGTAATCTTTACTTCTCCAGCGAAAAAGCCGACCTAGGTCGGCTTTTTTGTTGCCCGCCGCTGGCGGGAGATCCATGCAGATACGCCCACGGCTTGTGCCCGGGCGTATTTGCATGTGTGCTTGCGCAACGGCAGGCATGAAAAAACCCCGGGAGGGCATCCCGGGGTTTCTGTCGTTTCTGCTCAGCGCAACTGGGTGGCCAGTTTCTGCAGTGCGGCGTCGCGCACCTTGCCGTCGACCGGCTGACCGTTCGGGTCGAGCAGGCTGACGCGGCTTTCGTTGTCACTGACCTGCTTGACCACGACGCGGTAGCTGAACTCCTGGCTGACCTTGCTGCGGGTGTCCGGTTTGTCGCGCCAGAAGGCGAGGCTGGACCAGAAACCGCTGTCGTCGTCGCCCTTGCTGTCGGCATCGCTCTTGGCCGGACGAACAAAGTAGGTCCCCGCCGTGCGGTCGCGGTCGGTCACGATCAGGCCGGTGCGGTCCAGCGCCAGGCCGGTACGGCGCCAGGCGCGGTCGAAGCCGTCGTCGACGACAACACTGTCGCCATCGACACGCGCGCGCGAGCCGGCGGCCTGCTGCGACTTCGGCTGGGCGGCCTGTTCGACGGCATCCTTGGCCTTCTTCTCGTCGGCGCCGAGGGTGACCATCAGGCGGCTGAGGAATTCGGCTTCGAGCTCGGGATCATCCGGGCGCGATTGCCACTTGGTGTCGTTCTTGCCTTCGGTAAAGCTCTCCACCATGCCGCGATGGCTGATGTAGATCTCGACATCGCTGCCGTGGCGCTCGAAGCGGGTGCGGAAGCGGTCGCGTTCCGGCGTCGAGTACAGGCCGTCGAGGCCGACTTTCGACAGCAGGTTGCGCAGCCCGTCCTGCGGGATCTTGGCGCGGTTTTCCGCCCAGTCGGTTTCCATGATGCCGACCTGCGGCTCGTCGCGCTTCAGCACGAAGCCGTTGTCCTGCCAGAACTCGCGCACTTGCGGCCACAGCTGCTCGGCGCTCTTGCCGCTGACGACCAGCCAGCGCTGGGTGCCGGCGCGCTCGATCTTCAGGTTGGCGCTCGGCGAGGCGGCGACCTGGGCGGTGCCGGCAGCAATTGCGGACTGCTGCGACTGCTGCGATTGCTGCTGGCTGGCCAGACCACGGGCGGTCACGCCGCCGGACGGCAGCGCGAAGTTGTTGGTCAGGTCAGGCGCGGTCAGGTCCGGCGGCACTTCCAGCGTGCGTTTCGGCGCCGGGGTATCGCTCTGGTAGTCGATCTTGGACTTGCCGCCTTCGGTGGTCGAAGAGCAGGCGGCGATGCTTGCCGTGGCAATCAGAAGGGGAATCAGGTGACGGCGTTTCATCCGTGCTCCGTAAGAATGGTTCAGATCAGGTTGGCAGCGACCAGCGCGGCTTCGACTTTGGCCTGGCCGGCCGGGGTCAGCGGGACCAGCGGCAGGCGGATACCGCCCGCGATGCGGCCCATGCGTTCGAGTGCCCACTTGACCGGGGTCGGGTTGGCTTCGCAGAACAGGTTCCTGTGCAGATCCTGCAGCGGATTGTTGATGGCGCGCGCCGCCTTCACGTCGCCGGCCAGTGCCGCGCGGCACAGATCGGCCATCTGCTTCGGGGCGACGTTGGCGGTGACCGAGATCACGCCATGGCCGCCACAGAGCATGAAGGCCATGGCAGTGGCGTCGTCGCCGGTGAACAGCGCGAAATCCTTCGGCGCCCGCTTGACCAGGTCGCAGCAGCGTTCGAGGTCGGCGGTGGCGTCCTTCAGGCCGACGATATTGTCGATCTCGGCCAGGCGCAGCGCGGTATCGTTGCCGAGGTCGGCGACGGTGCGGCCCGGCACGTTGTACAGAATGACCGGGATGTCGACCGCTTCGGCAATCGCGCGGAAGTGCTGGTACAGCCCTTCCTGGGTCGGCTTGTTGTAATACGGCACCACCGACAGCACATGGCTGGCGCCGAGGCGCTTGGCCTCGCGGGTCAGCGCAATCGCTTCGTGGGTCGAGTTGGCGCCGCCACCGGCGATGACCGGGATGCGTCCCGCCGCGCGCTTGATGACCGACTCGACCACCTGCAGGTGCTCGTCGACCGTCAGCGTCGCTGACTCGCCGGTCGTGCCGACGGCGACGATGCTGCTGGTGCCGGACTCGATGTGAAAATCGACCAGACGGTCCAGCGACGCAAAATCGACGCTGCCGTCCTCGAACATGGGGGTCACGATCGCGACCAGACTTCCGCTAAGCATGGGACTGCCTGTCATGTGTTCAAGGTTTACGAGCGCAGGATTGTAGCCCAAATCTTTCGCCGCGCGCGAATGCGCCCGGCATGCAATCGTAATGAATTGTTGCGGCGCGACGGCATGGGTCGGTGACGGACTGCTGTGATAGAATCCGCTGTTTTCCGGTTATCGGACAAACCTTTAGGTGACGAGGAATCTTCACGCGTGATTACTACCGCGAACATTACGATGCAGTTCGGCGCAAAGCCGTTATTCGAGAACGTGTCGGTCCGGTTCGGCGAAGGCAACCGTTATGGCCTGATCGGCGCCAACGGCTCGGGCAAATCGACGTTCATGAAAATCCTCGGCGGTGATCTGGAACCGACCTCGGGCAATGTGTCGATCGAGCCCGGTCTGCGCCTGGGCAAGTTGCGTCAGGACCAGTTCGCCTTCGAGAATCAGCGAGTGATCGACGTCGTCCTGATGGGGCACGGCGAGATGTGGGCGGCGATGAGTGAGCGCGATGCCATCTACGCGAATCTCGAGGCGACCGAGGACGACTACATGCGCGCGGCCGAGCTTGAAGCCAAGTTCGCCGAGTACGACGGCTATACCGCCGAAGCGCGTGCCGGCGAACTGCTGCTGGGCGTCGGCATTCCGCTGGAACAGCACAACGGCCCGATGAGCGAAGTGGCGCCGGGCTGGAAGCTGCGCGTGCTGCTGGCACAGGCGCTGTTCTCGAATCCGGACATCCTGTTGCTCGACGAACCGACCAACAACCTGGACATCAATACGATTCGCTGGCTCGAGGATGTGCTGAACCAGCGCAACTCGACCATGATCATCATTTCGCACGACCGCCACTTCCTGAATGCGGTGTGCACGCACATGGCCGACCTCGACTACAACACCATCACCGTGTATCCGGGCACCTACGACGACTATATGCTCGCCGCGGCCCAGGCACGTGAACGGCAGATGTCGTCGAACGCGAAGGCGAAGGAACGCATCCAGGAACTGCAGGAGTTCGTGGCGCGCTTCTCGGCCAACAAGTCCAAGGCACGTCAGGCGACCAGTCGCCTGAAGCAGGTCGACAAGCTGAAGAGCGACATGGTGGTGGTCAAGCCGTCGACGCGGCAGAACCCGTTCATCCGCTTCGAGCTCGACGACAAGATGAAGCTGCACCGCCAGGCAGTGGAAGTCAGCGGGCTGTGCAAGGCCTACGACGACAAGGTGCTGTTCCGCGACCTGAACCTGATTCTCGAAGCCGGTCAGCGCATCGCCATCATCGGTCCGAACGGCGCCGGCAAGTCCACGCTGGTCAAGCTGCTGGCCGGCGCGTACCAGCCGACCTTCGGCGACGGCATTCATGCCGATGCCGGCCGGATCAAGTGGGCGGAAAAAGCCCAGGTCGGCTACTTCGCCCAGGATCACGAGTCGGACTTCGATTCGGACGACAACCTGTCCGAGTGGATGCGCGAATGGGCGCAGGAAGGTGATGACGAGCAGGCCGTTCGCGCGACCCTCGGCCGCCTGCTGTTCGGCAGCGACGACGTGACCAAGTCGGTACGCGTGCTGTCCGGCGGCGAGAAGGGTCGCATGCTGTACGGCAAGCTGATCCTGCAGCGCCCGAACGTGATGATCATGGACGAACCGACCAACCACATGGACATGGAGTCGATCGAATCGCTGAACATGGCGCTGGAAAAGTACACCGGCACCCTGATCTTCGTCTCGCACGACCGCCAGTTCGTCAGCTCGCTGGCGACCCAGATCATCGAGCTCGACGGCACCGGTGGCTACACCCACTACACCGGCAGCTACGACGACTATCTGGCGTCCCGCGGCCTGGTGTAGGTACCAGCCGACGGGCGGTACTGCCGACGACAGTGTTCGCCGTGCAGCCCGTCCGTCCGAAACAGCAAGAAACCCCGGCCAGTGGCCGGGGTTTCTTGCTGTTCGGGGCTTTGGGGCCCGCTTTACGTTTACGTTAAATACGACATGGGGGTTTTGACCGGCCACAACCCTTGGGTTATAGTCCGCCGTGTTCGGTGCAGTGCAACATAAGGCACCGCGCCGGGCCCGAATAACGTCAAAATCGATACTCGCGGACGGGGGAATGCCGGTGTGTGCTGCCGCAGCATGGTGCACGACGGGCTCCGGTCGTTACGGGAGAGGATGGAGCGTGGCACTCGCCGTTTTGGGCCGGTCGTAATCCATTCAGAAAAGGAACTGCAATGCGTCTGCAAGGGAAAGTTTCCATCATCACCGGCGCCGCCAGCGGCATCGGCCACGCAACGGCCCTGAAGTTCGCCGCTGAAGGCGCGATCGTTGCCGTGTGTGACCTGAGCCAGGAAGCGGTCGACAAGGTCGTCAAGGAACTCGAAGCCACTGGCGCCAAGGCTGCCGGCTACGTGGTCAATGTGACCGACCGCGCGCAGATCAACGACATGGTCGGCGACCTGAAGGCCCGCTTCGGCCGCATCGACGTGCTGGTCAACAACGCCGGCATCGTGGCCGACGCCCAGCTGGTCAAGATGACCGACGAGCAGTTCGACCGCGTGATCGACATCAACCTGAAGGGCGTCTACAACTGCGCCCGCGCCGTGGTCGACACCATGATCGAACAGGGCAGCGGCGTGATCCTGAACGCCAGCTCGGTGGTCGGCGTCTACGGCAACTTCGGCCAGACCAACTACGCGGCGACCAAGTTCGGCGTGATCGGTTTCGTCAAGACCTGGGCCAAGGAACTCGGCAAGAAGGGCATCCGTGCCAACGCCGTGTGCCCGGGCTTCGTCGCCACCCCGATCCTGAAGTCGATGCCGGAAAAAGTCATCCAGGCCATGGAAGACAAGGTGCCGATGAAGCGCATGGCCGACCCGGCCGAAATCGCCAACGTCTACGCCTTCCTGGCCAGCGACGAAGCGAGCTACATCAACGGCGCCGCCATCGAAGTGACCGGCGGCCTGACGCTGTAAGCGCAGCCGGAACGAAAAAAGCATCCTGCAGAGGATGCTTTTTTTTCGTCCGGACCAGGCGCCCTAGCTGCGGGCGACGATGGAGTTGGTGCGCGACGCGTAGCGCTTGACCCCGGTCAGGATTGCATCGGCGATCTTGGCCTGGTGCGACGACGTCACCAGCCGGGCCTCTTCGGCCGGGTTGGAGATAAAGGCCGTCTCGACCAGGATCGACGGGATGTCCGGCGCCTTCAGTACCGCAAAGCCGGCCTGTTCGACCTTGCCGCTGTGCAGGCGGTTGATGTCGCCGATCTCGCCGAGCACCGACTTGGCCAGCCGCATGCTGTCGTTGATGGTCGCGGTCTGGGTCAGGTCCAGCAGCGTGTGGGCCAGGTAGCGGTCGCGCCCGGCGTCGATCCTGACCCCGCCGATCAGGTCGGCGTCGTTCTGGGTCTTGGCCAGCCACTTGGCGGCGGTGCTGGTCGCGCCCTTGTCCGACAGCGTGAACACCGAGGAGCCGTTGGCGGCCGGGGTGGTGAATGCGTCGGCATGGATGGAGATGAACAGGTCGGCATTCGCCTTGCGTGCCTTGGCGACCCGCACCCCGAGCGGAATGAAGATGTCGTCGTCGCGGGTCAGCATCACGCGCATGCCCGGCGTGGCGTCGATGCGGCGTTTCAGCTGCTTGGCGATCGCCAGCACCACATCCTTTTCGCGTGCGCCGCTGGGGCCGATCGCGCCCGGGTCCTCGCCGCCATGGCCGGGGTCGAGCATGACCAGAAACTCGCGCCGGCCGCGATCCGGCTGGCGCGACGGCGCGGCGTCCTTGTCCCGGGCCGGCGGCGGCGTGGCCACATCGTTCTGGATCTTGCCGTTGTTGTAGTCGTTCAGCAGCGCCAGCAACGGGTCGGCGCTGTGGGTCGGATACAGGTCGATGACCAGCCGGTGGCGGTACTCGGACACCGGTGGCAGCGTGAACACCTGCGGGTTGACCGGTGCCTTGACGTCGAGCACCAGCCGTACCGTGTTCGGGTCGAACTGGCCGGCGCGGGCGGCGCGGATATACGGATCGTCGCCGAGAATGGCATTGCCGACGTCGCGCAGCGCAGCGTTCAGCTGCACCCCCTCGATGTCGATGACTACCCGGTCCGGGTTCTGCATGGTGAACGAGCGGAACTTCAGCTTCTCGCTGGACTCCAGCGTGACGCGGGTGTAGGTATTGGACGGCCAGCTGCGGACGGCGACAATGGTCGGCGCCGCGGCGCAACCCACGCGCGACAGCGACAGCAGCATGACGGCACCGCCGGCCTGCAGCAGCCGGCGGCGGGTGATCAGAGTCGATTCAGACATTGCATTCCCTTGGCGCTGTGCGCGGTCAGACTGAGCGTGCGCCCGTCACCGTCAGGCAGCAGACGCGCAGTCAGGTCGGGGGCCGGCAACAGCGCCCCGGCTTTTTCCGGCCACTCGATCAGGCAAATGCTGTCGTCGCGAAAGAGCTCGCGAAAGCCGGCGTCCACCCATTCATCCGGATCGGCGAATCGGTAGAGGTCAAAGTGATAAACGGTAAAGGTATCGAATGCGTAGGGCTCGACCAGCGCATAGGTAGGGCTTTTCACCCGGCCCGCATGGCCGAAACCCCGTAAAATGCCGCGGGTCAACGTGGTTTTTCCGGCGCCGAGATCGCCGTCCAGAAAGACCGTCATTCCCGGTTGTAGTAAAGCCGCCAGCCGAACGCCACAAGCGAGCGTGGCGGCTTCGTCGGCCAGAACCCATTCCAGCGTGTCCGTTGCCGTCGCCATGTCCGCATCCATCCCAGAAAACACCGATTATCGCGAATTGACCGATCGAGTCAAAGAGTGGGCGCGCGATCTTGGCTTCACCGACATCAAGATTACCCGGGCGTCATTGCCTGTCGGGGCCGAAACCGGTCTTGAATCGTGGCTGGCCGCCGGATTTCATGGTGACATGGATTATATGGCCCGGCACGGCTTCAAGCGCGCCCGGCCCGCCGAGCTGGTGCCGGGCTCGCGCACGGTCATCAGCGTGCGGCTCAATTACTGGCCCGGCAGCGCGCACGATGCCGACCAGCAACTGGCTGACCCCGATCGTGCCTACATCTCGCGCTATGCGCTGGGCCGTGACTACCACAAGGTCTTGCGCAACCGGCTGCAGAAGCTGGCAGAGCGCATCCAGCAGGCAGTCGGCCCGTTCGGCCATCGCGCCTTCACCGACAGTGCGCCGGTGATGGAGGTTGCGCTGGCCAGCCAGTCCGGGCTCGGCTGGCGCGGCAAGCACACCTTGCTGCTGACGCGCGAGCAGGGCTCGCTGTTCTTCCTTGGCGAGCTGTTTACCGACCTGCCGCTGGATGTCGATCAGGCGATTGAACCGCACTGCGGCCGCTGCACGCGCTGCATCGACGTCTGTCCGACCGGCGCCATCGTGGCGCCATACACCGTTGACGCGCGGCGCTGCATCTCCTACCTGACCATCGAGCTGCAAGGTGCGATTCCCGAGCCGCTGCGGCCACTGCTCGGCAACCGGATCTACGGCTGCGACGACTGTCAGCTGGTCTGCCCGTGGAACCGCTTTGCGGTGCCGACCGCCGAGGCCGACTTCGCGCCGCGGCACGGGCTGGACAGCGCCAGCCTGGTCGGGCTGTTTGCCTGGAGTGCAGCGGATTTTGCCGAGCGCCTGGCCGGCAGCGCCATCCACCGCATCGGCCACGAGCGCTGGCTGCGCAATATCGCCGTGGCGCTCGGCAATGCGCCGACGACGCCGGCGGTGCTGGCCGCGCTGCAGAGCCGGCTGGACGATCCGTCGGCCCTGGTGCGCGAGCATGTGCACTGGGCCTGGGCCCGGCACGGGCAGTCCGGCGGACATGAGTCTTGTGCCGACAAGGAGTAGACTGGCCGGCTTGTTTCGTTCGCCCCAGGTTTCCAGATCATGACTGCTCCCGACCGACGCCCGATAGGCGTATTCGATTCCGGCATTGGCGGATTGACCGTCGTGCGCGCCTTGATGGACCGCCTGCCGTTCGAGAACATCCTTTATTTTGGCGACACCGCCCGCGTGCCGTACGGCAGCAAGTCGGTTTCGACCATCCAGAGCTATACCCGGCAGATTGCCGAATTCCTGCTGGCGCGCGACGTCAAGGCGCTGATCATCGCCTGCAATACCATGGCGGCGGTGGCGGCCGACATCGTGCGTGAAGTGGCCGGTGACGTACCGGTGCTGGATGTGATCGATGCCGGCAGCCGCGCGGCGGCGGCGGCCAGCCGCTCCGGTGACATCGCCGTGATTGCCACGCCGACCACCATCAATGCCAATGCCTATGCACGGGCGATCCACCAGATCAATCCGGATGCGCGTGTGTACTCGCAGGCCTGTCCGCTGTTCGTGCCGCTGGTCGAGGAAGGCTGGCTCGACCATGCCGTCACCCGGCTGACCGCCGAGGAATACCTGAAGACGGTGCTGATCGAGAATGTCGACACCCTGGTGCTCGGCTGCACCCATTACCCGCTGCTGAAGCCGCTGCTGGCCGAGGTGGCCGGCAGCGGCATCGAACTCGTCGACTCGGCCGTGACCACGGCGGAATCGACCGCACAGACGCTCGGTGCGCTGAACCTGCTGAACGGGCCGTCGCCCGAAACCCATTACCGCTATTTCGTGACCGACATCCCGCTGAAGTTCCAGACCATTGGCGAGCGCTTCCTCGGCCGCAGCATCCAGCGGCTGGAAATGGTCAATCTGTAAGCCGTCACCCGCTGCCTGTCACACGCCCCGTCCCTTGCCGGACGGGGCGTGTTGTTTTTGTGCAACATGCGGGAAATTTTTCGGCAAATCGATGAATAAAAAGCGCTTTGTTCCGGATCGCGCCCGGTGTATCCACCCCCGTCCCGTTAATTAAAATACATTCTTGTATGTATGTATGTATATTCCGGCTGTGCAGGGCGTGAAGGCGCTTGTGCCGTCGCCACCCTGTCGTGGCGATCCCCCGACTTGACGAGAAGGAAATGCAGATGAAAAAACTGATTGCACTGACAGTGGCCATGCTGCCGCTGACCGCCCTGGCCGATGTCACGATCTACGGCAATATCGAGGCCGATGTGGAGAGCGGCAAAAGCCTGATGAATGCCGATCAGGGCCACGGCAGCCAGACCCGGGTCGACGACACCGGCTCGTATATCGGCTTCAAGGGGGACGAGGAACTGGGCAACGGCCTGAAAGCACTGTGGCAGGTCGAGTCCTACCTCAGCGTCGACGGCTCCGACATCAACGGCAATGGCTCATGGGCGACCCGTGACAGCTTCGTCGGCCTGCAGAGCCAGTTCGGTACCGTGCGCGTCGGCAAGCTGTCCGACTACATGAACTCCGACATGGAAACCATGGACCCGTGGCTGTACGGGCAGGGTGTCAACGGGCTCGGCACCATGACCCGCTTTGACGGCCGCTACAACAATGCCGTCCGCTACGACATGCCGACGCTGTACGGCTTCGACTTCTCCGCCATCTACAGCGTGGGCGAGAACGAGCAGCCGGACGGCTCGCACCAGGGCAACGGGCGCAATCACGGCGATGCCTGGGGCGTCGGCATGGGTTACCAGAACAGCGGCTTCTTCGGCAAACTCGGCTACATGCAGTTCCAGGACCAGGGCGCCAATGGTCAGGACGGCAACTACTGGCGGCTGGAGGGTGGCTATCACGCCAACAACCTGCTGGTGTCGGCGGCCTACCAGGAGTCGAAGCAGTACGGCAGCGATGCCACGCTGGGCTCCAGCAATATCTGGGGCCGCAGCAGCAATGACCTGAACGGCAGCGTGACCGGGGTCGGCAGCTTCGGCAACAGCGACAAGATCGAAACCCGGGAAGCCGCGCTGACCGTTGGCTACACCTTTGGCGCCATCACGCCGCGCGTGACCTATGCATGGGGCGACGATGCCAAGGTCAATGGCAGCACCCAGAACAACAGCGGCTACAACCAGTACATCGTCGGTGTCGACTACGCGCTGAGCAAGCGCACCACGGCCTATGCATCGTATGGCTATACAAAGTACGGCAGCGACCAGTACACCAATGGCAGCGACGACAGCGAGCACACGGTGGCGGTCGGCCTGCAGCACAGGTTCTGATCCTGCCTGGCATGCCGGGGTATAAAGAGCCCGCTTTTCCGCCACCTGGACAGGTGGCGGTTTTTTTCGTCTGCGGCGTGTGAAAAATACCACACCAGGAATACAGGCCGGTTCCTGTGGTCGACGCCGTTTCCGGTATGGAAAACCAAGTGTTTTTCGTCATATCGCAGGCAGATGCACTGGATATGGCGATGCACCATTTGTCGTGAAAGCCATGCCGCAAGAGTATTTTGCCGCTGGTCATGTACAAGCTGTTACATGCTGTACCTTTGGTGTAACATGCAAGCACGCACTGACCCAGTGGAGATTTCCAAATGAACGGCCGCTACTCTACCGCCCGCATCGAACACCCGAAGCATGACGCCTTCGACTACCTGACCGGTTCGCTTGACCGTGCCAGCTGCTATCTTGGCGACGAAGCGATGCCGCGGGCGATCCTGCGCAAGCGCCCGGCCGTTCGTCGCTCATCGGCGCGCTGGGTGGCGCCGCTGTCGCTGATGGGATTGTGCGTGGCACTCGCCGCGACGCTGTCGTCGTCGTTCTGAGCGTTGCCAGCAGGGAACTGATACAGGCAAAGTTGACCCGGTCGCCATCTGGCGGCCGTTTTTTTGCCTGCCGTTCCTGAAACCCCCTTGCCCGGAGTCCCCCTGCATGAAATTCGGCTACACCATCGTTTATGTGGCATCGGTCGCGGAAACGCTGGCCTTCTACCAGCAGGCCTTTGGCTTTGATACCCGCTTCCTGCACGAGTCGGGCGAGTACGGCGAGCTGGAGACCGGCGGCACCGCGCTGGCATTCGCGTCGCACGGCATGGGAGACCAGTTGCTGGGCGGGCGCTACGTCAAGGCGGCGCCGGCAGCCGATCCGCTCGGCATCGAGCTGGCCTTCGTCAGCGACGACGTGGTTGCCGCCCATGCCCGTGCCGTGGCGGCCGGCGCGACCTCGGTCGCGGTACCGGCCGTGCAGCCATGGGGCCAGACGGTCGCCTATGTGCGTGACATGAACGGGGTGCTGGTCGAGCTGTGCTCCCCCATCGGCGGTTGATCGACGGCTACCGGCTTGCACCGGCACAGCCGGACGAGGTGCCGGCGCTGGCCGCTGTCGAACGTGCTGCCGCGAGCCGTTTCCCGCTGTCCCTGCTGCCCGTGCCATTGCGCGGCGACACCCTGCCGTTGCCGCAACTGGAGGCGGCGCAGCGCGAAGGCCGGCTGTGGGTCGCCCGCGATCCGGCCGGAACCGTGGTCGGGTTTGCCTGCGCGCGCCGGGAAGGGAAGGCCGCGCTGCTGGTGGAGATCGATGTGCATCCGGCGCACGGCCGCCGCGGTATCGGCAGCGGTCTGCTCGACGCCGTGATCGACTGGGCGCAGCGGGCGGGCGCGCCGGCCCTGTACCTGACCACGTTCCAGGCGTTCGGGCCGGGGATGGCGCTGTACCGGCGCGGCGGGTTTTTGCCGCTGGCGGACAAGGACATTCCCGGCTTTATCGCCGACATCCTCGCGGCGGAGGCCGAAGCCGGCCTCGCCGGGCGGGTGGCGATGGTCAGGATGCTGGCGCCCCGACACGCATCCGCATCGGCACCGCACGGTGATGGATAGCCGAAAAAGAAAGGGCCCGCATCAGCGGGCCCTGGACAGTCCATAAACGCTGCCTGCAAAGAACGGACAAGCGAAGCGAGGTTTCCCCGCGGCGGCGGGGACGGCAGATTCTGTCAGGCGGGCGTGCACCGACGCCACGGTGACCGTTGATGCCCACCTTTGTCGCCGTCTGGTCCCGGCTTACAGGGCATGGCCCGCGTACATGCTGTCGATCAGCGTATGGAAGCGTTCGGTGATCACCTTGCGGCGCAGTTTCAGCGTTGGCGCCAGCTCGCCGGCGTCAATGCTCCATGGCCGGTCGACCAGCGCGATCTTCTTCACCTGCTCCCAGTTGCCGAACAGGCGGTTGAAGCGCTTGACCTCGTGCTCGATCAGCTCGCGGACTTTCGGGTGCGCGATCATCTCGGCTTCGCTTCTGAGGTTCAGCCCCTGCTGCACGCACCAGGCGCGCAGCTGCTCGAACAGCGGCACCACCAGCGCACTGGCGTACTTGCGGCCGTCGCCGACCACCATCACCTGATCGATAAAGGCCGATTCCTTCAGCTTGTTCTCGATCACCTGCGGCGCGACATACTTGCCGCAGCTGGTCTTGAACATTTCCTTCTTGCGATCGGTGATGCGCAGATTGCCTTCGGCATCGAATTCGCCGACGTCGCCGGTATGCAGCCAGCCGTCCTTCAGGGCTTCGGCGGTCTGCTCCGGGTCGCGGTAGTAGCCGAGCATGATGTTCGGCCCGCGGGCGATGATCTCGCCATCCGGCGCGATGCGGATTTCCACATTGTCCATCGGGACGCCGACGGTGCCGATGGCGGTGTGTTCGGCATTGAACACGTTGCCGGTCAGGATCGGCGACGCCTCGGTCATGCCATAACCTTCGGACACGATGATGCCGGCGGCCCAGAACAGGCGCGACAGGCGCGGCTGCAGCGCGGCCGAACCGACCACGATCATCTTTGTGTTGCCGCCGAGCGCGGCGCGCCACTTGCTGTAGACCAGGCGGTCGAACAGCTGGTGGCGCAGGCGGCCGATGACGCCGGGCTTGTCGCGCGGCTCGAAGGTCTCGGCATGGCGGATCGCGGCCTGGTACAGCTTGCGGGTGACACCATGCAGCTCGTTCTGCTTGCCTACCAGCTTTTCGTAGACCTTTTCCAGCAGGCGCGGAACGGTGGTGAACACTTCCGGATGGACATCGCCCAGGGTCGCGGCGATCGCGTCGACATTCTTGGCGTGATACACGCCAATGCCGGCATAGAAATAGATGTAGGTGACGCTGCGCTCGAACACGTGCGACAGCGGCAGGAAGCTGACCGCCTTCCAGATCCCGTATTCCAGCGGCGTGAAGCGCGAAACGGCCATCGCGTTGCTGACCACATTGTGGTGGCTCAGCATGACGCCCTTGGGCCGCCCGGTGGTGCCGGAGGTGTAGATGATGGTCAGCAGGTCATCGGCCTGTACCGAGTCGCGCAGCGCATCAAGCACGGCCGGGTGACCATCGCCGCCGCGCAGCAGCACTTCATGCCAGGACGGCGCACCGGCGACATCGGCAAAGGTGTAGACCGGGCAGGCGGGCAGGTGGCTGGTGGCTTCGGTGATGCGCTGGAACAGCGCCTTGTCGCCGGCGAACGCCAGCTTGATGCCGGCATGGTCGACGATGTAGCGCATGTCGTCGACCGGCAGGGTCGGGTACAGCGGGACGCTGATCGCGCCGATCTGTTGCAGGGCGAGGTCGACCAGCAGCCACTCCGGGCAGTTGTTCGATACCAGCGCCACCTTGTCGCCGCGGCGGATGCCCATGGCCAGCAGGCCATGACTCAGGCGGTCGGCGGTGTCGACAACGTCCTGGGTACTGTAGCTGCGCCAGCCGTGGCCGTCCCGGGCATTGAGGCAGTCCGGGCGGGGGTAGGAGGCGAGCTGGTGGCGGATCAGGTCAAAAACACGGGTAAGAGCCATTCGAAAGGTTGAATTGACTGCGAAGGAGCCGAAGGTAAGACTTTTGCCTGGCGATGTAAAGTTCTGACGAGGGAAAAGCTGAAACAGATCAAGGGTTTTGAGGCATTGTTTTCTGCAGGTGACCGTTTTTGTCAGACAATAAGAGTTTTTGCTCTAATTCAAAAAAATGGCAGATAACACCTTGATATCCGTGAGGAATAAAATGGCGTTGCCACGACTTGACACGCGCGATCATGCCAGTGACACGTGCGCGGGCCACCCTGCTATGCTAGTCCGCTCCGTCCGTCATCCTTACTGCCATGAAATTCGCAACCCGAGCCATTCACGCCGGCTATGAGCGTGACGCCACCACCCATGCGGTGATGCCGCCGATCTATCAGACCTCGATCTTCAGCTATGACCACCTCGGCGATGAGCAGCCGTTCTGCTATTCGCGCTCCGGCAACCCGACCCGGGCGGCACTCGAAGCCAATGTCGCCGCACTGGAAGGCATGAAGTACGGCCTGGCCTTCGGCAGCGGCATGGCGGCCATCGACAGCGTGCTGCGCGCGATGCTGAAGCCGGGCGACGAGATCATCGCCGTCGCCGACTGCTATGGCGGCGCCTACCGGCTGCTGACCCGGCTGTACCAGCCGTCCGGCGTGATCGTGACCTTCGCCGACCTGGCGAGCGACCCCGGGCAGCTGAACGCGCTGATCAGCGAGCGTACCCGGCTGGTGTGGCTGGAGTCGCCGACCAACCCGCTGCTGAACATCGTCGACCTGGAACGGGTCGCGTCGATCTGCCGCGCGCGTGGCGTGCCGACCGCGATCGACAATACCTTCGCCTCGCCCTACCTGCAGTCGCCGCGTGACTTCGGCATCGACATCATTGTCCACTCGGCCACCAAATACCTTGGCGGTCACTCCGACGTGCTGCTGGGCGTGGCCTGCGTCGACGACGACGCGCTGTTCCAGCAGATGAAGCTGGTGCAGAACAGCGCTGGCGCCGTTGCCGGCCCGCAGGATTCCTTCCTGGTGCTGCGCGGCATCAAGACCCTGCATCTGCGCATGCAGCGACATGAGGAAAACGCCGGTCGCATCGCCGAATGGCTGCAGGGGCAGCCGGCGGTGGAAAAGGTCATCTATCCGGGACTGGCCAGCCATCCGCAGCATGCGCTGGCCCGCCGGCAGATGCGCGGCTTCGGCGGCATCGTCACCATTTATCTGCGCGACAACAGCCGTGCCGCCGCCGCGCGGGTGGCTGACCGGCTGCAGCTGTTCGCGCTTGGCGAGTCGCTAGGCGGCGTCGAGAGCATCGTCAACCACTCGGCGACCATGTCGCACGGTTCGATGCCGGCCGAGGTCAAGGCGGCCTGCGGCATCCGCGAAGGCATGCTGCGGCTGTCGATCGGCATCGAGGACGCGGATGACCTGATCGATGACCTGACCCGGGCGCTGGCGGACTGAGCCGGCCGATCGGCATGGGCACGGGAGGCAATGCCGTTACAATACCGGTTTCCGACTGCCTCCCGCCCGCCATGCTCTCCGTTACCGAACTCAAAACCTATTTCACCGGCCTGCAGGCGCGCATCGTCGGCAGCCTGGAAGCGCTGGACGGCCAGGCCTTCGTCCGCGACAGCTGGACACGTCCCGAAGGCGGCGGCGGCACCAGCTGCGTGATCGAGGGCGGCAATGTGTTCGAGCGCGGCGGGGTGAATTTCTCCCATGTCAGCGGCGCCTGTCTGCCGCCGTCGGCCTCGGCCTCGCGCCCGGAACTGGCCGGCCGCGGCTTCGAGGCGCTCGGCGTGTCGCTGGTGCTGCATCCGCGCAATCCGTATGCACCGACCACGCACATGAACGTGCGGGTGTTCGTCGCCACCCGCGACGGCGAGGCACCGGTGTGGTGGTTCGGCGGCGGCATGGACCTGACGCCGTATTACGGCTTCGAGGACGACGCCCGCCATTTCCACACCGCCTGTCGCGACGCGCTGGCGCCCTTCGGCGCTGATCGCCATCCGGCCTACAAGGCCTGGTGTGACCGCTACTTCTTCCTCAAGCACCGCAATGAGGCGCGCGGCATCGGCGGCATCTTCTTCGACGACCTGAACGACCTTGGCTACGAGCGCAGCTTTGCGCTGACGCGCTCGGTTGGCGACGCCTTTCTCGGCGCCTACCTGCCGATCCTGGCGCGGCGCGGCGATCTGCCCTTCGGCGAGCGCGAACGCGAGTGGCAGGCGATCCGTCGCGGACGCTACGTCGAATTCAACCTGGTCTACGATCGCGGCACGCTGTTCGGCCTGCAGTCGGGGGGACGCACCGAGTCGATCCTGATGTCAATGCCGCCCAGAGTCGAGTGGCGCTATGCGCATGCGCCGGCCGCCGGCAGTGACGAAGCGCGGCTGCTTGACGCTTTCCTGCCGCCGCGCGACTGGCTGGCTGCGGCCTGAGCCGGATTTTTGGCATCAAATCCCCGAATGCCGCTTGCCGCGGCATTTTTCTTGTCCGGCAATCAGCATTTTGTCCGGTCCCGGGTGTAAAAAAAGATCAAACATCTGGTGCGGAATATTAAACAGTCATGTCCGAAGTACGGAAAATTCTGACGCAAATATGTACAAACTGACGGGAAAAATCAGCAGAAAAAAACGGCAAGTCATTGATTTGAAATTGATAATGCAATGCACAAAAAAGGTTTGCCGCTGGTGCCCGTGCGACCCTACAATCGTTCACATCCGTGTCATTGATTCATGATTGTTAGGCAGGCAGTAATGGAAAGACAGCAGTGGTTGCGGGGGACCTTGTATCGCCCCGCCTTCGAGCAGGACAGCTGTGGCTTCGGCCTGATCGCGCAGCTTGACGATCAGCCGTCCCACTGGCTGGTCAAGACCGCCATCAGTTCGCTGGCCCAACTGACCCACCGCGGCGCGGTTGCCGCCGATGGCAAGTCGGGTGACGGCTGTGGCCTGCTTTTTCGCAAACCCGACGGCTTCCTGCGTGAAGTCGCCGCCGAAAGCGGCATCGCGCTGAAGAAAATCTACGCGGCCGGTCTGGTGTTCGTCGGTGCCGACCCCGCGGTCGGCCAGGCGTCGCTGGCCCGGTTGAGCGAGACGCTCGAACAGCAGGGGCTGGAAGTCGCCGGCTATCGCGACGTGCCGACCGATGTGTCGGCCTGTGGTGAATATGCACTGAAGACGCTGCCGGTGATCAAGCAGGTCTTCGTCAACTGTCCGTTCGGGATGGAGGAGGCGGCGTTCAAGCGCAGCCTGTACGTTGGCCGCCGGCTGGCCGAAAAGGCCAATCAGGGCGACAAGTCCTTCTACATTCCGACCCTGAACCCGGACACCCTGTCGTACAAGGGCCTGGTCACGCCGGACAACCTGCCGCTGTTCTTCCTCGACCTGAACGACCCGCGTTTCGAGTCGAGCCTGGCCGTGTTCCACCAGCGCTTCTCGACCAATACCTGGCCGCAGTGGAAGCTGGCGCAGCCGTTCCGCTACCTGGCGCACAACGGTGAAATCAACACCGTGCAGGGCAACCGCTACTGGGCCCGCGCCCGCGAGCGGATCATGGAATCGCCGGTGCTGGACATGGACGCGGTGCGTCCGATCGTGCAGGTCGACGGCTCCGACTCGATGAGCCTCGACAATATGCTCGAAGGCCTGCTGATGGGCGGCATCCCGCTGTTCCGCGCCCTGCGCCTGCTGGTACCGCCGGCCTGGCAGAACGTCGACTCGACCGACAAGGACCTGCGCGCCTTCTACGAATTCAACTCGATGCACATGGAGCCGTGGGACGGCCCGGCCGGCATTGTGCTGACCGACGGGCGCTACGCCGCCTGCATGCTCGACCGCAACGGCCTGCGTCCGGCGCGCTACGTGGTCACCAGGGACCGCATCCTGACCATCTCGTCCGAAGTGGGCGTGTGGGACTACGCCCCTGAAGACGTGGTCACCAAGGGCCGGGTCAAGCCGGGGCAGATCTTCGGCGCCGACCTGAGCACCGGCGAGCTGCTGCTGCCGGACGACATCGACGCGATGCTGAAGACCGCCAAGCCGTACCGGCAGTGGATCAAGGACAACGCGCGCAAGCTCGAATTCTCGCTCGACGACGACACCACGCTGGCGGTAATGCCGCCCGAGCAACTGGCCATCTACCAGAAGCTGTTCAACGTCAGTGCCGAAGAACGCGACCAGGTGCTGCGCGTGCTGGCCGAACAGGCCCAGGAAGCAGTCGGCTCGATGGGTGACGACACGCCGATGGCGGTGCTGTCCGAGCGCGTGCGCTCGCCGTTCGACTTCCTGCGTCAGCAGTTCGCCCAGGTCACCAACCCGCCGATCGACCCGATCCGCGAAGCGGTGGTCATGTCGCTGAACACCGTCTTCGGCCCTGAACGCAACATGTTCGAGGAAACCGCCGAACACGCGAAGCGGCTCGAAGTGCGCAGCCCGGTACTGAGCCACGAGAAATTCGTTCACCTGACCACCCGTCCGGACCCCAACCTGAAGGCGACCACCTTCGACCTGTGCTACGACCCGGCGGACATCGACCTGGAAGCGGCGATCCGCCGCCTGACCGGGCACGTGGTCGAGGCGGTGCGCGAAGGCACGGTCATTGTCGTGCTGTCCGACCGCAATGTCGCGCACAACCGCCTGCCGATCCATGCCCTGTTCGCCACCGGCGCCGTGCACCATGCGCTGATCGAGACCGGCCTGCGCTGTCGCACCAACATCCTGGTCGAGACCGCCACCGCGCGCGACCCGCACCAGATCGCCTGCCTGATCGGCTATGGCGCGACCGGGGTCTATCCGTACCTGGCGTACCAGGTCATCGTCGATCTGGTCAACACCCAGGTCGTCGTCGGCCAGAAGATCAACGAGGCGCTGCAGCACTACCGCAAGGGCATCAACAAGGGCCTGCTGAAGGTGCTGTCGAAGATGGGGATTTCCACCGTCGCCAGCTATCGCGGCTCGCAGCTGTTCGAAGCGGTCGGCGTTCACGAGGACGTGGTCGAGCTGTGCCTGCGCGGCACCACGTCGCGCATCTCCGGCGCCCGCTTCGAGGACTTCGAGTCCGACCAGCAGGCGCTGACCCGCTTTGCCTTCAACCCGATGCGGCCGCTGTCGCAGGGTGGGCTGCTGAAGTACGTCCACGGCGAGGAGTACCACGCGTACAACCCGGACGTGGTGATGATGCTGCAGAAGGCGGTGCAGAACACCGACTACGATGCATGGCAGACCTATGCCCACATGGTCAACACCCGCCCGGTGGCGATGTTCCGTGACCTGATGGGGCTGAAGCTCGATCCGGCGCAGGCCATCGACATCGACCAGGTCGAATCGGTCGAGGCGATCCTGAAGCGCTTCGACTCGGCCGGCATGTCGCTCGGCGCGCTGAGCCCGGAAGCCCACGAAGCGATGGCCACGGCGATGAACCGCCTCGGCGGCCGCTCGAACTCCGGCGAGGGCGGCGAAGACCCGGCCCGCTACGGCACCGAACGGATGTCGAAGATCAAGCAGGTCGCCTCCGGCCGCTTCGGCGTGACCCCGCATTACCTGGTCAATGCCGAAGTGCTGCAGATCAAGGTGGCGCAGGGCGCCAAGCCCGGCGAAGGTGGCCAGCTGCCGGGCGACAAGGTCAGCCCGCTGATCGCCCGCCTGCGCTGCGCCAAGCCCGGCATCAGCCTGATCTCGCCGCCGCCGCACCACGACATCTACTCGATCGAGGATCTGTCCCAGCTGATCTTCGACCTCAAGCAGGTGAACCCGACCGCACTGGTCAGCGTCAAGCTGGTGGCCGAACCCGGCGTCGGCACCATTGCCGCCGGCGTGGCCAAGGCCTATGCCGACCTGATCACCATCTCCGGCTATGACGGCGGTACCGGCGCCAGCCCGCTGACCTCGGTCAAGTATGCCGGCAGCCCGTGGGAACTCGGCCTGACCGAAGCCCAGCAGGTGCTGCGCGCCAACGGCCTGCGCGGCCGGGTGCGGATGCAGACCGACGGTGGCCTGAAAACCGGCCTCGACGTGATCAAGGCCGCCATCCTCGGCGCCGAGTCGTTCGGCTTCGGTACCGGCCCGATGATTGCGCTGGGCTGCAAGTTCCTGCGCATCTGCCACCTGAACAACTGCGCCACCGGCGTGGCGACCCAGGAAATCAAGCTGCGCAGCAAGTACTTCATCGGCCTGCCGGAAATGGTCATGAACTACTTCACCTTCGTCGCGCAGGAAACGCGCGAATGGATGGCGAAGCTCGGCGTGCGCTCGATGGAAGAACTGATCGGCCGCCTCGACCTGATCGAACTGGCCGAAGGCAGGACCGACCGCCAGAAGCGGCTGGACCTGTCCGAACTGGTGTCGATGGGCGACATTCCCGACAGCGAACCGCGCTTCTGCGTGGTCGACTCGAACCCGAGCTTCGACAAGGGTGAGCTGGCCGAGCAGATGGTGGTCGACGCGATGGATGCCATCGAGCACAAGGCGATGCTGACGCTCGACTATCCGATCCGCAACATCAACCGCTCGATCGGTGCGCGGGTGTCGGGCGAGATTGCCCGCCGCTACGGCGCCGACGGCCTGCCCGACGGCTGCCTGACCTTCAGGTTCCACGGTTCCGCCGGTCAGAGCTTCGGGGTCTGGAACTCGCGCGGTCTGCATCTGGACCTCGAAGGCGATGCCAACGACTACGTCGGCAAGGGCATGGCCGGTGGCCGCATCGTCATCTACCCGCCGAAACAGGCCGCCTACGCATCGAATGCGTCGATCATCGTCGGCAACACCTGCCTGTACGGCGCCACCGGTGGTCAGCTGTTCGCGGCCGGCATGGCCGGCGAGCGCTTCGGCGTGCGCAACTCCGGCGCGCTGGCGGTCATCGAAGGTGCGGGCGACCATTGCTGCGAATACATGACCGGCGGCGTGGTCATCGTGCTTGGTGAAACCGGCTACAACTTCGGTGCCGGCATGACCGGCGGCTTCGGCTTCGTCTACGACCCGAATGAGCGCTTTGCCTACCGCTACAACAACGAACTGGTCGACATTCACCTGATCAACAACGAAGCGACCGGCATGTACCGTGCCTATCTGCTCGACAAGATCGCCAGGCATGTCGAATTCACCGGATCGGTGGTCGGTCGCGCGATGCTGGAAAACTTCGACGACTACGTCGACTACTTCTGGCTGGTGAAACCGAAGGCGGCCACGCTCGAAAGCCTGCTGAAAGACTGATGCTGCAAACGGGACGGGCGCGGGACCGCGCCCGGACCCGGGTCACAGAGGGGGGCTGCCGCGCCACGGGCCGGCCGTCCCCGGGGAAATCCGCCGCGCGCGGGCAATGATTCGCGCGCGGCTCACTGGAACATAATCATGGGTGACGTATTCCAGTTCATGAACGTGCAGCGCAATCCGGGCGAGAAGCTTCCCGCCGAATTGCGCCGGCGCAAGTTCATCGAAATCTACACACCGCTGGACGCGCATGACGCGGACGAGCAGGCTGGCCGCTGCCTGTCCTGCGGCAATCCGTACTGCGAGTGGGAGTGCCCGGTGCACAACTACATCCCGAACTGGCTGAAGCTGGTGACGGAAGGCAAATTGTTCGAGGCGGCCGAGCTGTCGCACAAGACCAACTCGCTGCCGGAAATCTGCGGTCGCGTCTGCCCGCAGGACCGCCTGTGCGAAGGCAGCTGTACCCTGAACCAGGGCGGCTTCGGCGCGGTCAGCATCGGCTCGGTCGAAAAGTACATTACCGACGAGGCGTTCAAGGCCGGCTGGCGTCCGGACATGAGCAAGGTGGTATGGACCGACCGGAAGGTCGCCGTCATCGGTGCCGGCCCGGCCGGCCTCGGCTGCGCCGACGTGCTGGTGCGCAACGGCGTGAAGCCGGTGGTGTTCGACCGCTATGAGGAAATCGGCGGGCTGCTGACCTTCGGCATTCCCGAGTTCAAGCTGGAAAAATCCGTGGTCGCGCGTCGTCGCGAAATCATGGAAGGCATGGGCGTCGAATTCCGCCTCGGCGTCGAGATCGGCCGCGACATCAGCATCGACACGCTGCTGGGCGAGTACGACGCGGTGTTCATGGGCATGGGCGCCTACCAGTACATGAAGGGCGGCTTTGCCGGTGAGGCGCTGCCGGGCGTGATGGAAGCGCTGCCGTTCCTGATCAACAACGTGCGCCAGAGCCTTGGCACGCTGAAGGACGAAGCGCCGGTCAGCATGGAAGGCAAGCGCGTGGTCGTGCTGGGCGGCGGCGACACGGCGATGGACTGCAACCGCACTTCGATCCGTCAGGGCGCGAAGCGGGTGATCTGCGCCTATCGTCGCGACGAGGCCAATATGCCGGGTTCCCGGCGCGAAGTCGGCAATGCGCGCGAGGAAGGCGTCGAATTCCTGTGGAACCGTCAGCCGGTGGCGATCGAAGCCGCTGCCGATGGGTCGCTGCGGCTGAAGCTGGCGGAAACCCGGCTTGGCGAGCCGGACGCGAAGGGCCGCCGCTCGGCCGAAGTGGTATCGGGCAGCGAGCAGGTCATCGAGTGCGACCACGTCATCATCGCCTTCGGCTTCCAGGCCGAGCGCCAGTCGTGGTTCGACGGTGCATCGATTGCCACCGACGAGCGCGGTCGCACCCGTGCGGCGGAAAAGCAGCTGTACAAGTTCCAGACCAGCAACCCGAAGGTGTTCGCCGGCGGTGACCAGGTCCGTGGCGCCGATCTGGTGGTGCGGGCGGTATTCGAAGGCCGCCAGGCTGCCGAAGGCATGCTTGCTTACCTGAAGGTCTGGTAACGGGCCGTGCCATCGTGTTTCGCATCGAAGAAGCAGGCCTCGCGCCTGCTTTTTTTCATCCTCGCGCGCCGGCTGCCCCGGAGGGCTATGCTGAACGCGGTGGATCGCCGCTGGGGCGATTCGATGCGAAGAGGTGACAGCGATGGCAGCGAAGAAAATCCTGATGCTGGTCGGCGACTATGCCGAAGACTACGAAACCATGGTGCCGTTCCAGGCGCTGACCATGGTGGGCCATATCGTGCATGCGGTGTGCCCGGACAAAAAGGCCGGCGAGCATGTGCAGACCGCCATCCATGACTTCGACGGCGCCCAGACCTACAGCGAGAAGCCCGGCCATCGCTTCGCGCTGAATGCCGACTTTGCCGATACCGACGCCGCCGATTACGACGCACTGCTGATTCCCGGCGGGCGGGCACCCGAATACCTGCGCCTCAACGACAGGGTGCTGAATATCGTCCGCCACTTCGCCGCGCACAAAAAGCCGATCGCGGCCGTCTGCCACGGTGCCCAGCTGCTGGCGGCTGCCGGCGTGCTGGACGGGCGCGAGTGTTCGGCCTACCCGGCCTGCGCGCCCGAGGTCACGCTGGCCGGCGGTCGCTACCAGGCGATCCCGGTCGACAGCGCCCATACCGACGGCAATCTGGTCACCGCGCCGGCCTGGCCGGCGCACCCGGCATGGCTGGCGCAGTTTCTGCAGGTGCTGGGAACCCGCATCACCCTGTAAACTCGTGCCACTGGCATGATGGAAAGGGGCGCTCGCGGATGAATCCTCCCGGGCTGAAGGTCGATACCGCCGACGGGACGCTGACGTTGCTCGGCGACTGGACCCAGAGTGGTCTGTCGGCGGCGGATGCGCGGTTCCGCGAGCGGCTGGAGCAGGCGGCCGCACAGGCCGCCGGCTGGAATCTCGACGCCATCGGCCACCTCGACAGTTGCGGTGCCGCCCTGCTGTGGCAGGTGTGGGGACAGCGCTGGCCGCAGGCCGTGACGGCGGCCGAGCCGCTGCGCGTCCTGCTGGCACGGCTGGCTGCGCTGCCGCCCCTGCCGGCGCCACCCGGCGGACAGGCCTCCGGCTGGCGCATCCTGCCGGTCTTCGTCGGTGACGTGATGCTGACCCTGTGCCGGCAACTGCGCGACGTGACCATGCTGTTCGGCCAGCTGCTGATTGCCAGCGGCTGGATTCTCCGCTATCCGGTCGACATGCCGTGGCGCGGCCTGTCGGCCAACCTGTTCCGCGTCGGGGTCAAGGCGCTCGGCATCACCGCACTGGTCGGTTTTCTGATCGGCATCGTGCTCAGCTATCTGTCGGCGCAGCAACTGGCCCGCTATGGCGCCAATATCCTGGTAGTCGATCTGCTCGGCGTCGGCATCCTGCGCGAACTGGGGCCGATGCTGGCGGCGATCCTGGTCGCCGGTCGCTCCGGCTCGGCGATCACGGCCGAACTCGGGGTGATGAAAATCCGCCAGGAGCTCGATGCCATGCTGGCGATGGGCCTGTCGCCGAACCTGAGTCTGGTATGGCCCCGGGTGGTGGCACTGATCATTGCCATGCCGCTGGTGGCGCTGTGGACCGACGTGATGGCGCTGATCGGCGGCGCGCTGGCAGCATGGGTATCGCTGGATCTGCCGCTGGCGGTGTTCATCGACCGCTTTCCGACCGCCGTCGCCGTCAAGCATCTGTATCTCGGGCTGGGCAAGTCACTGGTGTTCGGGGCGCTGATCGGTCTGGTGGCCTGCCGCAACGGGCTCAGCGTCGCGCCGAACAGCGAAAGCCTCGGTGCGGCCACCACCCGTGCGGTGGTGGTGTCCATCACGCTGGTGATCCTGGCCGATGCCGTGTTCGCCATCCTGTTCTCTCCGTTCCAGGTCCAGTGACCGTGCCGATCGCCATCCAGCTGTCCCATATCCATACCGTGCTTGGCGGGCGGGTCATTCACGACGACATTTCGCTGCAGGTCGCGACCGGCGAGGTGCTGGCGCTGGTCGGCGGTTCCGGCAGCGGCAAGACCACGCTGCTGCAGCACATGATCGGCCTGACCGAACCGGCCGCCGGCAGCGTGACCGTACTCGGCGAGCGCCCCGGCCAGATGTCGTTCATGCGCCAGCGTGCGCTGCGTCGCCGTCTCGGCGTGGTGTTCCAGTTCGGCGCGCTGTTCGGCAGTCTCAGCGTGCTGGAAAACGTCATGCTGCCGCTGAAGGCGGCACGGATGCCGGCCGATGTGGCCAGCATGGTCGCCCGGCTGAAGCTCGATGAAGTCGGCATTGCCAGTGCCGACCTGCACAAGCCGCCGTCGGCGCTGTCCGGCGGCATGGTCAAGCGCGTGGCGCTGGCGCGCTCGCTGGCACTGGACCCTGAACTGCTGTTCCTCGACGAGCCGACCTCGGGCCTCGACCCGCTGTCGGCGCAGAGCTTCGTCGACCTGATCCTGGAAACCCGCCAGCGCCATCAGCTGACCGCCGTCATGGTGACCCATGACCTGGCGCGCATGCGCCGGCTGGTCGACCGGGTCGCCGTGCTGGCCGACCGGAAACTGGTCGCCATCGGTACGCTGGCGCAGATCTGCCAGGTGCAGCACCCGTTCATTCAATCCTATTTCGGGGCGGAATTCGCCACGACCGCCGGCGGGAATCCTCCCGCCGCCAGCGGTCGGGACGCCGCCGGAGAATCCTGATGGAAAGCAAGAGCCTGGCCCTGTGGACCGGGGTATTCACCCTGACGCTGCTGGCGCTGCTGGTCGCCATGGTGGTGTGGATGAGCGGCGGCGGTACGCGGCCGGTCGACTACCAGCTGGTCGCCAGCCAGTCGGTCGCCGGGCTGCGGCCGGAAGCGCCGGTGCTGCTGCGCGGACTGCAGGTCGGGCGGCTGACCAGCATGCGCATCGATCCGGTCGACATGCAAAAGGTGCGCATGACTGCCAAGATCGACCCCGGCCTGCATTTCAGCCGCAAGCTGCACGCCAAGCTCGGCACCCAGGGCGTGACCGGGCTGTCCTTCGTCGAACTGATCGATGACGGCGGCGGGCCGGCCTTCGACCCGGAGCGCGACGTGATCGAGGTCGCGCCCTCCATGCTGCAGGAAGTCGGCCTGCTGATTCCGGAAACCATGCTTGAAGTGCGCAGGCTGGCCGCGCACGTCAACGACATTCTGAATGCGGACAACCGCGAACATATTGCCTCGCTGCTGGCCAATCTCGACCGCAGCAGTCGCGAATTGCCGGCGCTGGGCAAGGACGCCCGTGCCGCGCTGCGCGACAGCCGTGCGCTGATGCAGAGCCTGCAGGCGCTGAGCGAGCAGAGCCGTGGCAGCCTGGCCCGCATCGACCAGAGTGTGGTCGATGCTGCCCGCTCGGTCAGTCAGGCCGCCGATCGTCTCGGTGCGCTCGGCGAGCGCACCGACCGTGGCGTGCTGCCGGAAGTGCGGCGGGCGGTAGATGAACTGCGGCGGACCAGCGCCTCGCTCGATCGGCTGATCGAGTCGCAGCGGCGTGATCCGCAGCAGCTGTTGCGCGGTGCGGCCAGCGAGCCGCCGGGCCCGGGCGAGCCGGGATTTGCCGGGGAAAAGGACCCTCATCAATGAAACGGCTGCCCACCCTCCTCATCCTCGCGACCGCGCTGGCCCTGAGTGCCTGCGCACTGGCACCGGTCGCCCGGCCGGCGCGCTTTACCCTGGACACCCGGAGCATGGCGCGCGCGCCGCTGAGTGTCACCGTCTCGGCGGCAAGCTGGCTGGACGGCCGCGACATGTACTACCGGCTGGCCTATCGCGATCCGCACCGCCTCTACCGCTATGCCGGCAGTGCCTGGGCGTCGGCGGTGCCGAACCTGGTCGGAGAGCGCATCGATCCGGCACCGCAGGCCGGGATGCGGACTCTCGATATCCGCCTGAACGACTTCAGCCAGGTGTTCTCGTCGCCGACCGACAGCGTCGGCCGCGTCGACGCGTCACTGAGCCTGCGTGACGGTCGCGACGGCCGCCTGGTCGACAGCACGCGGCTGAGCGTGGAAAAGCCGGCTGGTGCCGACGCGGCCGCCGGCGTGGCGGCGCTGTCCGCCGCCAGTGACGAACTGCTGGCCCGGGCGCTGCGCTGGGCGGCGCAACACCCGTAACGGCAAGCGGGCGCGCACTGCCCTGGCGCTCAGCCCGTTGTCAGCCGCCGCCCCAGCCGGGCCAGGCGGGCCAGCGCATCGCGGTCGAAGTCGAAGCCGCCGTTCAGGCGCAGGCAGTGGCCGAAGCGGCCGGACGGGGAAAAGATCGTGCCGGGTACGTAGCTCATGCCGTCGGCAATGGTGGCGTCGTAGGCGGCCAGGGTATCGACGTTGTCCGGCAGGGCGGCCCACAGTACGTAGCCGCCGGCGGGGCGTGACACGCGGGTGCCGGGCGGGAAGTGCCGTTCGACCTCGTCGGCCAGCCGCGCCAGCTGGCCGGACAGGCGGCGGCGCAGCTGGGCCAGGCGCCGGTCCGGCTTTTCATGCTGCAGATAGCTGGCGACCGCCATCTGGTTCGGAATCGGCGTGGCCAGCGTGCCCATCAGCTTCAGCAGCAGCGTCTCGCGGTAGTAACGGCCGGCAGCGAGCCAGCCGATGCGCGGTCCCGGCGAGAATGCCTTCGAGAACGTCGAGCAGTACAGCACCCGGCCGCTGCGGTCGTAATGCTTGACCGGCCGGTACGGCACGTCGGAGAACGCCAGCTCGCGATAGGCGTCGTCCTCGATCAGCGGGATCCGGTGGCGTTCGAGGATGTCGATCAGCCGCTGCTTGTCGGCTTCACGCATGACGAACCCCAGCGGATTCTGCAGCGAGGGCATCAGCAGGCAGGCAGCGACGTTGTGGCGCGGGATGGCGGCATCCAGTTCGTCGAGGTCGATGCCGCGTGCCGGGTCGGTGCGGATCTCCAGCGCCTGCATGCCGTTGTTTTCGATGGCGTGCAGCAGACCGTAGAAAGTGGGTGATTCGACCGCGATCACGTCGCCGGGGCGGGCCACGGCGCGCAGGGCCAGGTTCAGTGCCTCCATGGCGCCGCAGGTGATGACGGTTTCCTCCCAGTCCAGCGTGACCCCCTGATGCAGGGCGCGGCGGGCGATCTGCTGGCGCAGCGCGTCACTGCCGGGCGGCAGGTCGCGCAGCCCGCGCTCGGGCGAGAAGCGCCGGGCGGCCTGGCGCAGGTGGTAGTTGACCCGGTCGAGATCAAGCCAGGCCGGTTCGATGAACGGCGAGCCGAACGGTGCGATATGGCTGTCGCGCAGCGCGTCGAACAGGCGCAGCGCCAGCGGTGCGACCGCGACCTTCTGTGGCCGGGACGCGGACGGCGACGGCGACGGCATGCGCGGTTCGAGAACGAAATAGCCGCGTCGCGGCTGCGCCTCGATCAGGCCGGCCGCTTCCAGGTCCTCCAGTACGCGGCGCACGGTACTGGTGCTGAGCTGGTGGATACGGCATAGCGCGCGCACCGATGGCAGGCGGTCGCCGGGTTTCATCGCCCCGCTGCGCATGGCATGGATCAGGGTATCGGTCAGCAGTCGGAACTTGCGTACGGGGGCTGTGGCTTCTGGTGGCATGGGGGCTTTACCGTGGAACATCGCATCCGGGTGGCATTGTCGCATCTGTATGCATTGAAAATGCAAAAACCTGTGTGTTCCTGATACCAGAGACGGGGTATAGCCTGCGCGACGTTCTCCCATTCCGCCCGGAGCCGTCATGTCGACCACCGTCCAACCCCTGCATCGCGTCAGTGCCAAAGCGGCCCGCGATGCGCGCAACAAGATCTATCCGCGCCTGACGCGCGGTCGTTTCAACACCATTCGCGTGCTGACCGTACTGATCACCCAGGCCGTGTTCTTCGGCCTGCCGTGGCTGCAGTGGAATGGCCGTCAGGCCGTGCTGCTCGATATTGACCACGAACGCTTCTATCTGTTCGGCCTGATTCTCGGCCCGCAGGATCTGGTCTACCTGGCCGGCTTGCTGATCGTCAGCGCCCTGGGCCTGTTCGGCTGGACGGCACTGGCCGGGCGACTGTGGTGCGGCAACGCCTGTCCGCAGACGGTCTACACCGAGATCATGCTGTGGATCGAGCGTGCAGTGCAGGGCGACCGCCCGGCGCGGATGCGGCTGGATGCGGCGCCGCGCGCGTGGAACACGCTGTGGCGCAAGGGCCTGTCGCACGGCCTGATGATGGGGTTTGCGCTGCTGACCGGTGCGACCTTTGTCGGCTATTTCACGCCGATTCAGGACATTGCCACCAGCGGCTCGTGGTTTGCGCTGGGGGGCTGGACCCAGTTCTGGCTGCTGTTCTATGCCGTGTTCACCTATGTGCTGGCCGGTCTGCTGCGTGAGCAGGTGTGCAAGCACATGTGCCCGTATGCGCGCTTCCAGGGCGCGATGTTCGATGATGACACGCTGATCATCTCCTATGATCCGGTGCGCGGCGAACCGCGCGGTTCGCGCAAGCAGGGCGACAAGCCGCGTGGCGACTGTGTCGACTGCAGTATCTGCGTGCAGGTGTGCCCGACCGGCATCGATATTCGCGAGGGGCTGCAGTACGAGTGCATCGGCTGTGCCGCCTGTATCGACGCCTGCGACACGGTGATGGACAAGATCGGCGCGCCGCGCGGGCTGATCCGCTTTACCTCGCAGAATGCCATGGCGCGCGGCGTCGGCCGGCTGTTTGGCTGGAAGACCCTGTTCCGGCCACGGATGGTGGTCTACGCCGTGCTGATGGCCACCGTGATCGGGGCCATGGGCGTCGGCCTGTGGCAGCACCAGCCGTACAAGTTCAACGTCCTGCGCGACCGCGCCTTCCTGAGCCGGGAAACCGACGACGGCCTGCTGGAAAACGGCTTTACGCTGCGGGTGATGAACTACGGCGAAAGCGCACAGGATTACCGGGTCGAGGTGGAAGGCCTGCCGTCCGCCAGCGTCAGCACCCGGCCGGAGAAAATCCGGGTCGAGGCGAACGGGGATGCGACGGTCTACGCCTGGGTGCGCGCCGATACCGCCGACCTGCCGCGCGGCAGTCATCCGTTCCGTTTCCGCCTGGTGCCGAAGCAGGGCGAGGCGCTGGAAACCGACGCGAGTTTTATCGCCGAATGATCCGCTGGTAGCCGGCTATAGCGTTTCCGGTTATTCGCAAGTGGCATATCGATGCTGCAGCCTGGCGGGACGATGCGATATAAAGGGACTATCGGACTGAAACACTGACGGACCCCCTTGATGAAACTATCGCTCCCGATCCCGCTGTTGCTGCTCCTGCCGGCGCTGGCCATGGCGAAGCCGCTGACTGTCTGCACCGACGCCAGCCCGGAAGGCTTCGACGTTGTCCAGTACAACTCGCTGGTGACCACCAACGCCTCGGCCGATGTGCTGATGAACCGGCTGGTCGAGTTCGATGCCCGCGCCGGCAAGGTGGTGCCGGGGCTGGCCGAACGCTGGACCGTCAGCGCGGATGGCCTGAGCTATACCTTTACCCTGCGCCGCAACGTGGCGTTCCATGCCACCGACTACTTCAGGCCGGGGCGCAAGCTGAACGCCGACGACGTGGTGCAGAGCTTCGAGCGCATGCTTAAGCCGGACCATCCGTGGCACCGGATCGCCGTCAACGGCTTCCCGCATGCGCAGTCGATGCAGTTGCCGAAGCTGGTGCGCGCCGTGGACCGGATCGACGACCAGACCGTCCGCTTTACCCTGAACGAGGCCGACGCGACCTTCCTGCCGATGCTGACCATGGGCTTTGCGTCGATCTACTCGGCCGAGTACATGGACAAGCTGATGGCGGCCGGCAAGCCGGCGCTGCTGAACAGCCAGCCAATCGGCACCGGGCCGTTCGTGTTCAGGGCCTACCAGAAGGATGCGGCCGTTCGCTACGTCGCCAATCCGGACTATTTCGGTGGCAAGCCGAAGGTCGAACGGCTGCTGTTCAGCATCGTGCCCGATGCCACCGTGCGGCTGCAGAAGCTGCGTGCCGGCGAATGCCAGATCGCGCTGTCGCCGAAGCCGCAGGATGTGGCCGGCATCCGTGGCAATCCGGCGCTGCAGGCGCTGTCGGTGCCGGCCTTCATGACCGCGTTCGTGGCACTGAACAGCCAGCACAAGCCGCTGGACAATCCGAAGGTGCGCCAGGCAATCAACCTGGCTTTCGACCGCACAGCCTATCTGAACAGCGTGTTCGGCGGCACGGCCGTGGCCGCGACCCAGATCTACCCGCCGAATACCTGGAGCTATGCCCGCGACGTCAGACCGTGGCCGCACGACCCGGCACGCGCGCGGGCGCTGCTGGCCGAGGCCGGGCTGGCGAAGGGCTTCGAGACCACGATCTGGACCCGTCCGTCCGGCAGTACGCTGAACCCGAACCCGCGCGCCGGTGCCGAGCTGCTGCAGGCCGATCTGGCCCGCGTCGGCATTCGCGCCTCGATCAAGGTCATCGAATGGGGCGAGCTGATCAAGCGTGGCAAGGCCGGCGAGCATGATCTGCTGTTCATGGGCTGGGCCGGCGACAATGGCGACCCGGACAATTTCCTGACCCCGCAGTTCAGTTGTGCGGCCGTGACCTCCGGCACCAATTTCGCCCGCTACTGCTCGCCGACGCTCGATCGCCAGATCGAGGCCGGCAAGCGTACCGCCAATGTGGTCGAGCGCACCCGGCAGTACGTGGCGGCACAGAAGTGGATTCATGACCAGGCACTGTGGGTGCCGCTGGCCCATCCGACCGCAACGGTGCTGGTCCGGCGCGAAGTCGGCGGCTACCGGGTCAGTCCGTTCGGCCGCCAGGACTTCGCGCCGGTCGTGGTCAGGTAGCCAGCCTCGACAACGCCAGCCCGGCCGCCGCCAGGTCCCAGGCGGCGCAGCCGACCGTCTTGCAGACGATGGGCCGGCCGTCGTCCGGCCGCCGGTCCAGCGCCGACACCAGCGGCTCGACCCGCTCCCAGTCGACTCCGGCCAGAATCAGGTCGCCGGCCTCGTGGCGGGCGCCGGCCGGATCGTCGACGAACAGCCGGCTGGCGGCAATGGTGTCCGCCGCGATTTCCGCCGCCGTCGGCTGGAAGGCGCCGACGCCGATCACCAGCCGGCCGGCACGGGCGGCATCGTGGTAGACCGGCGTGCGGCTGGTGGTCAGGGTGATGACGGCATCGACTGCCGGCGTCTGTTCCGGCGCCGCTCGCAGGTCGGCGTCCAGCGTCGCCAGTTCGCGGCGGAATGCCTCGTCGCGGCCCGGGGCCGAGCCGCGCACATACAGCGTGATGCCCGGATACAGCGCGGCCAGCGCTTCGGCATGATTCTTCGCCTGGGTACCTGTGCCGATCAGCAGCACGGCCGTCGGCGCCTGCGGCAGCAGCGCGCGCAGGCCGAGCAGCGAGATGGCGGCGGTACGGCGGCCGGTCACGGTCGGGCCATCCAGGATCAGCAGCAACTGGCCGGTCACGCTGTCGTAGGCGGACACCTGGCCGTGCAGGGTCGGCAAGCCGCGCTCGCGGTTGGCCGGGGTGATATTGACCAGTTTGTGAATGGCGAGGCGTTCGGCCACGGCCGGCATCGACAGCATCACGCCGTGTTGCGGCAGTGGTACGACCTGGCGCTCCGGGCAGTCGATACGGCCGGCGGCATAGTCGCGGCAGGCCTGTTCCAGTGCGTCGACCAGCTGTGGATACGGCAGCAGGCCGGCCGTTGCGGTGGCGTCAAATACGCGGGGCGGGGCGGATGGGGACATGGTCCGGGTCTCCGGGAAAGGGGTCAGCGAACGAGAAAACCATGGGTCAGCGGATCGTGCGGATCGATGACCCAGTTGGCAAAGCCGCACAGATGGGCCTGGCCGCTGATTTCGGGGATGACCGCGTCGATATCGCCGACCCGGGTTTCGCGCAGGATGCGGGCCTGCATCCGGGTGCCGATGATGGATTCGTTGACCAGGGTGTCGTCCGCGGTCAGCAGGCCGCGGGCATGCAACTGTGCCGCGCGGCCGGCGGTGCCGGAGCCGGTCGGTGAACGGTCGACTTCGCGGTCGGCGAAGATGCAGCAGTTGGCCTGGGTCGAACCGGCGTGACGCGGTGTGTTGTCGACAATGGTGCCGTAGATATGGTTGATTTCCGGAATCAGCGGATGGACCACCGGAAACGCCCGGTTGGCCGCCGCCTTGACCTCGGCGCCGAAGCGGATCAGCCGTTCGGCCTCGTGTTCGCGGATCTGCAACTGGTGCGGTTCGCCCGGGGTATAGAAATAGAATGCGCCGCCAAAGGCGATGTCGCCGCGCACGCGGCCAAACGACGGCGTGTCGACTTCGACATCGCGCAGATACAGGAACGACGGCACGTTGACGAAGCGCGTCGCGCCGGCCCGCTCGCCATCCCACTCGACGAAAGCCTCGATGAAACCGCACGGCGCATCGATGCCGACCCGGGTTTCCGGCTCGGTGCGCTCGACCCAGCCCAGCGCCACGGCGGCGGTGGCCAGCGCGATGGTGCCGTGGCCGCAGTGATCGCTGTAGCCCTCGTTGTGAACGAAGATCACGCCGAAATCGGCACTGTCGCTGACCGGGTCGGTCAGGAAACCGGCGTACATGTCGGCATGACCGCGCGGCTCGAAAATCAGGGCGGTGCGCAGCGCGTCGATATGGTCCCTGGCCCAGGCGCGCCGTTCGACAATGGTCGCACCCGGCAGCTTCGGCAGGCCGCTGGTGACGATGCGGAACGGTTCGCCGCCGGTGTGCATCTCGACGGTACTGATCATGCGGTTCAGGTTCATGGAGCCTCGCTTCGGGTCGGGGATCGGGGGCCGTGCCGGTCAGTCGCCACGGTGGGGACAGGACAGAATGCTTGACGCGGAGGCGCCGGGCAAGGCATGGTGGCGCCACATATGAATATTTCGATGACAGCCGTTTTTCTCGCCGGATGGTGGCGCGCCTGACAAGGGCGGCGTCGGGTATTTCTTTGCTTACGACAGGCCGCCGCACAGGGCGGCCTTGTCATTCCTGCCTGTCCCTGGCGGCGGCATTCCCACTCAAAAGGAGAATGCAATGTCCCGCTCGCAATGGGGATCCAGGGTCGGATTCATCCTCGCATCGGCCGGTGCGACCGTTGGCCTCGGCTCGATCTGGAAGTTTCCGTATGTGACCGCCATGAATGGTGGCGGCGCCTTCCTCGCCATCTTTGTCGCCATTACCTTCACCCTTGGCCTGACGCTGCTGCTGGCCGAAATCGCCATCGGTCGCGCCGCCGGCTGCGGCGCCGTCAGCGCGCTGCGCAAGCTGGGCGGCGGTGGCTGGCCGCTGGTCGGCTACGCCGGCGTGCTGTGCGGCTTTCTGGTGCTGTCGTTCTACTGCGTGGTCGGCGGCTGGACGCTCGGCTACCTGTGGCGTGCGATCGACGGTCGGGTCATGAGCGATTCGCCCGAGGCGCTGGCCGCCCTGTTCGGCCAGTATGTGTCCAGCCCGGTCGAGCCGCTGCTGACCCTGGCGCTGTTTGTCCTGCTGACGCTGGTGGTGGTGATGTCCGGCATCCAGAAAGGCATCGAGCGGGCCGGCAAGATCATGATGCCGGCGCTGTTCCTGCTGATGCTGGTGCTGATCGTCCGTTCGCTGACCCTGCCGGGCGCATCGGCCGGGGTGGCGATGTTCCTGGCGCCCGACTTTTCCCGCGTTACGCCGGCCATGCTGGTCGACGCGCTGGGGCTGGCCTTTTTTTCGCTGTCGGTCGGCGCCGGCTGCATGCTCGCCTACGGCTCTTACCTGGGACGCGACGTCAAGCTGACCGGGGCGGCGCTGTGGGTGACCGGGCTGACCACGCTGACATCGATCCTGGCCGGGCTGATGATTTTCCCGGCCATCGCCGCCTTCGGCCTCGATGCCGCCGCCGGGCCCGGCCTGACCTACATGACCATGCCGATCGTGTTCAACCACCTGCCGTTCGGTCAGGGCTTTGCCCTGGCGTTCTTCGCCCTGCTGCTGTTCGCCGCACTGACCTCGTCGGTTTCGCTGCTGGAGCTGATCGTGGTGCTGCCGATCGACGACTGGGGTGTGTCGCGCCGTCGCGCTTCCCTGGTGGTGTCCGCCCTGGTGTTTGCCGCCGGTATCCCCGCGTCGCTGTCGTTCGGTCTGCTGGCCGACTACAAGTGGTTCGACCGCAATGTGTTCGAACTGATGGACTATGGCGCCAGCAATATCCTGCTGCCGCTCGGCGGTATCGGCACCGCGCTGTTTGCCGGCTGGAAAATCTGGCCGACGCTGCGCGACGAGCTCGAGCTGCCCGCCGGAATGACGGTGGCAATGCGCTGGATGTGTCGGCTGTTTGCACCGGTATTGATCGGCGTGATCCTGGTCTGGAATATATGAAAATCTTTTTTTGATGCGGCGGTTTTTAAATCGTTATTGAATAAAAAATAATATCAAATAGAAGGTTTTTATTGTCTGTTCGATGAAGGGAGAGCACGAAATCAGTATTCTCCCTTCCTTTCTCATGAAAAAAGAGCAACCTGCCGATATGCGCCAGGTCAGGGCAATATCTGCCCTGTTTACCTGTTTCGCCAATCATGGTTGCAGGCGATGCCATTTTCTTGTGGTACCCGCAAGATGTCTTTTTTATCGAGAATCGTGTGGTTTACGCTCATTCTGTGCAGGTTTCTCTTTCGACCGGCAGGGGCTGGCTGGTCGGCACGGCAATGCTGTGGACGGTTGCCGGCCCGGCCTGGGCCATCAATGAATGCGGTACCGGTCTGACCGTCAGTTGCAATGGCTCTGGCAGCAGTGCCGGGCAGAAAAACCCGTACGCGAACGGCATTGGCTACAGTGGAGCGGATATCAGTCTGACGCTGACGGGGCGGGTGGCTGTTGATACCAGTGGTGCAGCGGAGAGTATCGGCCCCTATACGGTGGGTATCGGAGTCAGCAGCAGTGGCTTTACCCCTGCCGGATCGGCACGCATTCTGGTCGAAGCCGGGGCGAGCATTACGACCCGGCAGGCGAATGCGCGGGGTATTTCCATTCGTGGCACGAGCGGGAATGCATCCGGTACGGTGCTTAACTACGGCAATATCACGACCTTTGGCGCCGATGCGCGTGCCCTTTTCGTCCAGGTGAACAATAACGCCACCGTGGTATCCACCGGCAGCGTCAGTACCCGGGGCGCGACGGCTCGCGGCCTGTATGCGCAAAGCCTTCGGGGCGGTGATGTCTCGGTGACCAACCGCGGGACGGTGCAGACGGCGCTGGCCAATGGCATCGAGGCGCGGACGATCAATGCCGGCACCGTGGATGTCACGCAGTCAGGTACGGTGGACGCAGGCGGTACGACCAGCGATGGCATCTTCGTCGAAGGGGGCACTCAGGGGCATGCCACGGTCCGCAATACCGGATCGGTTCGTGGCGCCACCGGGCTGCTCATCACGGGCTCGCAGGCGACGGTCAGCAATACCGGCTCGCTGGCCGGCACCCGGTCGGCAGGGCTGCGCGTGACCGGCGGTGCCGTGGCAACCATCGACAACGGACCTGGTGCAAGCATCAGCGGACAGACCGGCATCGACCTGCAGACGTCGGGCAACCGGATACGCAATCGTGGCCGGATCCGCGGCGAGGCAGGCACTGCGATCCGGCTGGGGGGCGCCGGCAATGTGCTCGAACTGGACAGTGGTTCGGTGCTGGACGGCGATGTGCTCAGTGCCGGCAGCAACAATACGCTGACACTGCTGGGCAGCGCGGTCGAAGACAGCCGCTTCGTGGGCGCGGGCGCCGGTGACGGATTCCGTTCCCTGACCATGGCCGGCGACGACTGGACGCTCAGCGGCGATGTGGCACTGATCGGCACCGCCGCCGACACCCTGTCGGTCCGGCAGGGACGGCTGACCCTCGGCGGCACCGTCGACAGCCGGGGCGGGGCCACGATTGCGCAGGGGGCCACACTGCGGATCGGTGAGGGGGCCGCCAGTGGTTCGTTCAATGGGTCGATCATCGACAATGGCGAACTGGTATTTGACCGCGCCGATGACACGGCTTTTTCCCGCTCGATCAGTGGCGATGGCGGGCTCACCCAGTCCGGCAGCGGCATGCTGACCCTCAATGGCGCGAACAGCTATCGCGGGCCGACCCGGGTCGAGGCTGGCACATTGCGGCTGGATTCGGCCCGTGCCATCAGCGGTGATTCGGTATCGGTCGCAGCCGGCGCCGTCTACCTGCTCGATTTCGCCGCGACGCCGCAGGCGTGGACCTTTGACCGGGCACTGACGGGGAGCGGCACGGTACGGGTTGACCTGGGAACGCCGTCTGCGGATTTCCGGCTGGGAAGCGGGGCGGGGTCCGCATTTGCCGGCACGCTGGCGCTGGGCCGCAGCCAGTTCAACCTGGACGGCGACCAGGCGGCGCAACTGGCCCGGGCGACACTGCGGCTGGAAAGCGGCAATACCACCACCGTCGACAATGACCGGCTGGCGCTGGGACAGCTGTCCATTGCCGGCGGTGCGCTGGTACTGCCGACCGAGGCACCGGCCACCATCATCAGCGAGATCTCCACCGGCCGGCTGGACCTGCAGGGCGGCAGCGTGCAGGCCTATGTGCCCGACCACTACACGCCGGGCGAAGCATGGGATGGCCGGGCGCCGACCCTGCTGCGCCAGGACGATACCATCGTCAGCCGGCTGATCAGTACGACCGGCATCACCGGCAGCGCCAGCCTGCTGGCGCTGATCGACCAGAATGGCACGGTGCTGGGAACGGAACGACAGATCGGCATCGAGCAGCACGGACTGGCCGTTGCCGTTGGCGACTATGGCTTTTATCTGGGTACCGGTGCCGGCAACGACGGGCTGTATGTCGGCTACGGCCTGCACCGGCTCGACATACAGGCCGGCCAGCTGCTGCACCTGACCGGGGACGACGGCACCCTGGCGGGTTCGACGCTGGATGCCAGGCTGACCGGCAGCGGCAATCTGCTGATCGAGGCTGCCGGCAGCATTACCCTGAACAATGCGGCCAACACTTACACCGGCACCACGCAGGTCTCCGGCAAGACACTGGTACTGGGCAACGACAATGTGCTCGGACAGACCTCGCAGCTGCGCATCGATGCCGGGGCGACCGTTGCAGCCAACGGGCATGTGCAGGGCGTGGGGGAATTGCTGATTGATGGCGATCTGCAGCTGTCCGGCGGCCAGCTGGCGGTACTGCCGCCCTGGGGCTCGGGCCGCCTCGAAGCCCGGACCGGGTCGCGCGTGGCGTTCGACGGCGGCGGGCTGAGTATCGGCAATGGCGGCCGCATCGCGGCCGGCACGCTGTCCGGCAGCGGCCTGCTGACCCTGACCGGTGGCGAGCTGCGGCTGGAGGGTGCCAATCCTGCGCTGGCGGTAACGACGCAGATCGCGGCAGGCGCCAGCGCAGTCGTGGACGATGTCGGCGGGCTGGGACGCGGCGGCATTTTCAACGATGGCACGCTGCGCTTCGACGCGGCAAATGGCGTGCTGTCCAATGCGCTGGATGGCCGGGGGGATGTGCAACTGGTGCAGAGCGGCCTGACGCTGTCCGGCGCCAATGACGGCTTTGCCGGTCGCTTCGACATCGATGCCGACAGCCGGCTGACCGTGACCGACACGCGACAGCTCGGCAGCGCCAGTGTGACGGATGAGGGTGTGCTGCTTCTCGACGTTGCCGGTGAGGGACGGCTGCTGAATGCGCTGACCGGGGCCGGCGAACTGGTTAAGCGCGGCAGCGGTGTCGTGCTGGCCGGGCAGGGGCTCGATCACCGTGGCGGTACCCGCATCGAGGGCGGCGGACTGCTGCTGGACAATGCCGCCGCGACGCTGGGGGGCGGCGGCCCGGTCACGGTTGCCGGCGGGGCGGTGCTGGGTGGCTACGGCGTCGTGGTCGGCGATGTCGGCAACGACGGCTATCTGGTGGTGGCTGACGCTGCGACGCGGCTGTCCGGGACCGGCAGACTGGAAATCCGCGGGGCGCTGGACAACCGGGGCGGCATCCTGCTCGGCGGTGCCGGTGTCGGCAATGCGCTGGTGCTGCAAGGTGACTACCGTGGCACCGGCTCTGCCTGGCTGCGGGTTCATGCCCGGCTGGACGGCGATGATTCGCCGGCTGACCGCGTACTGCTGGATGGCGGTCGCGCCAGTGGCGAGACCGCACTGCAGGTAGTCAATGTCGGTGGTGCCGGTGCCCAGACCCGGGGCGATGGCATCCTGCTGATCGAAACCGGCAACGGGGGGCAAACCGGGGCCCAGGCGTTCCGGCTCGACGCGCCGGTACTGGCCGGTCCGTACGCCTACCGCCTGTATCGCGGCGGCCAGGGGGCCGGTACGGCGGACAACTGGTATCTGCGTTCGGAGCGCAGCGATGAGGCGGATACGCCGGATGATGGCAAAAGACCCGACTACCGCGGTGAAACCTCGCTGTATGCCGTCGTGCCGGCCATGGCGCTGGCCTATGGCCAGACGATGCTGGCGACGCGCGAGGTCCGGGCGACGAATCTGGCCACCACCCGGCCGTTGCCGGCGGCCTGGGGGCGGGCGATCAACGAGGCGGGCCACTACGATGGCGGCGGCATACTGGCGAACGGGCCGCGGTATGCGAGCGAGTTGCAGGCACTGCAGGCTGGTCATGACCTGCTGCTCCGTCATGGGCGGGACGGCTCGGTGCTGCGTGGCGGGTTGTATCTGGCCATCGGCCAGGCCAGCGCCACCGTCGATCACGATGACGGTCGTCGTGCCGGCCATGACCAGCTCGACGGGCGCACGCTGGGCGGCTACTGGAACTGGCAGGCCGACAGCGGGGCCTATGTCGATGCCGTGGCCCAGGCCAGTCAATACCGCGTGCGTTCCGTCTCCGCCCAGGTGCGGCCGCTGCACAGCCGCGGCCATGGCGGCGCAGTGTCACTGGAGGCCGGCTTCCCGCTGCGGGTCGACCCGTCCTGGCGGCTGACGCCTCAGGTCCGGCTGAGCTACCAGCGCATCCGGCTGGACGCGGCGTCCGATGGTGCGGCCCAGGTCCGCTTCGGCGGGATGGAGTCGCTGCAGACCCGGGTCGGTCTGCTCGGCGAGCATGCGGCATCGCCGTCGTCATCGGTCTGGGTTCGTGCCGGGCTGGGCCGGGAGTCCGCCGCCAGGCCGGGCGCATCCTTCTCTTCCGACAACGGCTATCTTCCGTTCCGGACCGGCATGCGCGGCATGCTGGCCGATGCCGGGGCCGGTCTGGACATCCGGCTGGGCAAACAAACCAGCGTGCGCGGCAGCCTGGACTGGCAGGGTGCACCGGGCGGCCACGGCGGTGCCCGCCGTGCCGAACTCGTCATGCACATGAGCTGGTAGCGCAGTGCGGCGGCCGTTCGCCGCAATTTTTTTGCCCGCCAACCCTTGAAAAGCCCTTTCCTCGCCCATACCATTGGCACTCGCAACGGACGAGTGCCAGTCGCTCGTGCCAAATCGCTGATTTTTTTAGTGTTTTCTGATTGTTTCAGATAACTACTCGAGTACAGGAGAGTTTTTCCATGGTAATCCGCCCCCTGCATGACCGTGTTGTGATCAAACGCCTCGAAGCCGAAGAGAAAACCGCTTCGGGCATCGTGTTGCCGGGCAACGCGGCAGAAAAGCCGGACATGGGTGAAGTCGTCGCCGCCGGCAATGGCAAGATTCTGGAAAACGGCGAACGCCGTCCGCTGGAGCTCAAGAAGGGCGACAAGGTCATCTTCGGCAAGTACGCCGGCCAGACCGTCAAGGTTGACGGCGAAGAGCTGCTGGTGATGCGCGAAGAAGACGTGATGGGCATCGTCGAGTAATCGACCCGGTCCCGTCCCGTTGTCCCGATCCAATTTCCTGGAGTAAAAGAACATGGCTGCAAAAGACGTAAAATTCGGTGATTCCGCTCGTGCCAAGATGGTCATTGGTGTCAACGTGCTGGCTGACGCCGTCAAGGTGACCCTGGGCCCGAAGGGCCGCAATGTGGTGCTGGAGCGCAGCTTCGGCTCGCCGACCATCACCAAGGACGGTGTGTCGGTCGCCAAGGAAATCGAACTGAAGGACCGCTTCGAAAACATGGGCGCGCAAATGGTCAAGGAAGTGGCTTCCAAGACCAACGACGTTGCCGGTGACGGCACCACCACCGCGACCGTGCTGGCCCAGGCCGTCGTGCAGGAAGGCATGAAGTACGTTGCCGCCGGCATGAACCCGATGGACCTGAAGCGCGGCATCGACAAGGCGGTCATCGCCATCGTTGAAGAACTGAAAAAAATCTCCAAGCCGTGCGCGACCGGCAAGGAAATCGCCCAGGTCGGCGCGATTTCGGCCAACAGCGACAGCGTGATCGGTGAAAAGATCGCCGCCGCGATGGAAAAGGTCGGCAAGGAAGGCGTGATCACCGTTGAAGACGGCTCGGGCCTGGAAGACGAACTCGACGTGGTCGAAGGCATGCAGTTCGACCGCGGCTACCTGAGCCCGTACTTCATCAACCAGCCGGAAAAACAGATCGCCCAGCTCGACAACCCGTTCGTGCTGCTGTTCGACAAGAAGATCTCGAACATCCGCGACCTGCTGCCGGTGCTGGAACAGGTGGCCAAGTCGGGCCGTCCGCTGCTGATCATCGCTGAAGACGTCGATGGTGAAGCGCTGGCTACCCTGGTGGTCAACAACATCCGCGGCATCCTGAAGACCGTGGCCGTCAAGGCACCGGGCTTCGGCGACCGTCGCAAGGCCATGCTGGAAGACATCGCCATCCTGACCGGCGGCACCGTGATCGCCGAAGAAGTCGGCCTGACGCTGGAAAAGGCCACGCTGGAACAGCTGGGCCAGGCCAAGCGCGTCGAAATCGGCAAGGAAAACACCACGCTGATCGACGGTGCCGGCCAGGAAGCCGCCATCAAGGCGCGTGTCGACCAGATCCGCAAGCAGATCGAAGAAGCGACCAGCGACTACGACCGCGAAAAGCTGCAGGAACGCGTGGCCAAGCTGGCCGGCGGCGTGGCCGTGATCAAGGTCGGTGCCGCGACCGAAGTCGAAATGAAGGAAAAGAAGGCCCGCGTCGAAGACGCGCTGCACGCGACCCGTGCCGCCGTTGAAGAAGGCATCGTTCCTGGCGGCGGCGTGGCCCTGCTGCGCGCCCGTGGCAACCTGAGCAACCTGAAGGGCAGCAATGCCGAACAGGACGCCGGTATCCAGATCGTGCTGAAGGCGATCGAAGCTCCGCTGCGCCAGATCGTCGCCAACGCCGGCGACGAGCCGAGCGTGGTGGTGAGCAAGGTCTACGAAGGCAAGGGCAACTTCGGTTTCAACGCCGCCACCGGCGAATACGGTGACGTGGTTGAAATGGGTGTGCTCGATCCGACCAAGGTGACCCGCAGCGCGCTGCAACACGCCGCCTCGATCGCCGGCCTGATGCTGACCACCGATTGCATGATCGCCGAAGTGCCGGACGACAAGCCGTCGGCCCCGGACATGGGCGGCATGGGTGGCATGGGCGGCATGATGTAATACCGCTGCATGGCGCTCGCGCCATGCCCGGCAAAACCCCCGCGAACGCAGGTTCGCGGGGGTTTTTCATGGCCTGCCGCTGGCCGCCAGGCGCGGAATCCCGACCGGGCAATGGCGTGTTTTTGCCACGTCATCAATCATATGTTGCTAATGTGCAACAATGTCGTCACAATAAAAATTCAATAGAATCATGTATTTGCGTGTTGTTTCGGCCGCATGTTGCAAAAAAGACGCATAAACGTGAATTGCGTTGGCGAAATAGCAACAAAGCACCGTATAGTGAGTTCACACAAAGCACAGAGCACGTGCTGATCCGATGTTTAGAAGTCGGGCGCATCGACCCGCTGATTTACTCCAAAGAGGTAACTGACCATGAAAAAACTGATCGCACTGGCCGTTGCTGCACTGCCGCTGGCCGCTATGGCCGACGTGACCCTGTACGGCAACATCGAAGCCAGCGTTGAAGGTGGCAAGTCGAACGGCTACAACTTCGACAGCAACACCAGCAAGCTGAAGAGTGGCGTCCGCATCGACGACACCGGTTCGTACATCGGCTTCAAGGGCAACGAAGATCTGGGCAATGGCCTGAAGGCCATCTGGCAAGTCGAGCAAGGCCTGAACATCGACGGCACCACCGGTTCGGGTTCGGGCAACGGCTACAACAACACCTGGGCGACCCGCGACAGCTTCGTCGGCCTGACCGGTGATTTCGGTACCGTCCGCCTGGGTCGTCTGAGCACGTACCTGAACTCGGACATGGAAAAGTTTGACGCCTGGATCTACGGCGCAGGCGTGAACGGTTCGACGTACAACTCGGCTAACCTGCTGGACGGCCGCGTGAACAACGCCGTGCGTTACGACAGCCCGAACTTTGCCGGCTTCAAGTTCACCGCCCTGTACGGTGCTGACGAGCAGCGTGCCTATGTTGGTGACGATCGCACCAACAAGAACACCTGGAACCTGGGCCTCGGCTACGAAAACAGCGGCTACTTCGTTGACGCTGGCTATGTCGGCTTCCAGGACAACAACGCTGCTGGCGACAAGAACGCCAACTACTGGCGTGTTGAAGGCGGCTACAACGCCAACAACCTGCTGGCAGTGGTGTCCTACGGTCAAAGCAAGATGTACGGTGACAACAGCCCGTACGCCCAACTGGCCAACCTGGCCGTTGGTGGCAATGACGAGTTCAAGACCAAGGAAGCTGCACTGACCGTGGGTTACACCATCGGTGCCTTCACGCCGAAGTTCACGTACAACCGTGTCTGGGACATCAAGCAAAACGACAACAAGATTGCCGACAGCGCCCTGAACCAGTACGTGGTTGGTGTTGACTACGCCCTGTCCAAGCGCACCACGACCTACGCTTCGTACGGTTATGTTGACCACAAGGCCAACGAAGTCAGCAGCGAACAAACCTTCGCCGTTGGCGTGCAACACAAGTTCTAATCGTTACGATTGGAATGCATGACCGGCTCCGGCCGGTTACGGAAAACCCCGCCGTCAGGCGGGGTTTTTGCATCTGCCTTGACCTGCGGGTCGCCACTGGCAATACTTTCCGTTCTACCCAGTCCCGAAACCGACCTTGGACGACATTCCCTTATCGCTGTTGCTGACCACCCTGATCCTGCTGCTGGTGCTGTCGGCGTTTTTTTCCATGTCCGAAACCAGCATGATGGCGGTCAACCGCTATCGGCTGCGACACCGGGCCTTGCACGGCCATCGCGGGGCAAAGCTGGCGCAGGCGCTGCTGGCCCGTACCGACAAGCTGCTCGGCGTGATCCTGCTCGGCAACAACTTCGTCAATGCGGCGGCGGCGTCACTGGCGACGGTCATCACCTTCCGCCTGGTCGGACAGAACGAGATCGCGCTCGGCATTGCCACCGTGCTGGTGACCTTCGCCATTCTGGTGTTTGCCGAGGCGACGCCGAAAGTCATTGCCGCCACCCACCCGGAACGGATTGCGCTGGCCGCCAGCTACCCGCTGACGTTGCTGCTGAAACTCGCCTATCCGGTAGTCTGGTTCGTCAACCTGTTCGTCCACGGGCTGATCCGTCTGCTGCGCGTGCAGCCCGAGCCGGAAACGACGCAGCTGACACCGGAAGAATTGCGGGTGCTGGTGCTGGAAAGCGGGCAGTTCATTGCCAAGAAGCACCAGTCGATGCTGCTGAACCTGTTCGAGCTGCAGAACTGCACGGTCGATGATGTGATGATCCCGCGCCAGCAGATCGAAATGATCGACCTGGCCGATGACATCGACGATATCGTGCGCCAGCTGCGCACCTGCCATCACACCCGGCTGCCGGTCTGCGAGGGTTCCAGCGACAATGTGATCGGCGTGCTGCATACGCGCAAGGTGCTTGGCCTGACCGACACGGCACTGACACCGCTGCGGCTGCGCAGCGTGCTGCGCTCGCCGTACTACGTGCCGGCCGGCACGCCGCTGTTCACCCAGTTGCAGAATTTCCAGGAAAACCGCCGCCGCATCGGCATCGTCGTCGACGAGTATGGCGAGATGCAGGGGCTGCTGACGCTGGAAGACATTCTCGAACAGGTGGTCGGCGAGTTCACCACCTCGGCGCCAACCTTTGCCACCCACCTCGACCGCCAGGCCGACGGCTCGGTGCTGGTCGATGGCAGCGAGCAGCTGCGCGACCTGAACCGCAAGTTCGATACCCGGCTGCCGGTCGACGGACCGCGTACCGTCAACGGTCTGGTGCTCGAATACTTCCAGGACATCCCCGAGCCGGGCACCTGCTTCAAGCTGCATGGCTGCGTGTTCGAAGTGGTGCAGGCCGGCGACAAGGGTGTGCGCCGGGTCCGCATCCGGCCTCCGGGCTGAGTCCCGGCCATGAATGGCGTCCTCGCGCTGATTGCGCCGGCACCGCTGATCGCGGGCTGCGCCGTGCTCGGGCTGCTGTTCGGCAGCTTCTTTACCGTGCTGGTGCACCGCTTGCCGCGACGGCTGCTCGGCGACAGTGCCGATACGCTGTGGGCGCCACGCTCGCATTGCCCGCATTGCCGGCACGTGCTGGGCGCATGGGAGAACCTGCCGCTGCTGTCGTGGCTGGGGCTGCGTGGCCGCTGTCGCGCGTGCCACACGCCCGTTGGCTGGCACTATCCGTTGCTGGAGGCCGGCAGCATGCTGCTGGCGGCGGCGCTGGCCTGGCATTTTGGCGCCGGCTGGTCGCTGGCGGGGGCACTGCTGCTGTGCGGTTTTCTGCTGCCGCTGGCCGTCATCGACGCCCGTACCGGTTTGCTGCCGGACAGCCTGACCCGGCCGCTGCTGTGGCTGGGCCTGCTGTTCAATCTGTCCGCCGACGGTTTTGCGCCGCTCCCCGCCGCCGTGATCGGCGCGGCGGGCGGCTATGCTGTCTTGTGGCTGACTTGTCGCGCATGCACACTGCTGACCGGCCGGGATGGCATGGGGCATGGCGATTTCAAACTGCTGGCGGCGATCGGCGCCTGGCTGGGCTGGCCGCAACTGGGCCCGGTGCTGCTGCTGGCAGCCGGGTCGGCGGCGCTGGTCGGCGTGCTGCTGATCGCGTCCGGTCGGCGTCATCGTCATGATGCCATCCCGTTTGGCCCGTATCTTGCTGCTGCAGCCGTGGTCGTGCTGTGGCGCGCACCGTTTTGACAGAAGGAATCGGCGTGGGTGAAATCAGACTGATGGCGACCAGGGGTGAGGCATGACAAAAAAAGCACCGTTTGTGGTCGGATTGACCGGGGGTATCGGCAGTGGCAAGAGCGCCGTTGCCGACCTGTTTGCGTCGCACGGCGTGCCGGTGGTCGATACCGACCAGATCGCACGCGACCTGACCGTGGCCGGCGGGGCGGCGATGGCCGACATCGTGGCGGCATTCGGCCCGCAGTTCGCGCTGGCCGACGGCAGCCTGGACCGTGCGGCGATGCGGGCGCGGGTGTTCGGCGATGAGGCGGAACGGCAGCGGCTGAATGCCATTCTGCATCCGCGCATCAATGCGGAAAGCCGGCGCCAGATTGCCGCCAGCTGTGGCCCCTATGTGCTGCTGGTGGTGCCGCTGCTGTTCGAGACCGGCGGTTATGCCGACCTGTGCCAGCGCACACTGGCCGTCGATTGCCCGGAATGGATGCAGGTAGCGCGGGTCACGGCACGTAGTGGCTTGGCGGCCGATCAGGTCAGGGCTATCATGACGGCCCAGATGCCGCGTGACGCGCGGCTGGCGCAGGCGGACGATATTGTCGACAATAGCGGTTCGCTGTCGTCGCTGGCGCTGGCCGTGGCGGAAAAACACCACGACTACCTGACGCTGGCAGCCGCCTGACCCCGATCAACCTCTTGCTGCGACAGTGCCTGTGATCAGCTTCGAGTTTCCCATCGCCGAGCGCATCCGTCTGTTGTTGCGCCTCGAAGATCTGTTCCAGCGTCTTGCGCACTTCATGGAACGCGGTACCCCGACCGACCATCATGCGGCGCTGCTGTCGCTGTTCGAGATTTCGGAGATCGGTGCGCGTTCCGACGTCAAGGGCGAGCTGCTGCAGGAACTCGACCGGCAGAAGCATGCGCTGGATGCGCTGCGCGACAATCCGGCCATTGCCGAAGACGCGCTGGACGCGGTGCTGGCCGATATCGAAGCGGCGATGAGCGGTCTGTTCGACTCTACCAGTCGCGTCGGCCAGCATTTGCGCGAGAACGAATGGCTGTCGACCATCCGCCAGCGCTCCGGCATTCCCGGCGGGGTGTGCGAGTTCGACCTGCCGTCCTATCACTTCTGGCTGCACCGGCCCGATGCCATGCGCCGCGCTGACGTCGATCGCTGGTATGCGCCGCTGAAGCCGGCCCGTGCCGCTGCCGACGTGCTGCTGCAGCTGCTGCGCGACAATGGCAAGACCTATCCGCTGGTCGCCCGTGGCGGCAATTTCCAGCAGATGTCCGGGGGGCGCATCGTCCACATGATCCGCATCGTCATCGACGAGCTGTATGGTGTCGTGCCGGAACTGTCGGCCAACAAGTACGCGATCAACGTCCGTTTCGTGCAGCCGGGTACCGGCAACGAGCGGCCGCGTCCGGTCGGCAAGGACATCGAGTTCACGCTGACCTATTGCAAGCTGTAAGGATTTCCATGACCACCGTCGTCAAATGCCCGACCTGCTCCCGCCCGGTCGAATGGACCGCCGAGAGCCGCTGGCGGCCGTTCTGCAGCGAGCGCTGCAAACTGATCGACCTCGGGCAATGGGCCGAGGGTCGCTATACCGTGCCATGCGAACCGGCCGATCCCCGGGCTGATACTGAAAACGGGCAGGATTTTACCCACTGACAAGCGGGTATGTCGGGATGGCCGTTTATCCGTTTGTCACGGGATTTATTGAAATCGCCTTGTATTTTTACTGATTTGATCTAATTGTCCGACATTGGACTCTGATGCAGCGCAACAGAATGCATATTCCGCTTGCGCCATTGTTTTTCCATTGTGTAGCTTTAGCACATGCGTGTGGAAACACGCGCACCATAACGACGCTACACTGGAGAGAATATGCGCATCAAGAAGCTCGCGCTGGCGCTAGCCGCAACCGGTTTCATGGCCCAGGCCTATGCTGCCGGCACCCTGATCTATTGCTCGGAAGGCAGCCCGGCCGGTTTTGACCCGGCCCAGTACACCACCGGCACCGATTTCGACGCGTCAGCCGAAACCGTATTCAACCGCCTGTCGCAATTCGAGCGCGGCTCGACCAAAGTCGTGCCGGGCCTGGCCGAAAAATGGGATATTGCGCCGGACGGTCTGGCTTATACCTTCCATCTGCGCAAGGGCGTGAAATTCCACACCACCGACTATTTCAAGCCGACGCGTGATTTCAACGCCGACGACGTCGTGTTCACCTTCGATCGCATGCTTGACCGCAACAATGCGTTCCGCAAGGCTTATCCGACCGAATTCCCGTATTTCACCGACATGGGCATGAATCAGACCATTGCCAAGGTCGAGAAAATCGATCCGTATACGGTCAAATTCGTCCTGAAGAAACCGGAAGCGGCCTTTATCCAGAACATGGCCATGAGCTTCGCGTCGATCCAGTCGGCCGAATACGCGAACCAGTTGCTGAAGACCGGCAAGGCGGCGCAGCTGAACACCCAGCCGATCGGCACCGGCCCGTTCATCTTCAAGCGCTACCAGAAGGATGCGCAGATCCGCTTCGTCGGCAACAAGCAGTATTGGGAAAAGGGTGCCAATGCCGTCAAGCTGGACAACCTGATCTTCGCCATCAACACCGACGCATCGGTGCGGGCGCAGAAGGTCAAGGCCGGCGAATGCCATATTGCCTCGTACCCGAAGCCGGCCGACGTGGCCGGGCTGAAGGCCGACCCGAAGCTGACCGTGCAGTCGCAAGCCGGCTTCAACCTGGGTTACATCGCCTACAACGTCAAGCACAAGCCGTTCGACAAGCTGGAAGTGCGCCAGGCGCTGGACATGGCGGTCAACAAGAAGGCGATCATCAACGCCGTCTACCAGGGCGCCGGCCAGCTGGCGACCAACCCGATGCCGCCGACGCAATGGTCGTACAACAAGGCGCTGAAGGATGCGCCGTACGACCTGAACAAGGCCAAGGCACTGCTGAAGAAGGCCGGCGTGCCGAACGGCTTCAGCATCACGCTGTGGGCGATGCCGGTGCAGCGCCCGTACAACCCGAACGCCAAGCTGATGGCGGAAATGCTGCAGGCCGACTGGGCCAAGATCGGCGTCAAGGCGAAAATCGTCTCGTACGAGTGGGGCGAATACATGAAGCGTGCCAAGGCCGGCGAGCATGATGTGCTGCTGATTGGCTGGACCGGTGACAATGGGGATCCGGACAACTGGCTGGGCACGCTGCTCGGCTGCGACGCGATCAATGGCAACAACTTCTCCAAGTGGTGCCAGAAGCCGTTCAACGACCTGATCGTCAAGGGCCGTTCGACCAGCAACCAGGCTGAGCGCAGCAAGTACTACATGCAGGCCCAGCAGATCTTCAAGCAGGAAGTGCCGTTCACGCCGGTGGCCCACTCGACCATCGACAAGCCGATGAGCAAGAAGGTGCAGGGCTACAGGATCAGCCCGTTCTCGCTGAATTCGTTCTACGGCGTCAGTGTGCAGTAAGCAGCCACTGAGACGACAAGGACGGCCCCCGGGGTTCCGGGGGCCGTTTTTTGTTCATGTGGCTGGATGCATAAAAGACAGCGATGCGCCATATTCATTTCTGCAGGCGACATACTGTGCTTGCGGCGGTGAGGCGCGAAAGTGAACATTCCCCATTCCTTGAGTGTTAATGACCATGCTGACGGAATGGAAGTGGCGCTTGCTTGCGTTTTTTGGGGCGAATTGCGGAATTTCTGTCATCAGACCGGTTTGTGCAGCACTGGCCGGGTGCGCGGGCGTTCGTGTTCGAACATGTGCCGGCCCGCTGCGGCATGGTGTCGCCGGGGGGCGGGATCATGCGTTGATTGTTGCCGGGCGACCCCGCCGCTATGATCCGCCGTTCATGAAAGCGTCAAACGCATTTCCTAAAAGGACTCACCGATGTTCTCGTTCGTTCTGAGACGACTCGGCCTGCTCATTCCGACCTTCTTCGGCATCACGCTGATCACCTTCGGGTTGATCCGGCTGATTCCCGGCGACCCGGTCGAAGTGATGATGGGCGAGCGTCGCGTCGATCCGGTCATGCATGCAGAAGCCATGCATCGCCTCGGACTCGACAAATCCCTGCCGGCACAATATCTCGACTACATCACCAGTCTGGCTCATGGCGATCTCGGGCAGTCGCTGGTGACGCGCGAGAGCGTGTGGAAGGAATTCACCGTGCTGTTCCCGGCCACGCTGGAACTGGCCAGTGCCGCGATGCTGATCGCGGTGGTGCTCGGCCTGCTGGCCGGCGTCGTTGCCGCCATCAAGCGCGGCACCATTCTCGACCATGGCGTAATGGGCCTGAGCCTGACCGGTTTCTCGATGCCGATCTTCTGGTGGGGGCTGATCCTGATCATGTTCTTCTCGGTGACGCTGGGCTGGACCCCGGTGTCCGGGCGCATCGACCTGATGTATGACATCGACCCGAAAACCGGCTTCATGCTGATCGACACCTGGCTGGCGCAGCAGGCCGATCCGGAACTGAACGCCGGCGCCTTTGTCGACGCCGTCCGCCACCTGATCCTGCCGGCCGTGGTGCTCGCCACCATCCCGCTGGCGGTGATTGCGCGGATGACGCGCTCGTCGATGCTCGAAGTGCTGCGCGAGGACTATATCCGCACCGCGCGCGCCAAGGGGCTGTCGCCGATGCGGGTGGTGTTCGTGCATGCGCTGCGCAATGCGCTGATCCCGGTGCTGACCGTGATCGGCCTGCAGGTGGGCACGCTGCTCGCCGGTGCGGTGCTGACCGAGACCATCTTCTCGTGGCCGGGCATCGGCAAATGGCTGATCGACGCCATTGGCCGCCGCGACTACCCGGTGGTGCAGAACGGCATCCTGATCGTCGCCACGCTGGTCATCGTGGTGAACTTCCTCGTTGACGTGCTGTACGGCATCGCCAACCCGCGCATCCGCCACCAGAGATAAGAGGGCGTCATGACGACAACGAATACCCTGACCGTGGCACCGGCCGACGCGCCGGACCATCCGTCCCCGCTGCGCGAATTCTGGCAGAGCTTTGCACACAACCGCGGCGCCGTCGCCGGCCTGCTGTTCATGCTGCTGGTGCTCGCCTGTGCGCTGTTCGCGCCGCTGCTGGCGCCGCACGATCCGATCGAGCAGTTCCGCGATCACCTGCTGACACCGCCGGTCTGGCTGGATGGCGGCAGCAGCCAGTTCCTGTTCGGTACCGATGAACTGGGACGCGACATCCTGTCGCGACTGATCTATGGCGCCCGGCTGTCGCTGCTGATCGGCCTGTCCTCGGTGGTGATGTCACTGCTGCCGGGCATTGCACTCGGTCTGGCGGCCGCTTTCTTTCCGAAACTGGCCGGCAGCCTGATCATGCGGCTGATGGACGTGATGATGGCGCTGCCGAGCCTGCTGCTGGCGGTGGCCATCGTCGCCATCCTCGGGCCGGGCCTGATCAATACCATGATGGCCATTGCCATCGTCGCCCTGCCGGGTTATGTGCGGCTGACGCGGGCGTCGGCCATGTCCGAACTGAACCGTGAATACGTGACCGCCAGCCGGGTGGCCGGCGCCGGCATCCTGCGCCTGATGTTCATTACCGTACTGCCGAACTGCATGGCGCCGCTGATCGTCAACGCGACCATGGGCTTCTCCACCGCGATTCTCGATGCCGCCGCGCTCGGCTTCCTCGGCCTGGGCGTGCAACCGCCGACGCCGGAGTGGGGCACCATGCTGGCCAGCGCGCGCGACTATATCGAACGTGCGTGGTGGGTCGTGACTCTGCCGGGGCTGACCATTCTGCTGTCGGTGCTGGCGATCAATCTGATGGGTGACGGGCTGCGCGATGCGCTGGACCCGAAACTCAAGCGCGCCGCCTAGGAGACCGCTGATGAGTTTGTTGGATATCCGCAATCTGGCGGTACGCTTCGGCCACTTCAATGCCGTCGAGGGTGTCGACCTGCAAGTCGAGGCCGGCGAGATCGTCGGCATCGTCGGCGAGTCCGGTTCGGGCAAGTCGGTGACCATGATGGCGCTGATGGGGCTGATCGACAGCAATGGCACGATCAGTGCCGATGCCATGACCTTCGATGGCAAGGACCTGATGAAAATGGGTGCCCGCGCCCGGCGCAAGATCGTCGGCAAGGACATCGCCATGATCTTCCAGGACCCGATGACCAGCCTGAACCCGAGCTATACCGTCGGCTTCCAGATCATGGAAGTGCTGAAACTGCACCAGGGCCTGCACGGCGCCGCACTGAAACAGCGCGCGATCGAACTGATGGAGCTGGTCGAAATCCCCAGCCCGGCCAGCCGGCTCAATGCCTATCCGCACCAGCTGTCCGGCGGCATGAGCCAGCGGGTGGTGATTGCAATGGCGATCGCCTGTCGTCCGAAACTGCTGATCGCCGACGAGCCGACCACCGCGCTCGACGTCACCATCCAGGCGCAGATCATGGAACTGCTGGTCAACCTGCAGAAAAACCATGGCATGGCGCTGGTGATGATTACCCACGACCTGGCGGTTATCGCCGAGATCGCTGACCGGGTGCAGGTGATGTATGCCGGCCAGGTGGTCGAGACCGGTCGCGTGCCGCAGCTGTTCCGCACCCCGCACCATCCGTATACCGAAGCGCTGCTGTCGGCCATTCCCGAGCACAGCAAGGGCGCGTCGCGCTTGCGCACGCTGCCCGGCGTGGTACCCGGCGCCTATGACCGGCCCGGCGGCTGTCTGCTGTCGCCACGCTGCCCGTACGTGCAGGACAACTGCCGCGCCACGCGGCCGGAACTGGTGGCCACCTCGCATGGCGAGGCGCGCTGCTACTACCCGCTGACCTATACGGAGGCCGCATGAGCGACGTCATTCTTTCCGCCCGCGACCTGACCCGTCACTACCAGGTCAGCCGCGGCTTCATGAAGGGCCTGGCCACGGTCAAGGCGCTGAACGGTGTCAGTTTTGACCTGAGTCCGGGCCGCACGCTGGCCGTGGTCGGCGAGTCCGGCTGCGGCAAGTCCACGCTGGCGCGGCAACTGACCCTGATCGAGGCCCCGACCAGCGGCTCGCTGCAGATCGACGGCCATGATGCGGCCCGGGCCGACAAGGCGCTGATCCACACCCTGCGGCAGAAGGTGCAGATGGTGTTCCAGAACCCGTACGGCTCGCTGAACCCGCGGCAGAAGATCGGCACCCAGCTTGGCGAACCGCTGGCGATCAACACCGCGCTGTCGCGGCAGGAACGCGATGACAAGGTGCGCGAGATGATGGACCGGGTCGGCCTGCGACCGGAGTACTTCTTCCGCTATCCGCACATGTTTTCCGGTGGTCAGCGCCAGCGCATTGCCATTGCGCGGGCGATGATGCTGAACCCCGGCATCGTTGTCGCCGACGAACCGACCTCGGCGCTGGACGTGTCGATCCAGGCCCAGGTGCTGAACCTGTTCATGGACCTGCAGGACGAGTTCCGTACTGCCTATGTGTTCATCACCCACAACCTGGCCGTGGTCGAACACGTTGCCGATACGGTGATGGTGATGTACCTCGGCCGGGCGGTCGAAGTGGCGGACAAGGCCACTCTGTATGCGACGCCGCTGCACCCGTACACCAGGGTGCTGCTGTCGGCCACGCCGTCCATCCATGCCGAGAACCGCAAGATCAAGATCAAGGTGACCGGCGAGCTGCCGAGTCCGCTCAACCCGCCGGAAGGCTGTGCGTTCCACAAGCGCTGCCCGTTCGCGACCGAACGCTGCCGGCACGAGGTGCCGGAATTGCGACCGCTCGGCGAAACCCGGGTCGCCTGCCATCATGCGGAGTCGATCAACGGCTGAGCATGGCGGTGGTCGATCTGCGTCAATGCCGAATCGGTAAATCCGGTTTATGACTACAAGACTGCTCATGAAGGCGGGCACCGACGGTTTGCGTGGCGTCGGTGCATGCCCGACTGACAGTACTGTCAGTGCAGGCGGCAGTCTGCCTGATTGAATCCTGCCCCTTCCGTCCCCGCCGTCGCGGGGAAACCTCGCTGCGCTCGTCCGTTCTTCGCCGGGAGGGGTGTGGGCAGTTTGACAGGGATTTTTTTTCGCAGGCCTGCGACACGCTCCAGAAAGGCAGATGGGAATGAAGACCAAGAAGCTGGTGATGATTCCGGGACCGACGCCAGTCGTGCGTTCCATTCAGGAACAGATGGGACGCGAGACCGCCGCCTTTGGCGATCCCGACTTCGTGCGCGACTTCACGTCGCTGCTCAATGACCTGAAGTCGCTGTGGAAAACGACGGGCGAAGTCTTTGTCGTCGCCGGCACCGGTACGCTGGGGATGGAAATGGCCGTCGCCAACAGCCTGCGCGCCGGCGACCGGGCGCTGGTGGTGTCGCACGGCTACTTTGGCGACCGTTTCTCCGAGCTGTGCTCGCGCCGTGGCATCGAAGTCGACGTGCTGGCCAGCGAATGGGGCCGGATCGTGCCGCTGGAGCAGATCGAACGCGCGCTGGCGAGCAAGAACTACCAGGCGATCACCGTGACCCACGTCGATACCTCGACCGGGGTGTGCGCGCCGGTCGCCGAAATCGGCCAGCTGCTGCGCCGCTTCCCCGACACGCTGTATATCGTCGATGGCGTGTGCGCGACCGCCGCCGAACCGGAGTACGTCGACGACATGGGCATCGACATTCTGCTGACCGGTTCGCAGAAGGCATTCGGCGTACCGCCGGGACTGGCGATCCTGTGGGCCGGGCCGAAGGCGCTGGCGCGTCGTGCATCGCTGGGCACCATTCCCGACTACTACATCGACTTCGACAAGTGGCTGCCGATCATGCACGAGCCGGCCAAGTACTTTGCCACCCCGGCCGTCAACCTGGTCTGGGCACTGAAGGAAGCGGTGCGGCTGATCAAGGAAGAAGGACTGGAAAACCGTTACGCCCGCCACCGGCGCACGGCGCGGGCGATGCAGGCCGCGCTGGAAGCACTGGGCTTCCAGGTACTGGCCGAGGCCGATCATCGTGCGGTGACACTGTCCAACCTGATCTATCCGTCCGGGGCCGACGATGCCGCCTTCCGCCGGCTGCTGGCCGAGGAGGGGGTGATGGTGGCTGGCGGGCTGGCTGCCTATGCCGGCCGCATGTTCCGCCTGGGCCATATGGGCAATATCGACGCGCACGATCTGGTAGCCACGCTGGCGGCGATCGAGCGTGCCGCCGTGCGCAGCGGGATCCCGGTCGAGCTGGGCGCCGGGCTGGCCGTACTGCAGCGCGAACTGGTGCGTGCTGCCGGGTAAGCAGCGCCACGGCAAATGCCAAATAGCTATTAAGTCAGTACAGAGGGATGGTTGCCTGCATGGCCGTGGCCGGTTATGTTGCGGTCATCCCTCTTTTCGTACAGGACCTGTCGTCATGCGCATTGAAACCCTGGCCGTCCATGGCGGATTCTCGCCCGACCCGACCACCAAGGCCGTCGCCGTCCCGATCTACCAGACCACCAGCTTTGCGTTCGACAGCACCCAGCATGGTGCCGACCTGTTCGACCTGAAGGTGCAGGGCAATATCTACACCCGCATCATGAACCCGACCACCGACGTGCTGGAAAAGCGCGTCGCGGCGATGGAGGGCGGCATCGGCGCACTGGCCGTCGCCAGCGGCATGGCCGCAACCTGCTACGCAATCCAGACCATTGCCGAGACCGGTGACAACATCATCGCCACCTCGACCCTGTATGGCGGCACCTACAACCTGTTCGCCCATACCCTGCCGCAACTGGGCATCGAAGTGCGCTTCGTCGACTATCGCAAACCGGAAGACATTGCCGGCCTGATCGACGCACGCACCAAGGCGGTGTTCTGCGAAAGCATCGGCAATCCGCTCGGCAATGTGGTCGATTTCGCCGCCTTTGCCGACATTGCCCACGCCCACGGTGTGCCGCTGATCGTCGACAACACCGTACCGAGTCCGTACCTGTGCCGTCCGTTCGAGCATGGCGCCGATATCGTGGTCCATTCGCTGACCAAATACCTTGGTGGCCACGGCACCAGCATCGGCGGCATCATCGTCGACTCGGGCAAGTTCCCGTGGGGCGAGCACAAGGAGCGCTTCAAGCGCCTGAACGAACCGGACGTCAGCTATCACGGCGTCAACTACGTCGAAGTGCTGGGGGCGGCTGCCTATATCGCCCGGGCGCGGGTGGTGCCGTTGCGCAATATGGGCGCGGCGATCTCGCCGATGAACAGCTTCCTGATCCTGCAGGGCATCGAGACCCTGCCGCTGCGCATGGACCGGATCTGCGACAACGCACTGGCCATCGCCCGCCACCTGTCCCGGCATCCGCTGGTCGACTGGGTCGAGTATGCGGCGCTGGAAGGCAATATCAGCAAGCTGCTGGTCGACATGTACATGGGCGGACGCGCTTCCGGCGTGCTCAGCTTCGGCATCAAGACCGGTGCGGCCGGTGGCGCCAGGTTCATCGACGCGCTGCAGCTGGTCACGCGACTGGTCAATATCGGCGACGCCAAGAGCCTGGCCTGCCATCCGGGCAGCACCACCCACCGTCAGTTGAGCCCGGAAGAGCAGTTGAAGGCCGGCGTGCGTCCGGAAATGATCCGGCTGTCGATCGGCATCGAGCATATCGACGACCTGCTGGAAGATATCGACCAGGCGCTGGCCGCTGCAGCCTGACAAAGTGTATGTTTGCCGGCGCGATGGCCTTGGCCATCGCGCCGTTTTCATTGCTGGAGGTTGCCTGGCATGCAGGTATTGAACGTGGTGGGCGCCGGTCGGGTCGGCCGGTCGCTGGCGCGCTTGTGGCATCAGGCCGGCGCGGTGCGCCTCGGCGGCGTCTGTACCCGGCGTACGGACTCCGCCGCTGACGCGGTGGCCTTTATCGGCGCCGGTCAGGCACTGGCGCTGGACGCCATGCCGCCGGCTGCGCTGTGGCTGCTGGCCGTGCCCGACAGCGAACTGGCTGCGGTTGCCGAGACACTGGCCGGTCGCATCGACCGCGGCACGGTTTTTCACGCCAGCGGTGCGCTGACCGCCGCCGTGCTGGCACCGCTGGCCGCGCGCGGGCTGGCGACCGCCAGCGCGCACCCGGCGCTGAGCTTTGCCGAGCCGGCGCGGGCGGTGCGCGAGTTTGCCGGTACGCCGGTGGCACTGGAAGGCGATGCGGCAGCCTGCCAGACCCTGTCTGCCCTGTTTGCCGCCATCGGTGGCGCGCCGTTCCCGCTTGCCGCCGCCGCCAAGCCCGGGTATCACGCCGCCTGTGCGATCGCCTCGAACTACGCGGTGGTGCTGGCCGATCTGGCATTGCGGACCGCGCAGCGGGCCGGGCTGGATGCCGCGACCGCACGTGCGGTGCTGGCACCGCTGGCAGGCCAGTCGCTGGCCAATGCCTTCACCCTTGGCCCGGCGGCCGCCCTGACCGGACCGGTGGCGCGCGGCGATGCGGCCACCGTGGCGCTGCATCTGGCCGGTCTCGACCAGGTGCCGGCCGACGCCGACGCTTACCGGGCGCTGGGCCGGCTGGCCCTGCAACTGGCTGCGCCGGGGCTGGAGCCGGCCCGGATCGCCGCCGTGCACGAGGCGCTGGCGCGGTGATTGTCCGCTGCCGAACTGGCATCATGGCGGCTTCGTTCCCCTGTTTGCTGCCGCCATGCCGATCCTGATCAATCATCAGCCCGCCGAGAGTCTGTCCGTGTCCGACCGGGGCTTCACCTATGGCGACGGCGTGTTCCGCACCCTGCGCGCCAGCCATGGCCAGCCCCGGCTGTGGCGCTGGCAATGGCAGCGGCTGGCGCATGACTGCGCGGCACTGGGGCTGCCGCTGCCGGATGTCGACCCGCTGCTGGCCGACATTACCCGCGTCTGCGCCGGCATTGACGAAGCCACGGTCCGGATCACCGTGACCCGGGGGCAGGGCGCACGCGGCTATTCGCCGGCCTCGGCGCCGGGCTCGACCCTGATCGTCCAGGCCTCGCCGTATCTGGCGGCGCCGGACAGCTGCTTTCGCGACGGCATCGTCGCCCGGCTGTGCGACTGGCGGCTGGCGCTCCAGCCGCGGCTGGCCGGCATCAAGCACCTGAACCGGCTGGAGAACGTGCTGGCCCGGGCCGAATGGACCGACCCGGCCATTCGCGAAGGCATCCTGCGCGACAGCGAAGGCCGGGTGATCGAAGGCACGATGTCCAATCTGGTCATCTGCCGTGGGGGTGCGTTGCTGACGCCACGGCTGGACGGTGCCGGTGTCGCCGGCGCCGTGCGCGCCTGCCTGATGGCGACGTTGCCGCTGCAGGAAACCGAATTGCGACTGGACGAACTGCTTGCTGCCGACGAGATCCTCTGCGTCAATTCGCTGATTGGCGTCTGGCCGCTGGCCCGGCTCGGCGACTGGCGCAGCCGCTCGCGCACGGCGGCAGAACAGCTGGCGGCCGTACTGGCCGAGGCCGGATAGTGGCGCTTTTCTGAACGAAAACAGGAAGCGTCTGACTGAGCATTTCGTGGATAACTTATATAATCGCCGGTTTGCATGTCAGATTCGAATCGTCGATGAACCTTATCCTGAAATTGCTGGCCGGCATGCTGGTCGGTGCGCTGCTCGGCCTGTTCGCCCCGGCGGACGTGGTGCGCGGTCTGCTGACCTTCAAGGCACTGTTCGGCCAGTTCCTCAATTTCGTCATCCCGCTGATCATCCTGTTCTACATCATGAGCGGGATTGCCAGCCTGGAACGCAATTCCGGCCGGCTGCTCGGGCTGACGGTCGGGCTGGCCTATCTGTCGACCATTCTGGCCGGCGGCTTCGCCTTTGCGGTGGCGCACGAGGTGTTGCCGGGGCTGATCGCCGAGGGCATCCATGCCGCGGCCCGGCATGAACAGGCGCTGGAGCCGTTCTTTACCGTCGACATCAAGCCGCTGTTTGACGTCATGACCGCGCTGGGCCTGGCCTTTATCGGCGGCATCGGCATTTCCGCGACCGGTGCGACCTCGCTGCGCCGGGTCGCCGACGAGGGGCGCAATATCGTCGAGTGGGTACTGGCCAGTGCCCTGATCCCGCTGCTGCCGTTCTATATTGCCGGCGTGTTCGCCGGCATGGCGGCCGACGGCACGGTGTTCGATACGCTGAAGACCTTTGGCGTGGTGCTGCTGCTGGCGGTGCTGCTGCACTGGGTATGGCTGGCGGTGCTGTATACGGTGGCCGGTACGGCGACCGGACGCAATCCGCTGCGCCTGCTGCGGACCATGCTGCCGGCCTACCTGACCGCGCTCGGCACCATGTCGTCGGCGGCGACCATTCCGGTCACGCTGCGTCAGGCGCGGGCGATGCCGGTACGCGACGAGATCGGCGATTTCGTCATCCCGCTGTGCGCGACCATCCATCTGTGCGGCAGCACCATCACGCTGGTGTCGTGCGCGACGGCGGTGATGATGATGACCGCCGGGCTTGACGTGGCCAGCTGGTCGACCATGCTGCCGTTCATCCTGATGCTGGGGGTGGCCATGGTCGCCGCACCCGGCGTGCCGGGCGGCGGCGTGATGGCGGCGCTGGGTCTGCTGGCGTCGATGCTCGGTTTCGGCGATGCCAGCCTGGCGCTGATGATTGCGCTGTATGTGGCCCAGGACAGCTTCGGCACTGCCTGCAACGTGACCGGCGACGGCGCGATTGCGGTGGCGGTCGATGCGGCCGTGCCGGCCGCGGTAGCGGTCGGTGACGAAGCCTGAGAGAAGGGATCAGCGCCGGCGGGCAATCAGCCGGCGCACGATGCCGGCCAGTCGCCAGCCGGCCAGCGCCAGCGGAATGAACCTGGCGGCACCTTTCCAGCGTGACGAGGCGGCCAGGCTGCCAAGCGCGGCGATCCAGCCGGACGAGCCGCCACGCAGCAGGCCGAGCATGGCGGCAAAGCGGCCGGCCTGACGGATCGGGTGCTTCATCTCGTCCAGCACGCTGACCAGTTCCAGCCGGTGCGATTCGAGTTCGAGACGGTAAAGCTGCTTGCGGATATCGCGGCGGGCGCGGATTTCGGCGGCACTCATGCTCATGACAGCAGACGCTCCTTGTCGCGCTTGAGTTCATCCAGCGTGGCGGCAAACGGCGTCGGCGAGTGCAGCGCCAGCTTGCGTGCGGCAGCGATGCAGCCCAGGCCCATCAGCAGGAAGACCAGCACCATGGTGCCGACCGCATACGGTCGCCATGACGGATCGGCCAGCACGATGATGCCGATCATCACCGTCTGCAGGCACAGCAGCAGCGCGCCGGCACCGAGCATGCCGAGGACCACCATCCTGAGAATGCGCTCGCGCGCTTCCTCCAGCTCGACGCCGAGCAGGCCCATGTGGGCGTGAAGCAGGCCAAGCAGGCTGCCGAGCAGCCGTTGCATGACGCCAGGGGAAGCGGAGGGGCGCCGGGTATCGGTCATGGTCGCAGTGAAGGGTCTCGGTCGGGTATCAGAAAAAAACGCGCCGGCCACCCCGCAGTGCGGGACGGCCTGGCAGCGTCATCGGTGGTGCCTCAGCGGCGCGACACCAGCAGGCCGAGCAGAAAGCCGACGCCGGCGGCGACGCCGACCGATTGCCACGGATGGTCATGCACATAGGTATCGGTCGCCCTGGCGGCTTCCTTGGCCTTGCCGGCCACCTTCTGTTCCGCGTCGTACAGACGGCTGCGCACGGCGCGCAGGTTGTCGGCAATCTTGCCGCGCAGCGCCAGCGCCTTTTCGCCACCCTGGGCGGTCACATCGTCGATCATGGCTTCGGTATCGGCCAGCACATCGCGCAGATCGTCGATCAGGGCTTCCTGCGGGTCCTGCTTTCTTGCGTTCTGAGTTGCCATGAAACTCTCCTGTGGGGTTGAAAGAAGGGGAAGACATGCACTGACGGTCCGGACCCGGGCCGTCGGCGGCTACAAGAAGACAGCTGGGGGCGGTCGGGCGAGGATCAAGCGCTTGTCTCTGCATAGTTGCGTAATCATGGCGACTTGGCAATGGCGCAGCCGACGCCGGCCCTGGCCGGCAATCGACAAACTTGGACCGGCGGGCGCGCCTTTCGCCTATCATGACGGGCATTTATTCGGGATGGGGACAGGTGTGCGGATCGGCAAACTGGTGATCATCGGCGTCGGCCTGATCGGCGGCTCTTTCGCGCTGGCGCTGAAGCGCGCCGGCCAGGTGGACCATGTGGTCGGGGTCGGGCGCAGCGTGCGCAACCTCGAACGCGCCATCGAACTGGGCGTGATCGATGCTTGCGAACACGATGCCGGCCTTGCGGTGCGCGATGCCGACCTGGTGCTGGTGGCCACGCCGGTCGGACAGATGGGCGGAGTGTTCGACGCCATTGCTGCCCACCTGCCGCCCCGGGCCATCGTCACCGATGCCGGCAGCACCAAGGGCGACGTGGCCTTGCTGATGCAGCGGCACCTGCCATGCCAGCTCGGTTACTGTGTGCCGGCGCATCCGATCGCCGGCTCCGACCTGTCCGGTGCGGCGGCGGCCCAGTACGGGCTGTTCGAGCACCGCACCGTGGTGGTCGCGCCGCTGGACACGACCCTGCCCGATGCCGTCGAACGGGTCAGCGACGCCTGGCGCACCTGTGGCGCCACCGTGGTGGCGATGGCGCCGGCCGACCACGACCGGGTGTTCGCCACCGTCAGTCACCTGCCGCACCTGCTGGCATTCTCGTACGTGAACAGCGTGGCCTCGCGGCCCGATGCCCAGCGCTGCCTGGACTTCGCCTCGACCGGCTTTCGCGATTTCACCCGCATCGCCGGCAGTCACCCGGAAATGTGGCGCGATATCTCGCTGGTCAACCGCGAGGCGCTGCTGGCCGAGATCGATGCCTTCAGCAACGAGCTGGCCGCCCTGCGTGCCGAGCTGGCAGCCGGGGACGGCGACGCGATGGAAGCCCGCTACCGGCGCGCGCGCGCCGTCCGGCTGGACTGGTTTGCGCGCTTTCAGAAGCGGTGAGGGTACCGCCGGGCGGAGCAGAATTGGTTGTGGACTGAATTCGGTCTAAAATCAGTCCTGTCTGTTCAGCGCCGAGCCGGGGCCCTCCATGAAATTTTCATCGCACATCAAACCCATCAGTTATCTCAAGAGCCATGCTGCCGAAATTGTCAGGGACATTTCCTGCAGCCGCGAGCCGTTGCTGATTACCCAGAATGGCGAAGCCAAGCTGGTGGTCATGGACGTAAAAAGCTATGAGGAGCAGGAGCAGACCATGGCCTTGCTGAAGCTGCTGGCCATGGGAAACCGGGAAATCGAGCTGGCGCAATTTCGTGATGCCGAAGACGTCTTTGCCGAACTGGACCGGGAAGATCCGCAATGAGCCATCGCGTCGTACTGCTGGCCTCCGCCACGCGGGATCTGCAGACACTCAGGCGCTATCTGCTCCGGCGCTTTTCTGCGGCGGTCTGGCAGGACAGCTACGACAAGATAAAGGCATCCATCCGCGCGCTGGAAACCTTCCCGCTGGCGGGAGGGATTCCCGAGGAAATCGAGCGCCTGAACCTGACGCAATACCGGCAGGCGCTGGCGGGCATGAATCGCATCATCTACGAGGTCAGGCAGAGTACGGTTTACATCCACCTGATCGCAGATGCCAGAGAAGACATGCAGTCACTATTGACACGAAGGTTGCTGAGCGTACCGTAGCGCCCCTCTACGACTTGCCGGCGTCCTCGTCCAGCTGGCGCAGGAAGGCCAGCTTGTCGGCAATCTTGCTTTCCAGCCCGCGTGGCACCGGCACATACCAGCGCGGTGGCGGCATGTCGTCGGGCAGATAGGTTTCACCCGCCGCATAGGCGTGCGGCTCGTCATGGGCATAGCGGTACTCATGGCCGTAGCCGAGTTCCTTCATCAGCTTCGTGGGCGCATTGCGCAGATGCACCGGCACCTCGCGCGACTTGTCCTGTTTGACGAAGGCACGTGCCTGGTTGTACGCCATATAGCCGGCGTTGCTCTTGGCGGCGATGGCCAGATAGATGACTGCCTGCCCCAGCGCCAGCTCGCCTTCCGGCGAGCCGAGGCGCTCGAAGGTGGTCGCCGCGTCGTTGGCGATCTGCATCGCGCGCGGATCGGCCAGCCCGATATCCTCCCACGCCATGCGCACGATGCGCCGCGACAGGTAGCGCGGGTCGGCGCCGCCATCCAGCATCCGGCACAGCCAGTACAGCGCGGCATCCGGGTCCGAGCCGCGCACCGATTTGTGCAGCGCCGAAATCTGGTCGTAGAAATTGTCGCCGCCCTTGTCGAAGCGGCGCGCGTTCAGCGTCAGCGCCTCCTGCAGGAAGGCGGCGCTGATCGTGGTTGTTCTGGCAGCACGCGACGCGGTCTGCACCTGTTCGAGCAGATTCAGGAAACGGCGGGCGTCACCGTCGGCATAACCGATCAGCGTATCGACGGCGGCATCGTCGAACTGCAGCGTCGTCAGCGCCTTGTCGCGCGCGCGCGCCAGCAACTGGCGCAGCTCGTCGTCGCCGAACGATTTCAGCACATAGACCTGGGCGCGCGACAGCAGCGCGGAGTTGACCTCGAACGACGGGTTTTCGGTCGTGGCGCCGATAAAGGTCACCAGGCCGGATTCGACATACGGCAGCAGCGCGTCCTGCTGCGACTTGTTGAAGCGGTGGATCTCGTCGACGAACAGAATGGTGTGCCGGCCCTGTGCCAGATGCTGCTCGGCCTGTTCCATGGCCGAGCGGATATCCTTGACCCCGGCAAATACGGCCGACAGCGCGATGAACGCGCAGTCGAACGCATGGGCAGTCAGCCGCGCCAGCGTGGTCTTGCCGACGCCGGGCGGGCCCCACAGAATCATCGAGTGCGGCGTGCCGGACTCGAACGCCAGCCGCAGCGGCTTGCCGGGACCGAGCAGGTGGGTCTGGCCGATGACCTCGTCCAGTGTCTGCGGCCGCAGGGCTTCGGCCAGCGGCGGCGTCGGGTCGACTTTGAACAGGTCCGCCATCGGTTCAGCCTCCGGTCAGTGCCGGCAGTGCCGACAGATCCCAGCGCGGCTTGACCGAATAGCTGCCTGCCGGGTGTGCGTGCGCGAGCCGGTGGCAGCCGGCCAGCGCGATCATCGCGCCATTGTCGGTACACAGCGACAGCGGCGGGTAGAACACCTCGAAACGGTGGCGGGCGGCAGCGCGGTCGAGCGCGGCGCGCAACTGGGTGTTGGCGCCGACGCCGCCGGCCACCACCAGCCGTTTCAGGCCGCTGCGCTTCAGCGCGCCGAGCGACTTGTGCAGCAGCACGTCGACAATGGCTTCCTGGAACGCGCGGCAGATGTCGGCGCGGGTCTGTTCGTCGATGCCGCCGGCTTCGCGTTCGATCTTGCGCACCAGCGTCAGCACCGCGGTTTTCAGTCCGGAAAAGCTCATGTCGAGATCGCCGGAGTGCAGCATCGGCCGGGGCAGGGTAAAGCGTAGCGGATCACCGGACTCGGCCAGCTTCGACAGCAGCGGGCCGCCGGGATACGGCAGACCAAGCAGTTTGGCGGTCTTGTCGAAGGCCTCGCCCGCTGCATCGTCCAGCGTTTCGCCGAGGGTCTGGTAGTCGCCGATGGCGCGGACCGCCATCAACTGGGTATGGCCGCCGGACACCAGCAGGGCAACGAACGGGAAGGCCGGTGCCGGGTCGGCCAGCATCGGCGACAGCAGGTGGCCTTCCAGATGATGGACCGCCACTACCGGGATGCCGAGGCCGAAGGCCAGTGCATTGGCGACCGATGCGCCGACCAGCAGCGCGCCGCCGAGGCCGGGGCCTTCGGTGTAGGCAATGGCGTCGACATCGGCCAGTGTCTTGCCGCCGGATTTCAGGCACTCCTGGGCCAGCGGGATCGCACGGCGGATGTGGTCGCGACTGGCCAGTTCCGGCACCACGCCGCCATATTCGGCATGCATGGCCATCTGGGTGTGCAGTGCATGGGCGATCAGACCGCGTTCGCTGTCGTACAGCGCAACGCCGGTCTCATCGCACGAGGATTCAAAGCCGAGAACGAGCATGGGGAGCGGGCCGGCGAAGGCCGGCAGTCTGCGTGATCAATCGGTCATTTTACCCCGTGCGGCAAGCGGACGCGCGCGAACCGTTCGTCAGCCGGGCGGGCGGGGCCCGGTTCGCGCCGGGGTAACATCATGCCGCTTCCCCCCGACTTCCCGGCCGACCCGACGTGACCCGCCTTCGCCTGCTGCTGTTCCTGATCGCGCTGCTGCCGCTGCTGGCCGGTGCGGCTACCCTGACATTGCGGGTCGACAAGCGTGCCCGCACCCTGGTGGTACTGGCTGACGGCCAGCCGATCCGCAGTTATCGGGTGTCGCTGGGCAGCCACCCGCTGGGCACCAAGCACGAGGCCGGCGACGGCCGCACCGCCGAGGGCCAGTACGATATCCGGGTCAAGAATCCGGCCAGCCGCTTTTATCGCTCACTGGGCATCAGCTATCCGGGGCCGGATGACGCCCTGCGCGGGCTGGAAGCCGGGCTGATTTCCGACAACGACTACCGCCGCATCATGGCCGCCCACGCCGCCGGCGAAGTCCCTCCGTGGGACACCCGGCTCGGCGGCGCGCTGTTCATCCATGGCGGCGGCGCCACCTTCGACTGGACCGATGGCTGCGTGGCGCTGGACGATGCCGACATGCGCGAGCTGTTCGACCTGATCGATCAGGGAACGCAGGTCGAGATCCGGCCGTGAAGCGGTCAGCGCGCCCCCTGTGCCGACAGCACCTCGCTCAAAGTATCGTTCTCGTCCTCGTCGACACTGAACCACGGGTAGTCGCTGTGCCGGCGCAGGTAACCCAGTGCGGTGACAACGCGGATTTCCCGTCCCAGCGCATCGTGGTAATGGGTATCGGCATAGCCCCAGTTGCGGATCGACGAGTCGTTCACGTACTGCGGCGCATTGATGAAATACGGCTGGTACTGGCGTATCGGCTGGCCCTTGTTGTCGTACTCGACCCGGCCGGACACCGTCCAGCGCGGTGCGGTACCGGTATCGGCCACCACCGGCATGCCGTTGTCGTCGAGCAGCACATTGCCGTCGGCATCGACCTGGTATGCGTCGCCGGGTTCCGCCTTCTGCTTGCTCTGCAGCGCACGGCCGAAGCCGTCGGACTGGGTCAGCGCGATGCGGATCTGCGCGGCGGTGTCCGCGCCCGGGTACTGGTCGGCCTGCAGGATTGCGCTCTGTACCGGGCTGCGTGGCGCATCGGCCAGCAGCGGGCGCAGTGATGAGGGCAGGCCGGCGATATCGGTCGTGCCTCGTGCCCATGCATGGCCACGGGAGCGGATCCGGCCATCCGGCGCAATCAGGTGGGCGTGCAGCAGCGCCTGCCACCAGGCGGCGGCCTGTGCCGCTGATCCGTACGCGGCCAGCCCTGCCTGGCTGACGCTGCCCATCCAGCTGTCGGGCTGGTACAGGCAGGCCGACGCGCAGCCCTGCACCGCACCGGCCGGATCGTCCAGTGCCGCGTCGATGCTGGCGAGGGCGGCCGCGCCGGCATCGTAGTCCGCGACCGGGTCGAAGCCGGTGCTGATCACCGCGTCGTTCTCGTCCAGTTCGCTGCCGTAGAAACTGGTCGCGCACACGCGTCCGAGTGCGTCGAACAGGACTTCCTGCTTGTTGCCGTTGGCATCGATCAACTGCCACGGGGCCAGAAAACGGTAGTCGCAGGCGGTCCGGGTCTGGTTGCCCAGCGCATCGGTACTGCTGACAACGACGCAGCTGTCGTCGTCATAGGCCAGCGTGCTGGCGCCGACCAGCAGGCTGCTTTGCTGCGTGCGCGGCAGATTGAACGGCAGCCAGGCGCCTTCGGCATCGACGTAGCCGTGATAGCCGTGGGCGATGACCCATACCGTGGCGGCCGATTCGTCCGCTCGCGGAAACAGCAGCGGCTGTTCCGCATAGCCGGCCGCCGCCAGTTCGGTCTTGAGGTCGAAGTCGGGCACATCGTCATACGCATGCAGCGCCTCGGCATCCAGCTCGGCGACTTCGATGTGGTGGACCAGCGCCAGCCAGGGCGGCGCGGACTGCGCATCCTGCTGTGCGGTGCCGGCCTGATTGAAATAGCAGACCAGGCTTTGCCCGGCATAGTCCCGGGGCTGGCTGTCGCCAAGCACGCCGTCGGGCTGGACCAGCGCCTCGTAATCGAGCCCGGTGCTGCTGTTGCCGACCGGGTAGCCGGCATAGCCGTCCGGATCGGTCACCACATTCCGGCGCTGCTGCCATGGCAGACCGAGCCGCCATGCCTGCGGGTCGGTCAGGTGATACACCCCGGTCAGGCTTTCCGTCAGCCGCAGCGATTGCTGGGCATCGTCATAGCTGCTGTCCCACAGCGTTGCCGGCAGCGTGGACGGGTACGGGTCGACCTCGCCCTGCGGCCGGCGCGCGTAGTTGATGGCGACCGCTGTCGTGGGCACGCCATACGCGTCGACCTGCAGTGTCACTTGCTGCTGCACCAGCGGATCGCTGGCGATCCGCTCGTAGTGCACGTCCAGCTGCTCCAGCAGCATAGGCAGCACGACCGCGTACGGCTGTGTGTCGCTGGCTGGCTGCAGCAGGCGGACCTGGTAGCGGGCGGTCTGCACATGGTACGGAACCCCGGCCTGTGCACTGCCATCCTGGCCGTAGACCTCCTGGCGCAGCAGCGATCCCTTCAGGGCTCGCGACAGCTGGAACAGGGTACTGGCATCCGGCGCCGGCAGCACGTCGTCGGCGCCGGTGCCGGTTGAAGCGGGACGGGCCGAGAGCGAACAGCGCCGGATCGGCATACGGGGTGTCGGCCGGGTTGTCCTCGGCATCCTGCACACCGGTGTGATACCACGCCCTGGTCAGCGTCGGCGGCGAGTAGTCATCATCGCTGCCGGTCGGCACTGCGCACGCGTCGGTGTCCAGATGCTGGACGAAGCCAAAGCCGCGGAACTCCCGGCATGCGCCGTCATACACGCCCTGGCGGTAGTGGTATTGCTGGGTCAGCGTATTGCCGGTGATCTCGTCGGTGCTGACCATGCGCGACAGCAGCGGCATGGCGAACGGCAGTGAGCAAACGTGCTCCGGCGCCGCCTGTTTTTCATCCAGCCATTCCTGTGCCGAACCGCGATAGCTCCAGGTGGTGCCGGCGCCCATATTGTTGTTCATCGAGGTCAGCAGATACGGCTTGGCGGCGGCAAAATCGTAGCGCCAGTGCTGTGGTGTCATGTGCGGTACGCTGAGCACCAGGCTGGCGGTGCCATTGCCGCCGACATCGGCGAAAGCCAGGTGGCACAGGTCGTCGAAGCGGATGCCGGCCGGCAGCGGCAGGGTGTGTCCGTTGCTGTCGAAACCGTTGCCGGACTGATTGAGGAAAATCCGGATCTGGTCTGACTCGGCATAGATCATGTCCGCGGCGCCGGAGCCATCCAGGTCGGCGAGAAACACCCGGGCGGGGTTGAACGAGGCGGCATCGAACGGCAGGTCGTCGGCCAGGGTCAGCATGGCGCCAAAATGGCCGCGCCCCAGATTGGGCCAGCATTCGATCCGGTCGTGGCGGATGCGTACCAGATGCTGCTGGCCGGAGCCGAGTATATCGCTGAAGGCGACCAGTGCGGCCGGGTCGTGGCCGATGGTCGGCAGGGTGGCGTCGGGGCAGTCGACCTGCTCGCCGGGGCCGAAACCGGCCTCGCGCCGGTTTGCATACAGCCGCACGCTGCGCGGACCGATCAGCGCCAGATCGGACAGCCCGGCACCGATCAGGTCGGCCAGTTGTGCTTCCGGGTGGTGGAACTCGGTCGGCAGCGCCGGAAACGGCACGAAGCCGGACCAGCTGTGATCCGGGTTCAGCGTGAAATAACCGCTCAGACCGGGGCTGGCCAGCAGCCAGTCCAGCCGGCCGTCGCCATTCAGGTCCATCAATGCCATGCTGTCCGCCTGCAGCGTCGGCACCAGCGGCAGAGATTCCCATGGTCCGTAGGCAATGGCATCGCCACCCGACTGCGCATCGCGCTGCGGCGGGCGATAGCGCCAGTCGCTGCCATTGCGGTACAGCACGCCGGGCAGGCCCTCGCCGTACAGGTCGACCAGCTGGTAATGCGGGCTTTCATCCAGACCCGGCAGGGCAGGGAACGGCTGGTAGCCGTCGGCCGGCCAGTCGGTGCTGAACGGTGCATAGCCGAGATCCAGAGGCGGCAGCGACAGCGGCGTGCCACGGCTGTCGTAGGCCCAGTGCCGGGCACCGACCAGCTGGCTGCACAACGGAGTTTCGTCATGGTCGAACAGCAGGCGACCAACCAGCACCGGTGCCGTGCCGAGTGCCGCGAACTGGTGAAACATCAGCACCTGGCGGCACAGCCGCAGCGTGCGCAGCTCGAAGCCGCATGCATAGTCGGAGAACGGGTCCTGCCGCACCGGCCAGCTGTCAGGTGCTGTCCACGGCGGCGCGGTCATGCCATCGGTGCCGCGTTCGCCATAGTCGAACACCAGCGTGAACAGCCAGACGGGCGGATCGCCCTGGCCCCAGGCGTACAACGGCACACAGGGCACGGTATTGCCGTACTGGAACTGCAGCGGATAGCACTGCGCGGCATGGTCGCGCAGTGCCTCGGCGCCGCTCAGCGTCACGCCATCGGCATTCTCGTGCCGGTACTGGTAGCTGATGTGTTCGCCGGACGGCGTAACCGACTCTTCCAGCAGCCAGCGGGCAATGCGGCTGGCGTCGGCCGGGTCGGCGACGCGGGCCGCCACACTCTTGCCGGCGCAGTGCAACTGGCCGTCGCTGCCATGCACCAGCCAGAAATCATTGCCGTCGTCCTTGCCCTGCCAGCGTTCGATGCGATCGAATCCGCTTTCGATGCGTGGCAAGTAGCGGGTGACGGTATAGCTCTGGTCCAGTGTCAGGTCACCATAGGTCGAGACCGTGACCGGATTGTCGTCTCCGGCCGCGATGACCAGCACCTCGCCGTCCGGGCCGAGAAACAGGTCATCGTCCTGGTAGCGCGGCACGCCGAGGCTGGTGCGGCGACGGATTTCCCACGGGCCGGCCAGCGACCAGCCGAGCCCGAACGGGCCGTTGCCGCTGCCGCTGCCATAAGCAAGCACGGCGGACGGGGCATGGCCGCGGCCGGCCGACACCGGCAGGGGGAGGGTCAGGCCGGCCTGGCCCGTCATGCCGACCTTGCCGAGTGCCTCGCCCATGCCCTGGATCGTGCCGCCGCCCTTCGGCAGTGACGAAGGGGTAATGACATCCAATTGCTGATTCATGATGCGTTCCTGATCAGGATGGCACTGGACCGGCAAGGGGCGGGCAGCACCGGCCCCTTGCCGGGACCGGGGGATCAAGCATGGCTGGACATTGTCGTCGCGCCATCCATGTGCAGGTAATACGTGGAGCTGTTGAAAGCCTGGACGGGCTTGTTGGCATGCAGTCGCTTCATTTGCGTGCCGAGGTCGGTCGCAATGCTCTGGGCAATTTCACTGCTTCTCCCCTTCTGCGTATGCAGAATATCGAATGCTTCGTGCATCGTTTCCGTTGCAGGGAATCCCAATGCCTCCATGATCTCGGCCACATGCCCAGGATCATCGATAATGAGCTTTTCGATGGCAGTCAGGGTATTGACCATCGTCTGTGCATACTCGATCTCGGCGGTATAGCGCACCGTGCCGGTATGGGTCTCGGTCGCGGCCCTGAGTGCCCCCAGATTGCCTGCCAGCTCCCGTGCTTTCAAGGTGGCGCGGCTGGCTGGCGCCGGGCTGGCGAGAGGGCGCTCGGGCAGCAGCGGCGCCGCTTCAGCAGACATCCCGCTCGCCACGAACGCGTCGCCTGCCTCCGGCGACGGGCTGTCCAGCGGGACGTCTTCCAGCAGGTAGCCGTCGATGTATTCCTCGTTACCCGTTTCCGTACCGGAAGCCGGTCCGCGATCGAAGTGACTCAACTCGAGAATGCCTGGATGATCAGGGAGGGGCTCGTCCAGCCACCCGCGTTCCGGCGGTCGCAGCACGAGGAGTGCCGGCAGCAGCATGAACATCCACGGCACACCACTGTCCGGTACGCTGTAGCTGAAACTGTGATGGCCATCCGGGTCGAAATAGGTGGCCGGATTGTTCCTGGTCATTTCATAGACATTCAGCCCGTCCGAATAGCCGGCCGGGTCCGGATTGACCCAGCGCGCCATCCACGGGATGTAATAACGGAAGCCGTAGTAGTACAGGCCGGTGACATCCCGTTCCTTGCCGGCGTAGCGCTGGAATTTGTACTTCGCCTCGGTGGTGTTTTTCGTCGACCAGACCGCCGTGCCGCCGAAGGGATAGTATTCCTCCAGGGTCAGGATATCGGCATTGGCATCGAGCTCGATCAGGTTCGACCGCGTCTGGTTGTTGACGCTGTAGCGATACTGGTCGTTGGCGATATCGGTCGGTGCGCCGGCTTCCCAGTGCAGGATGCGGATATCCTGGTCGCTGCTGCCGTGGATCGACAGCGTGTGCAATTCCTCATTCAGCGTACTGCCGTAATAGGTGCGCCGCAGCGTCAGGCCCGGCAGGTAAAGGGTCTGGATCGTATTGACGCTGCCACTGTCGGTGCTCTGCAGCGTCTTGCTTTCCTTGCAGACCCGCTGTCCCTGCCCATCGTAGAAATAGCTTTCGGTATCGTTCGGATTGCCATCGCTGCGGGTGACGGTGGTGACCTGCGCCAGCTGGTTGTAGCGGTTCCAGGCCAGCGTGGCGCCGGTGCTCAGCGTGGCCGGGTTGCCCTGTGCGTCGAACAGCGCATCGACGGCGCCCGGGTCGATGCCGGTGGCGGTCTGCAGTACGCTGCGGTTGCTGCGGGCGGACACGACGAAATCCTGGGTGAACGACACCGCCCCCTCATGCTTGATCTGCTGCAGGTTCCCGCCCTTGTCATAGCGGTAGGTGCGTCCGTACGGACTCATCTGCGTCGGGTCGATGACGATCGGCGTGATCGGATCGGGCGGCATGGGGCCCTGCCGGGTCCTGGCATTTTCCCGGGCCGACGTGGCGCACAGCTGGTAGCACGCATCGTAGGTAAAGGTGGACTCACCCAGCATGCCGGCGTTGTCGTTGTCGCTGTCGTTCAGCGCATAGTTGTAGGTGGCAATGATGTTGCCGACCGGGTCATAGTCGTAGTACAGATCCTGCAGCATCGGGTCGCGCCCTTCCTGCTCCGGGCGCAGGGTCTGGCTGGCAATCAGTCGTCGGGTGGCCGGATCGTAGCTGTGCTCGTTGGTCACATTGTTGCCGAGCCGGTCGAAAATGCGCAGGCCGTTGGCGTCGTAGCGGATGTCGCTGATCACCGTGACCGCATCCTTGCCTTTCTGGGTGATGGCAATGGAGACCAGCTGGCCGGCGACGTTGTACGTGCGGTCATGCCGGTTGCCGACCGCATCGAGCAGCGACAGCGGATTGTCCAGCGCATCGTAGGCATGAGTGCTGGTATAGGCGTTTGTTTCCAGCAGGGCCGCCCAGGCTGCATCGTCGGCCCCCTGCCAGTCGGTTCCCTGGCTGCGGTCCTTGACCAGCTGGCGGGTCTCGCCAAGCGGTTTGCCGCCGGGCGTGTAGCCGGAAATGCTTCGCCGGCCGGCCGTGTCGTAATGGCGGACGCAACGGCCGAGCAGGTTGCCGGCCCGGGCGGCCGTCTGGTCGGACTCCCCCTCGCCATAGCACCAGCGTTCCCGTACCCGTTCGGTCCCGGTGGCGTCGTTCTGGTAGGCGGCAGTCGGTCGGCCCAGCGTGTCGTAGTCGAAGCGGCTCTGCCTGGTGGCGTCGTCGTCGAGAAACTGCAGGAACGGATTGCCTGCGACATCCCATACCAGGGTGCGCTTGCCGGCGTCGACACTGTCGCTGCGCAGGCAGCGGCCGGTCAGGTCGTTCAACTGGCTGACGTTTGGCTGGACGGTGCTGTCCTGCTGCTGCAGGTCGAACAGGCGCGGATCGATGCTGGAGACCAGAAAACCGTTTATCGAATAAGTGTTGCGGGTGATCCGGATCTCCAGCGGATCGTCGGGCAGTATCCGGTTGGACTGAACCTGTCGTGCCACGTTGCCGCAGACGTCGAAGACGGTGATGTCCGGGGTATTGGCGCACACCCGGCCGATTTCGTCGTAGCTGTCTATCATTGCTGCACCTCATTATGCAGGTGCCGCCCGGCGGGCCGGGCGGCGGGGCCGGGTCAGTGACGGGTGGCCCGGGACGCGGTTTTTGTCGCCTTGCCGCTGGCGGCCGGTGCCGTCTGCGCGGCAATGACCGCCTTGGCGAAGGCCGGGCCGCCGTCCCTGGCGGTGTATCGCAACTGGACAATGATGTCGGTCAGCGAGCCGAGGAGGGACGCCTGATCTGTGCCGCTGGCGTGCGGGAAAGTCAGCCGCCAGCCCGAGACGGCGCCGGTACCCTCGAATGGCAGGTAGCGCTGGTCGTACATGTCGAGCACGAACTGGCCGGCATCGTTGAGTCCGGTGGACAGCACGATCTGCTGGCTTGGCCGCAGATTGGTGATGACATTGGCCGGGGATGCGCCGCTGCCGTCCGGATCCAGCAGGTAGTTGACGCCTGCGATATCCGCCGTCAGCAGTACCGAACTGCTGGACTGTGCCAGCGTGGCACGCACATCCTGGTAGGGCCCGACCGTGGCCGGCAGGGTCAGGCTGACCGATTTCAGCTGGCGCAGATAATGGCCCGGGTAGTCGCTGTCCAGCAGCGCTTCATTGATGGAGAAATCGATATAGCTGGTGTCCGTGCCGTCGGTGGGCGTGACGATGCTGCCTTTCCAGTCACTGCCGAGCAGTGTGCTCAGCGCTACCGTCTTGACGATCTCCAGCCTGCGCTCGTTGCGCTGCAGATAGGCGTTTTCCATCTGTTGCAGGTTGAACGTCAGCGTGTCGCCGGCAGTCAGGCCCTTGTGGCTGTCGTCCCAGGCATTGGGGTTGACGAAGGTGGTCTTGTAATCCCCCATTTCGTACTGCCAGCTCGCCTGGGTGCCGAGGCACAGTGCCTGGACTGCCTGGTAGGCGCTGCTGTACAGCGCGGACATCTGGCCGACCAGCCATTGGTACAGGGAGCCGCTGCTGTCCCGGGTCTGCAGGAAATTTTTCATGTCCAGAATCTGCTGCTGCTGGGCATTGGCCTGATCCAGTGAAGTCTGGGCCGCGGTGACCAGAACATTCTGCACGGTGACCTGGAGGTGGAGCGTATCGATCTCGTCTTGTGCCTGATCGGCCTGGAATTGCCACTCCTTGTTGCGACGATCGTAGGCTTCCGACTCGGCGATGATCGCGGCAGAGCCGTTGAGACTGATGGCCAGGGTCTGGAGAATGGTTCCGGTGGCCAGCAGGGGCGCCTGCTTCATGGCGCCCCCCCAGGCGGTGCCCCTGATATTGGGCATCATTGCCAGGGCGGCACCGGCGGCAAGGAACGGAATGGAGGACGTCCCCAGTATCAGCCCGGTACCCTGCAGCCCCATCGCGGCCGTTTCCTGGGTGGAGTTGCCGTTGCTGGCCAACTGCTGGAAGTGCGTCTGGCGGTCGGTTGCGCTGCTCAGGTTGGCATTCAGCACATCCAGGGTGTCGTTGGCCGCCTGCAGCGACAGCTGCTGCAGGCTGACGGTAAAGGCAGACAGGGCCAGCAGTTGTTCCTGCTGCATTTCTTCCTGGCTGGCGCGGTCCTTCCGTTCCTGATACGACAGCAGCAGATCGCCGAAGCGGTTCAGCGTGGCGACGGCGCGGTAGGCGCTGGGCAGCAGTGCCTGGAAGCGATAGGCCGGAATGGTTGGCGCTGCCGCGTAGCCGAGCACCTGCAGCGGCGTGGCGCCGGCGCCACGCGCGGCCATCAGCCGGGCCGGGTCGGCCGGTGTCGCGTACAGTGGCACCGACATCGGCTGCCCGGTCAGGCTCAGGTTGTGGCGCAGGTTGTACAGGCGGCTGTCCAGCGTCGACCAGTAACCGAGCAACTGCGAGTTCAGCGGCGGCCGCGAGGGCAGGTCCAGCGCGCCCAGCAGCGGGTGGGGGGCCGGTGTGGCCTGCGGCACCGGCGTCGGCCCGGCCTGAGTGCGCTCGAAGTCCCGCAGCGCCGGATTGCCTGCGGAGACGGCGCTGCCCAGCGTGACCGGCGCCCAGTCGTTCTCCAGTTCCCCGCCCGGGAATGGCCCCAGCAGATCGAGCGCCTGGCGGTAGATCAGCTTGGCCATGCTCAGGCTGTCCGGGGTCTGCGTGCGGTAGAACGCATCCCCGGCCGCAATCAGGTTGCGGACATACAACTGGAACAGCGTCTTCTGGTAGTGGACCGGATTCGAGTAGGCGATGGCATCCGGATCGGTCGGACCCGCTGCCTCATAGGATGCATTGCCGGCCTCGACCAGCGGGCGCGAGTTCCAGTAGGGCGGCGGCGAGCTGCCGTCGGAACGTCGCGCCGACGGGTCGAACAGATAATGTATCCACAGCGCCGCTTTTGCATACTGCTGTTCCTGGTTCAGCCGGTAGGCAACCAGGTGCGGGGCATGAAAGAACAGTTCCCAGAAATACAGGCCGTTCGCGCCGTTGAAATCGATGGGGGCCGGTGCATCCGTGCTGAGCAGCGGCGGTTCGGTCAGGTTCTGCGTGTCCCAGCTCAGCACACTGGCAACCGAGGCGCTGGCGCGGGCAATCAGGTCCTTGCCGATCTGGGTGTTCAGGCGGATGCGCAGCGTATTGACGCCGGTGTCGTCGCTGCCGGTGAAATCCAGATACTGGGCATTGTTGCCGGCATTCGTTTTCAGTATCGGAATGTTGCTGGTATCGGGATAACTCTCGGCCGTGGTGATCTTGAAATTGACGGCGGCGTCGTCTGCCATCTCCTCGCTGGAGGTGCTGGCGGTATACGACAGCTGAACCGTGGTGGTGGCGCCGGCACTGTAGGCGACGGTGCAGCTGCCCTGGCCGGTACTGGCGCTGCCGCTGTCATTCAGCGCAACGCTTGCACTGCAGATGGTCACCGAGCCGTCCGCGCTGGTCAGTTGCAGCGTGCCCTTGCCGGTGGCCGCGCTGGTGTAGCTGTCCGTGCCTTCGAGGACGTAAGTGATCTGCGAGCCATCGGCACTCAGTGTGCTGCTGATGATGTTCAGCGCCATGTCTGCCTGATGCGTCGACGAACCGCTTGCCCCTGTTGCTGTGGTGGTGGTGGCGGTTTGTTTACTGAATGTGCTCTGCAGCGTGCTGTCCGAACTGTACAGCGTCATGTGCAGGTACTGGCCGAAGCTGTCGTAGTCGCTGCTCGGCACGGCCGGTTCGCCGAGTGGCGTGAACAGCAGGTCGCAGGGCGCATTCAGATAGGTGACCTTGCTGGCGTCAGCCGTCTGCGTCGCGACCAGCGAAATGTAGATGATGTCTTCGTCGTTGTAGTACGTGTAGTCGGGCGTGGTTCCGGCCTTGTACTTGTCCGGTCGCTGGTCGATGACGGCAATCAGCTCGTAATCGTAGGCACTGGCATCGGTCGTGCCGTCCGGGCTGCTCCAGCTGCGCAGCGTGTGCGGCACGCTCCAGTTGCCGTCGAAACCGCGATAGGCACAGCACAGCTTGTATTCCGAATACTCGGTGGTATCCGTCTCCGGCCCGGTCTGCGGCAATTCACCGCGTTGCAGCCAGACCAGATGCAGCCGGCCGCCGGACACGAACGGGCGGATGATTTCGATATCGGCCGATTGCGCCAGCTCGATAGCGTTCCACTCGGTCCAGGCGGTCGGATTGAGCGCGCCACTGCTGTCGCGTGCCGACATGTCCAGTGAACGCCAGTAGAACTGGTTCGGCACGATGTTGCTCTGGCCGGTCAGGTAGTAGACCGCATTGCCCGAATCCGGCGATTCGGCGTAGCCGTTCAGTACCTTCAGGTTGCTGATGGTTTCGAAGCCGGTCAGGTAGGCGAGAAAGCTCTGCTGGATCGACGTGTCGTTCAGGGCGTGGGCGGCCAGCTGGTTTTCCAGCAACCCGAACAGTCCGGTCTTCCGCTCGCGCAGTGTCGGGTCGATATAGTTTTCCGGGTAGTCCTGCAATTCCTGGTCACCGGCCCAGATCGAGTACTGGCTGCCGCTCTGCGCCCAGTCGGCGACATCGTCGGCCGGCAGCGACGCGCGGCCGGGCTCCATGTTCAGCATCACGGCGTTGATGTATTGCTGGACGCTGGCAATGGCCTGAGCGACCCGGCTGGTCGTGACGTCGGTCGCCACCCGGGGGTCGATCAGCAGGTATTCATACAGATCGGCTTCGGTCTTGACCGCCGACAGCGCCGGCGTATTGGGTACGAGCTGCCCAAGGTAGTACGAGACATATGCGTCGCGCAGCGACTCGTCCAGTTGTGCATGGAGATTTCTCATGATTCACCTCTGCGGTGCGAATGGGGGAAGGCAAGGCGGGATGCGGAAGACGGGTTATCCGGCTTCGCCCGTGCCGTTCAGACGGCTGTTCAGGCCGGCGACCACGGACTCGCCCGCTGCGGCATAACCGTCGGTCTTGGTGGGGACCAGTGCGCTGAGCTGGATCTGCAGCTCGGCCGACAGGCCGGTCTGCTGCCATAGCGCCTGCTGGCGCCGCACGCCGTCGATCTCCTGCAGCGTCCTGGCGATCTTGCCGGAGGGCTCCATCTGCGCTGCCGCATTCGCGACTTCGCTGTCCGACCAGTCGATCAGGGCTGCCAGCAGCTTTGCCGCGACGGCGGCACTCGGCGGAGTGGCGGCATTGACGCCGGCCAGATAGTCGAGCAGGGCGCTTTCATCGGCGGTGCTGCCATCGAGCAGGTCGTTGTAGCGGCTGAAGCCGTACAGCGTACCGAGGGTGACCGCAATGGCGCCGCTGGAGACGCTGGCGCCGAACCAGCCCGGATGGTTCACATAGGTCTGCACCAGACCGGCGCTGAGCGCGAAGCTCACCACTACCGCCTGGATGCGGCCCAGCGTGTACAGCAGTTTCAGGTAGTCCGCGGTCGGCGTGATGACGCCATCCGCATCCAGCGTCAGCGTGGTGGACAGGAAGGTGTAGCTGTCGCTGCCGGCCCACTGCAGCAGCAGCAGCGGATAGTCCGGAGCGGCATCCAGATAGCCGGACAGCGCGGCGATGGTCACGCCCTGCTGGGCGGTATCGGCCGTCAGCAACTGTGTCTTGACCAGCTGGCTGGCGGCGGCGTCGATCTTGACGGCGGCCAGTGCCGTATCGATGGCGCCGGACAGATCGGCCTGATCAATGACCAGCCCGCTGGCATCCAGCACGCTGGCCAGCGCCGTGGCCCAGTCGATGGCGGCACCGTCGCTGTCGCTTTGCGGTGCGCCGGCGGCGATCAGCCGGTCCACGGTCAGCAGCGTCGACGCCAGATCGTGGACAATGCCGTCGATCAGGGTGGTCTGGGCCGGGGTGCCGGTCAGCGTACCCGTCGGCGCATGCACCATGAAGGTGACGGCTGCCACCGACAGGTCGTGGCTGCTGATCCAGTCGGCGCAGGCGGCGAAGGCCACGATAATGTCGAGGATGTCCGGCGCGGTGTCGCTGGGCGTGGTGTTGACCGGAGGCTTGCCCGCCAGCGTGCCGATCACATGGGAACCGAGCAGGTTGATGATGCCGAGACCGGCGGTGACACTCAGGCCGAAGGCGCGCGGCAGGGTCACCAGCCGGTAGAAGGCCGAGAATACCGGCAGCGAGCAGGTCAGACTCTGCTTGGCCGATACATGACTGGCCAGCAGCTCGTATTCGGCCTGGGTAATGCCCAGGCCGGCAGACAGCTGCTTGATGACGGTGGTGCTGCTGGACGAGAATGCGCTGCCATCGCAGACCAGCGGCGTGCTGAACAGGCCATTGCTGTTGAACAGCCGGTCGTAGAACGGGACGTTGTTGCCGACTGCATACGGCGTGATCTGGCCGACCCAGGCGGCAAAGGTTTCGGCACTGATGGTGGCGCTGCGGTTCAGTTCCCTGAACACGCCGAGCGTCCGCACCGTATTGGCATTGGCCAGCAGGTCCACAGGCTGGGTGTTATCCTTCACATTGCCCTCGGCCATCATCGTCGACACCAGCAGCAGATCAAGCTGGTCGAACGGCAATTGCATCCAGTTGCGCAGGCGGATGAACCGGCTCATGCGGTCGAAGCGATCGTCGCTGGTATGGGTCAGGGTCGAGGCATCCGGGTCTCCGCTGTCAGCGGCAAGGGTCATGATGCTGGTGTCGGCCGTGCTGTCGCCGTGAATGTAGACCGCACCATACTGGTTTGGCGCGGCGACGAGAGCCGGGGAGGTCACGTTGTGCGAGGCCACCACGCTGTAGGCGGCGTCCTTGCCCTGCGAGCACAGCAGGTCCTGCACGTCACAGGCCGCCAGGCCGGTCTGGTGGCAGAAACCGGACAGTGTCTTCAGGCTGCTGCTGTCCGCGACACCGTAGTTCGTCGGGTAGGAATAAGTGCTCGGGGGGGGCTCGGTCAGCAGCGTGTACTGTTCCGTCGACAGCTGGCTGCCCTGTTGCTGGGCGGTTTCCCCCTGCGTGGTCGACAACGCGGGGACGAGGAAATACGGCCATGCGGTATCGAGCTGCTGGGTCAGCGACATCAGCGACGACCGGACACCGTCCAGCCCGCGGGTAATCTGCTGGCTGGCGTAATCGTAGGGCAGGGTGAACGGAAAGCGGGCTGCCGCCAGCTTGTCGTTGAGCGCTTTCAGCGTGGTGGTGCCGGTGTAGCTCTCAAGCGCCTTGCCCAGGATCTCGTTCACCAGCGACAGGGCGGTGACGGTCTGGTCGGTGCTGACCCGGTCGAGTACCAGTGATGCGAGATCGGGACGGCGGGTGGTCAGCGGGATCATGCTGCCGCTGCCGTCGTCCGAGATCGCATCCATCTGCTGCGCCCACTGGTACAGCCGGCACAGATAGATGACCGGGGAATCGTTGGCTTCCAGCGCGTCTTCCGGGCTGCATGTGTGCCAGTCTTCCTGGAACAGCGACTGATAGGTCGGCTGGCCGTCGATCAGCGCCGCCGGGGCGCTGCCGCCCCGGCGGCGGGTGCGATAGCGGCGGGCCAGCGGGACCGCCTGGCGCAGCGCATCGTCGTACAGGCTGGCGGCGCCGGCTCCGAGACGGGAACCATGCCGGCGGACAAAGGCGCTTTTCGACTGGCCGACGATATCGAACAGCGAGTCGAACGTGTTGCTGTCGAGGCCGTGCCGTTGCAGCAACTGTGAAAGCAGAGGGGTGGAGGGCATGTCAGTTCCTTTGCGGATGGCCGGTGCCGCGGCCGGTTGGGACGAAGCTCAGGCCGCCGTCTTGCCGGGCAGCAGGGGGATGACGGTGTAGCCGAAGTCACTGCCGGAAGTGGTCATGAACATGATGGCGACACAGGTGGTTTTGGCGAGGGCCGGCGCCGTGTAGAGCCCGGTTGCGGAAAGGGAGCCCAGTGAGCCGTCATCCGGCACCGGGGCGCCGAGAATGGAGCAGGTGCAGCCGGGGGTGCTGGCGATGTCGGTGCTTTCGCCCGTCATCATGTTGGTCTGGATTGCCGCAAGCTGGCGCGATGCGCCGGGCGCCAGCGGGGTCAGGTTGCCGGCCACGACTTCATCGGGATCGGTATCTCCGGCGTGCCAGGTGCCGGCACCGACATGGAGCGTCGGGTAGAGACCCGGCTTGACCACCAGGACACTGGCCGTGGCGGAGACCGAGCCTATCGAGAACGTGACGGTTTCCAGCCCGTATGCTCCCGTAGACAGGGTCGGCGTGTAGCTGGCGGTGTAGATGCCGGGCGGGGCGCTGTCGGGGGTCGTGTCGGTGGCGCCGCCCCAGGCGGGCTGACCCGCATCTTCGGCTGATTTGTTGACCACGGATGCGGTGAACGTGATTGGCGCGCTGCTGCCGGAGACGGCATAGGCGAAGCACGGATTGATATTGATCGGGTTGGCCGACACGATGGCAACCGCGCTGGCGGTATACGTGCTCGTGGTGCCGTCGGCATTGTCGACAACGGCGACGGCGGTGATGACTTCCTGGAACGATGCACTGCTCAGCAGCGAGATATCCGGCGCCTTGTAGGTCGCGCTGATGCCGTCTTCACGACCTTCGATGCGATCATCCGTGCAGACGTCGGCGTTGTTGCTCAGCGACCAGCTGATGGTGGCGCCGGCCGGTCCGGTCAGGGTGAAGACCTGGGTGTCATTGACCAGGGCGGATTGCGCCGGATTGCTGGCGACGACCGTCGCCTGCAGCGGCGACAGCAGGCAGGTCGTGGCCGATGGATTGATCTGACCGAACAGCGCCATGTCGCCGGGGACGGAGGCATCACTGAGCTGCAGTGCGTTGTCGTTCGGGAACAGCATGTTGCTGAGGGTAAAGACATCGATATCCGGAACCTGCAGCGAGGCCAGCTTCTCGATGGCCGAGTAAGTGTCTCCGGACAAGTCCTGCGTGATTTGATCACGGTACTCGGCGTCATCGATTTCGTTGCACCAGGGATAACCGCCCAGCGTAATGTCCGTGCTGCTCCGGGAGTTGGTGATTTTGACAATATTGCTGTCGGGATCGACGGAAGGTGTCGACGTGCTGGTGAGCGGGTAGGAAATGCGCATGCTCTGGTTGGTAATGTCTTGGAAATCATTCGGGGAAAGCTGGTGGTGCAGCTGATAGATGAACTGGTCGAATTGTCCCGACCAGCTTAGTTTTATCGACTGGGCAGAGGGCACAACCGTCATGCCGGTGATATCGAGAAGAACTGGCTGGAGATTTTTATTGGTGTCGGACGTGTGGACAGTAACGATGACATGCGCCGTGGGGGCTGGATAAGGTTGCTCTTCATAAAATTCCCATGACATGTCCAGCGTGCCGCCACGGACATGCCCGGTCGCTGCCATGAGATAACTGGCCGGGGAGGCGGTGCCGTTGTCCAGCAGTTTGGTGTTCAGTACAACGTCATCGCTGCCGATCTGGGACAGATAGGCCGGTCTGATGATGCTGTCGAAAAGCGTTGCGCTTTCCACAATGACTGCGCCCGAGTACAGGGCATTGCCTGCACTGTCTGTATCGTCCGGAATCAGGTAGGGATAGCCGGAGCCTGACGAGGGCAGGCTGCCGGTCGTGCCGCTGGTATTGGCTGCGGTCTGGATGAACAGGACCACGGCGCCGTCGCCATAGCTCTTGTCCGAAATATTTGCCGAGGCCGTGGGGGCCGGCTGGGTGCGCAGTGCAAATTGCGTCGGGTTCAGCGGGTTGCTGCTGTCGATATTTTGCAGTGAACCCAGCGGGTACCGTTTTTGCTCGTCGCTTGCCTGATTGAACAGCTGCTGAAAATAGGTGCTCAACTGCGTGATATTGGATTGCCCTTCGACCAGATTGACACTGATGTCCGCCGCGCTGGCCTGGGACAGGTCAAGATACACATCGCCGGAGCTGCTGATGTCCCCCTCGGTTTTTGACAGGTCCAGCGTGGCGGTCAGGTTGAAATTGCTGTCTGGCAATACCCCGTCATAGCGGCTGATGGTCGAGGGCGCCGTTTCCGACTCCGCAATCGAGAAGAAATAGCCGGACAGGAACTGCATGGTCAGCGCGGCCGTGGAAGTGTCGAGGTCCGCATTGGCGAACGACAGCAGGGGCGGTCCCAGCGCCAGATCGCTGACACTGAGATAGATGTCGCTGGCGCTGGACGAGTGGTTGTCGGGGATTTCCTGATCCGGCACCACCAGATTGTTTCCCGCGGCCGTTTTCTGGGCGAACTGCTGGGCAAACAGGGCATTGATCCGGTCGCGGTTGTAGACGACGACGGCATTCCAGCCCAGCGTGATGGACTTGCCGTCCAGAGCGGAAAGCAGGTCGGTTTTCGAGTTTGACATCATGGGACTCCTTGAAACGGGCGCGTCGGAAAAACCTCAGTCGCCTGGCGCCAGCGGGACGACGGTGTAACCGAAATGGCTGCCATTGCTGGCAAGAATGGTCACGCAGGAAGTGGTGATGGTTGCCGGAGCGATATACAGCCCCTGGTTGATGGACCCCTGGGGGGGGTCGTCCAGAATCTGCCAGGTGCAACTGGCGGTGACGTTCGCATAGCTGCCATCGCCGGGATTGCCTTCCAGCGCGGTCAGTTGTCGCTGGCCATAGGGCGGCAGCGGAAACAGGCCTCCCGTGACGACTTCCGACGGGTTGCCGGACTGCCAGGAGCCACCGCCGACCAGCAGGGAAGGCGTGGTGTCGGGCGCCATGACCAGTACGCTGGCCGTGGCGGTGTCACCGGTCGCACTGCCGATGCTGGCGGTGACGGTCTGCAGTGCGCAGGACTGGCCGCTGCCCAGGACGGGGGAATAGCTGGCCTGGTGGACGCCCGGTTGCGGGGATCCGGTTTCCGTGGCCTGGCTCCAGGTGACGGTGGTGTCGGCATTCCCGGCCACCGAGGCGGTGAAAATGATCGGTGCCTGGCCGGCCGTGGCCAGAATGAAGCCCGGATTCACATTGATGGCGTTGCCGGACACGACCACGACCGCACTGGCCCTGCCGTTGCTGCCATCGCGGGCAGTAAAGCTGGCCGTGACGGTTTCCGGCATCGATGCGCTGCTCAATGCCGCCCGGTCCGGCGCCTGATAGACGGCGCTGCCGTTGGCGCTGGCCCGGATGCGGCCGGTGACATCGATGCCCGATGCGTTCCCGATCGACCAGGTGACAGCACTTGCGCCGTCGGCCTCCAGCGTGAAGGTGCAGGAGGTGCCGGCCGCCACGGTTGCCTGCCGTGGCAACAGCGACTGGCTGGACGACGAGGGAGCCAGCTGGCCGAACAGGGCCATGTCGCCGGGAATGGCAACATCACCGAGCTGCAGCGTGCTGCCGTCCGGGAACAGCTGATTGTCGAGTGTGAACCGGGCGATACCGGGAAGATCGATCGTATCGGCAGAATGAAGAATCTGCGACACGAGGCCGCGGAGCGTGGCCAGCAATTCATTGGTCTGTTCGCAGCGCCAGTCCCAGGCTTTCAGCAGTGCACTTATGCCGGGCAGATTGACGGTAATATCCCGCTCATTGAGCGACAAATGGAATGCGACCGCGTTTTCTGGCGAAATGGAAACAGGAAAGTGGCTGTGCGAATAAAAAACAGGATCGAGGGTTTCCTCGCCGTCGCTGTTTCCCCGCGGGCTGCTGCCGTGCAGCCGGATAACACAGGATTCATTGTTGTTCCACTCCTGATACAGGCCGGTCAGATTCGGCACCAGGGTAAAACCCGGGCCATCCTGTGGCGCATAGGGAAAATCGAGTGACGAGAGGGTCGCGGTATAGTCGTACTCGTCGGCCTCGTGCGTGGCCGACCATGAGAGCGTGACGCTGTCCGTCGGTGCGACCCCCCCGGTGGCGACCAGATATCCGCACAGGCCGCTCGTACTGCTCTGTCCGGGCTGGAGCGACAGCCCGTTTGCGCTAATCTGGTCCTGAAAGGCAGGGGCCACGAGATCGTTGCACAGGGCACGACTGGAAATAAGCACCGAACCGGAATAAAGCGCACTGCCATCCTGCGAATCATCCGGAATCAGGTAGGGGAAACCGGAGTCGGCCGACGGCAGGGTGCCGCCGGTGCCGTTGCGGGTCTGGACGAAGACCAGCACGGCGCCATCGCCCGCCCCGCCCGGCGCGGCCTGGGTACGGATGGCGAATGCCACCGGGGTCAGTGGCGTCTCATCGTCGCCGGTGCTCAGCGTGGCCAGCACATAGTGCCTGGCAGAGACGCCAATGCTGGTGAATTTGTCCAGGAAATACTGGCCGATCTGCTGATTTGTCCGGTCGTCCGTGGTCAGGTTGACAGTGGCGCTGCCCGGGATGCCGTCGGACAGGTCGAAGTAGATGTCGCTTTGGGGAGAAACATCGCTGCTGCTTTGCTGCAGCGGCAAACCCAGTTCCAGGCTGAACTCGCTGTCCGGGAAAACCGTGTGGTATCCGGTCAGGGCGACCGGTGCGCCAGGCGATTCGCTCAGCGTGAAAAAAAATCCGGACAGGAACGGTATCTGCAGCGATGCCGCCGCGTCGTCGAGCGTTGCCGTATCGAATGAAAGCCGGGGCTGCCCGAGTACCAGATTGTTGGCATGTATATAGACGCTGTCGCCATTCTGATCGTGGTTTCCCGGGATGTCTTCTTCCGCAGTATCAAATAATTCGCCTGTCGAAATATATTGGGAAAACTGTTGCCAGATAATATCGTTTAGGCTGTTTCTTTGATAAACGCTTATGGCATCCCAGCCAAGCGTTATTGAATGGCCAAGCATCATGGCAAGCAGATCATTTTTGGAGTTTTCAGACATGAACTGGCTCCCGGCCCGAATGAAATACAGGCGGATGACTCTCCATCGTCGTGCAACGGACACCATGGAGCAGGTACGGTATTCAGCGAACGCGAGGCACCTGGCGTTTTATCGTGAATCCGGATTCACGGCGTGACATGCCGGGCCGGGGGCGCAAACCGGTATTGCTGGGCCGATGGCCATTGGCGGAATGCGATCCGGCAGAATAGAGACGCTGACTTTGCGGTGAGGACTGAAGGTTTTCCTCAGTATCTGCCAAGCGTGCTATTTTTCCAGTCGATTTGCTCGCGTTCCGATGAATGGATATCGGGTGGAGACAGGCGGTAGTGAATCGCCATTGACGCTCTCCGGCCTGGCGTGCGGTGCCCCTGTGGTAGTGGCGAAAGCGCGTGGCGACAGGGGCGGCAGCAGGTGGCCTGCCGCGGAAACGGCTGGCGGCCGGATTCCGCTGTCGGGTATTCTCAACGCTGTTTCCGATAGCGAATTGAAAGTCCCTGATTCATGAAAGCACGACTGAAGCAGATCGAAGGTACCCGCTTCCTTGGCGAGTCCGAAAGCGGCCATGGGGTCGTCATCGACCCGGACAAGCAGTTTGGCGCCAGCCCGATGGAACTGGTGCTGATGGGCGCTGGCGGTTGCACTTGCTACGACGTGGTCAGCATCCTGAAGAAAGCCCGCCAGGATGTGCGCGACGTGCAGGTCGAGCTGGATGCCGACCGCGCCGACAGCGATCCCAAGGTGTTCACGCGCATCCATTTCCACTTCATTGTCCACGGACGCGACCTCAAGCCGGAACATGTCGGCCGGGCCATCAGCCTGTCGGCGGAAAAGTACTGCTCGGCCTCGATCATGCTCGGCAAGACGGCCACCCTCAGCCACGACTTCGAGATTGTGGACTGCCAGTAGGACAGGGCAGACAACCCGCCCGCCGCCTTGTCCCTGGCCGGGCAGGCGGTTGCTGTCCACCCCTTGTGGTCGGGGCCGGACTCGCGCACGATCCGCTTGGGGGCTGGCAGGGTTTATGCTTGCCGGCTTGATCGGTGTGGAAAAAAATCTCAAACAGGTAAAGAATGTTTCCCGGCCTGTTTCCTCCGCTGACGGCGGGGGAGCGGCAACGACGACACGAGTGCGCGGCGAGGCCCTGGCCCGCCGGGATTTTTTCGACTTTGCAGGGATGCCTCCGCCGTCGTATGGACGAATATACCGTTCAAAACGTCTCTTCATCCGGGCAGGAATCGGGGCCGCCGCGCTTTCTGACCCAGGCGCTCGACTGTATCGAGCACAGTGCCGTGATCGTCGATGCCGACCATCCCGGCCATCCCATCGTCTACTGCAATCCGGCATTCGAACGGCTGACCGGCTACAGCCGTCACCAGGTGCTGGGGCGCAACGGCCGCTTCCTGCAATATGGCGATGACGACACCGTCACCCGAGCGCGCCTGCGCGACTGCCTGGCCGACGGACGTCCGTTCCGGGGCGTACTGAAGAATGTCCGCGCCGACGGCTCGGTGTTCTGGAACGACCTCAGCGTGGTGGCGGCGGAGTTCGGGGACGGTCGTTACCTGCTCGGCATGCAGAAGGATGTCACCGAACGCGACACGCCGGCCGGCGACAACGGCCATGCATTGCTGGACTGGGTGACCGGCGCGCTGTCGCGGCTGCTGCATGCCGACGGCGAGCAGGGCGTGTTCACTGATCTGATTACCCATCTGGTCGAGCTGACCGGCAGCGAATGCGGGCTGATCGCCCACGTCTGCGAAGGCCGGCCGCCCCGCACGCTGGCGACCGGCCGCTACGGACCCGATTGCCTGGCCAGTGGCTGTGACAGCGCCGTGCTGCCGCCCTGCCTGCGTCAGCTGCTGCTGGACGGTGGAGAAAACCCGCGGGCGCCGGTGGACGGTCCCTGCTGCGAGTCCGGCGTCGCCGGCGCGCGGCGCCTGATCCATGTGCCGCTGATGCATGCCGGCCGGCAGGTCGGCCTGCTGGGACTGGTCACCCGGCATGATGGCGACGAATTGCTGGTGCGGGAACGTCTGCGTCCGGTCACGGCCGCCTGCGCGGCGCTGATCGCGGTCTGGTGCCATGACGAGCGGCTGCAGCGGGCCGAGCGCTCGCTGGCCGTCAATGAGGCGCGCTACCGGGCCATGGTCTCGGCGCTGTCCGAGGGGTTGCTGCTGGTGGATGGCGGCGGGCGGGTTCTGGTCGGCAACCAGGCGGCCGAACGCATTCTCGGTCAGCCCGGACTGGCAGCGGGCGGCATGCTGCTGAATGACCGGCGCTGGCGCATGGTCGACGAGCAGGGCAGGGCGCTGGCCCCCGACGACTATCCGACCGAACGCGTGCTGCGCGGCGGACAGGCCGTGCGCAATGTCGTCATCGGCGTACTGCGCGATGACGGCCAGCCGCCGTGCTGGGTCCGCACCCATGTCGAGCCGCTGCATGTCGAGGGGGCGGCGTCAGTTGCCCTGATCGTGTCCTTTGTCGACATTACCGAACTCAAACAGCGTGAACATGAACTGGCCGAACAGGATGCGCGCTGGAAAGCGGTATTTGCCGCGACCGGCGACATGGTGTTCGACCTGACTTTCCCGTCCGGCGACGCCTGGCGCGCTGCGCTGCGCTCGCCGGACGGCGACGGCCTGCTGACCCTGGCGCTGCCCGGGGCCTATTTTTCGCCATCCTGGCTCGGCATGGTCGGGCTGGATACGATGCCGGCCGACAGCTACCGCGACCGCGGTGCCCGTGTGCATCCGGAGGATGTCGCCCATGTCGCGCATGAACTCGGGCGCCACCTGCGCGGCGAAACCGCACTGTATTTCGCCGAATACCGGCTGCTGCGCGCGGATGGCAGTGTCCTGCCGGTGCTGGACCGGGGGCAGGTCTATCTGCGCGACGAGGACGGCCTGCCGCAGCGCATGCATGGCGTCATGATCGACCTGAGCCCGCAGAAGCAGGCCGAGGAAACGGCGCGCCGCTTCCGCAAGGTGGTCGAAGCCACGTCGGACGGCATGGCCTTCATCGACCGCAATGACCGTATCGAGCTGGCCAACCGGACCATGCGTGACTGGCTGGGAACCGATGGTGCCGCCGTGCTGGGCCGGCCGTTTTCCGAGCGGGCCCGGGCCATGGGGCTGACGCTGGACCTGGCGGCAGCGCGCGCGCGCTGCCAGGGCGGCGACAGCGTGCGCGAGCGCTGCTGGGTGAACCATGGCGGGCGCGGCCCGCGCCATGTCGAGATCAGCCTGGAGCCGTACCGCGATACGCTGGGCCGCTTCGATGGCATGGTCTGCATGCTGCGCGACATCACCGACAGCGAGCGCCAGGCACAGCTGATGGCCCAGACCCAGCACGCCGCGCGGATTGGCGGCTGGCAACTGGACCCGGAAACACTGACCCTGTTCTGGACCCCGCAGACCTACCGGTTGCTGGGTCTGGTCTCGGCGGACGAGAAGGTCGAACTGTCGGTGGCACTCGACTTCATGACTGCCGAGAGCCGCGGACGGGTCATGAGCCGGCTGGCCGAGCTGCTGCGCGGCGAGAGCAGCGGCAAGTCGATCGATATCCAGGTGCTGACCGCGCAGGGCGAACTGCGCACCCTGGAGCTGATCAGCCACCGCCACGATCTGGCGGCCGGTGCCATCCAGCTGATCGGGTCGGTACAGGACGTGACCGACGAGCGGGCGGCCGAGCGGGAGCTGGCGCTGTCGGCGCAGGTGTTCGAGCACGGCCGCGAAGCGGTGTTCATCACCGACCCGCAGGGCGAGATCGTCCGCGTCAATGCCGCGTTCTGCGCCATTACCGGCTATGCGGCCGGGCAGGCATGCGGCCAGCCGATGACCTATCGCTGGCAGGGGGCGCCCGCGCTGCTGACCGCACAGGCAGCCGCACTGGCGCAGAGCGGACACTGGCAGGGCGAGGTGTCGGGGCGACGCGCCAACGGCGAGGTCCATCCCGAGTGGTGTTCGATCGCCAGCGCACGCGATGCCGGGGGCCGGATTTCCCACTATATAGGCATGTTCGTCGACATTTCCGACCTGAAAGCCGCCGAAGCGCGCGCACTGCGGCTGGCCAATTACGACCACCTGACCGACCTGCCGAGCCGGCCGCTGCTGTACGAACGGCTGAACGCCGCCCTGGCGCAGGCGGACCGTGACGGCTCGCTGGTCGGCGTGCTGTTCTGCGATCTCGACCGCTTCAAGAACATCAACGATACCCTCGGCCACAGCTACGGCGACGGGCTGCTGCGGGTGATCGCCCAGCGCTTCTCGCGCCAGACGCGAAGCAGCGACGTGGTCTGCCGCTACGGCGGCGACGAGTTCGTCGTCGTGCTGACCGGCATGCACTCGGTCAACGACCTCGCCCGGCTGGCCGACCAGCTCAGGGCCTCGGTCAGCGCGCCGGTACACGTCGGCGATACCGACCTGATGGTGACCACATCGCTCGGCATCGCCGTGTACCCGCATGACGGCCGCGACATCGACACCCTGCTGCGTCACGCCGATGCCGCGCTGTACCACGCCAAGGCGCTGGGCCGGAACAACTACCAGTTCTTCACCCGGGCCATCAACGAACGCATCAGCGAATACCTGGTGATCGAAAACGGGCTGCGCCGCGCGCTCGACCGGCAGGAATTCGAACTGCACTACCAGCCGCAGATCGACATGCGCAGCGGGAAACTGATCGGCGTCGAAGCGCTGTTGCGCTGGAAACATCCGGAGCAGGGGCTGATCTCGCCGGCGCGCTTCATCCCGATCGCCGAGGAAACCGGGCTGATCGTGCCGATCGGCGACTGGGTGATCCATACCGCCTGTCAGGCGGCCAGAGCCTGGCAGGAAGACGGGCTGCCGCCGATCACCTTTGCCGTCAACCTGTCGGCGCGGCAGTTTACTGCGCATGTGGTCGACACCATCGACCGTGCCCTGGCGCTGACCGGGCTGGCGCCGTGCTGGCTGCAGGTCGAAGCGACCGAAAGCGTGCTGATGGAAGACCTGCGCGAAACCGAAGCCGTGCTGTCCGAACTGAAGGCGCGCGGCCTGTCGCTGTCGATAGACGATTTCGGCACCGGCTATTCCAGTCTCGCCTACCTCAAGCGTTTTCCGCTGGACCAGATCAAAATTGATCGTTCCTTTGTGCAGGATATCGGTGTGGACGACGATAATGCCCTTATCGTCAACGCCATTATCGGCCTGGGACACAGCCTCGGCGTCCAGGTGCTGGCCGAGGGCGTGGAAACCGAATCACAGTGGCAGTTCCTGCGCGGGCAGGGCTGCGACGAAGTACAGGGCTTCCTGATTTCGCGGCCGTTACCGATAATGGAACTGGCCGAAACCGTACGCCATGATGGCTTCAGGAGTGAAGTGTGAAAGAAGCGTCCCCGAGCACGATTATCCAGGTTGCTCCCAGCTATGACGCAGATGTCATCCTGCCGCGAGGCACCCGTCCGCCGCCGGTCCGCCCGCCGCTGGTCTTTATCGGCGCATCCACCGGGGGGACCGAGGCGCTGAAAATAGTGTTGTCGGCCCTGTCTCCCGATTGCCCGCCTATCCTTGTCGCCCAGCACATGCCGCCGAACTTCACCCGTTCGTTTGCCGCGCGGCTCGATGGCCTGTGCCGGATACGGGTCAAGGAAGCCGAGCATAACGAACCGCTGCAACGCGGCTGCGCGTATATTGCGCCCGGCGATGCCCACCTGATGGCCGGCTGGCGGGCCAACTGGATGGCGGTGCTGGACCGCGGTTCGGAGGTCAACCGGCACAAGCCGTCGGTCGACGTGCTGTTCCGCTCCGCCGCGAACGAAAGCGGCAGTGCCGCACTGGGCGTGATCCTGACCGGCATGGGCCGCGACGGCGCGCGCGGGCTGCTGGAAATGAAGCAGGCCGGGGCCTATACCCTGGCCCAGGACGAAGCCAGCTCGGTGGTTTTCGGCATGCCGAAAGAAGCCATCGCGCTGGGGGCCGCTTATGAAGTGCTGCCGCTGGACCGCATTGGCGGACGAATCATGGAGTGTCTGGCGCGCCGGCCTGCACCCGGAGGAAAGTAAACGAATGGCGGAGTTGCCGATACTGGTCGTGGAAGACGACGTCGCCTTGCGCGAAGCGCTGGTCGATACGCTCGAACTGGGCGGACTGCAGGTGCTGACGGCCGGCGACGGCGAGGAAGCGCTGAGTGTGCTGCGCCACGAAGCAGTGGGACTGGTGCTGTCCGACGGACAGATGAAACCGATGGATGGTTACCGGCTGTTCCACGAGATTCGTCGCCGTGCGCTGCAGGTGCCGTTCATGCTGATGACCGCCTATGGCGCGGTCGATCGTGCCGTCGACCTGCTGCGTGCCGGCGCCTGCCACTACCTGACCAAACCGTTCGAACCCGATGTCCTGCTGGCCGAAGTCAACCGCCACCGGATGACCCTGCCGGCCGACGAGTCGCAGCCGCCGGCCGTGGTCGCGGTCGCCAAGGCGTCGCGCGATGTGTTCGAACTGGCCCGCCGCGTCGCCGCCAGCGAGGCGACCGTGCTGATCAATGGCGAATCCGGCGTCGGCAAGGAAGTCATGGCGCGCTTTCTGCACTGCCATTCACCGCGCCGGCTGGCGCCGTTCATTGCCGTCAACTGTGCGGCCATCCCCGAAGCGCTGTTCGAGTCGACGCTGTTCGGCCACGAAAAGGGCGCCTTCACCGGTGCGGTGGCGACCTATCAGGGCAAGTTCGAGCAGGCACAGGGTGGCACGCTGCTGCTGGATGAAATCTCGGAAATGCCACTGTCGCTGCAGGCCAAACTGCTGCGCGTGCTGCAGGAGCGCGAGCTGGAACGCGTCGGCGGCAGTCGCACGGTCAAGCTCGATATTCGCATCCTGGCGACCACCAACCGCGATCTCGCCGGCGAAGTCGCGGCCGGCCGCTTCCGCGCCGACCTGTACTATCGCGTCAACGTGTTCCCGCTGACCCTGCCGCCGCTGCGCCAGCGCCGCGCTGACATCGTGCCGCTGGCCGAGAGCATTCTGTGCGGACTGGCCCGGCGTTCGAAGCGGCTGTCCCCCGGGCTGTCGCAGGCGGCCATCGCCAAATTGACCGCCTATGACTGGCCCGGTAACATCCGCGAACTGGAAAATGTCCTGCAGCGTGCGGAAATTCTTGCATGCGGTGAGGAAATTGACTGCGACAGCCTGCATTTCACGCTGGTGCCGGCACCAGCAACTACTGTTGTAGAGCTGGGGCAAATGCTCAAGTCCGAGATTGTTCGGACGAAATCGTCTGATGAGACTGAGTCTCAGGGAATTCGCAGTCTGGAAAAACAGTACATTCTGGACACGCTGCAGGCCGTGAACGGCGTGCGGCGCCTGGCGGCGGAACGACTGGGCATCAGCGAACGAACCTTGCGTTACAAACTGGCCCGTTGGCGCGAAACGGGCGATGTCGAGACCAGCGAACCGGCTTGCGGCGGCGACCGCGGAGAGAATCAATGAACAATATTCAAGGTATCGATCAGTTGCTGGGCGAACTGCGCTCTGCTGCCGCGATGGCCAGCGGCAAACCGGCTGCTGCACCGGCCGCGCTGGATGGCGCAGGCAAGGCTGTCGACTTTTCCGACATCCTGAAGCAGTCGATCGACAAGGTCGCCGAGACCCAGGGCACCAGCGTCGACATGCAGAAGCGCTACGAACTTGGCGATGAAAGCGTCAACCTGCATGACGTAATGCTGTCGCTGCAGAAGGCCAGCCTGTCGTTCCAGACCATGGTCCAGGTGCGCAACAAGCTGGTGACCGCCTATCAGGAAGTCATGAACACCCAGATTTGATGTAACGAAAACCGGGCAAAGCCTCCGCGTTCCCGTTCTGCGTCGGTCTCCGTGTACTGCGCGGTTTTTCTGTGATCTACCTTTTCCTGCCGGCCGGCTCGGCTGGTGGGTCCGGAATTGTCTATCTCATGGCCGAATTGGCTGGTTCGCCTCCCCCTCCCTCCATGCAGACGCGTGTGCGTGAAAGCATGGCGCGTTATCGCGATTTGCCGCCGAACAAGAAAATGCTCTTGCTCGGTGGCCTCGCCGCCATTTTTACCGTCCTGCTCGGCAGCTACTTCTACATGCGCGAACCGGCCTACAAGGTGCTGTTCAGCAACGTGTCCGACCGCGATGGCGGGCAGATTACCGAAGCGCTGCAGAAGCTGAACGTGCCGTACAAGCTGACCGACAGCGGCGTGATCGAGATCCCGTCCGCCCGCGTCTATGACACTCGTCTGAAACTGGCGGCGCAGGGGTTGCCGAAAGCCTCCGGCGTCGGTTTCGAACTGATGGACAACCAGAAGTTCGGTATCAGCCAGTTTGCCGAGCAGGTCAACTACCAGCGCGCCGTCGAAGGTGAACTGGCGCGTACGGTCGAGTCGCTGGACGTGGTCGAGCACGCCCGCGTTCACCTCGCCATCCCGAAACAGAGCGTATTCGTGCGCGAGCAGCAGCCGTCGACCGCGTCGGTGATGCTGACGCTGCGTCCCGGCTTCATCCTCGATGCCGGGCAGATTGCCGGGATCCGCAACCTGGTGGCGTCCGCGGTGCCGGGGTTGTCGCAGAAAAACATCACCATCGTCGACCAGGAAGGCAACCTGATCTCCAAGCACCCGGATCTGGATGACGGCCTGTCCGGCCTGTCGCGCCGCCAGCTCGACTATGTGCGTCAGGTGGAGCAGGGACTGACCAAGCGCATCGAGGCCATCCTCGAACCGATCGTCGGCGCCGGCAACGTGCGCGCCGAAGTCACCGCCGCGCTCGACTTCTCCGAAACCGAGCAGACCTCGGAAAACTTCAACCCGAACACCCCGCCGAATGCGGCTGCGATCCGCAGCCAGCAGACGTCCGAATCGTCCACGCGCGTGACCGATCCGCAGGGGGGCGTGCCGGGCGCGCTGTCGAACCAGCCGCCGTCGGCCGCCGCCGCGCCGATCACGCTGCCGCCGGGCACCCAGGCCGGACTGATGCCGACGCCGGCCAATGGCCAGGCGGCGCAGCCGCCGCTGAAGAGCAGCAAGGACAACACGACCAACTACGAGCTTGACCGCACCATCCAGCACGTCAAGCAGCCGGTCGGCTCGATCAAGCGCGTGAACGCCGCCGTGGTCGTCAACTACAAGCTCGCTGCCGGCAAGGATGGCGTCGAGCGCCCGACGCCGCTGTCGGACAAGGAAATCAAGCAGATCCAGGATCTGGTTCGTGAAGCGATGGGTTACAACCAGACCCGTGGCGACTCGCTGAACGTGGTCAATGCCAGCTTTGCCGCCACCGGTCCGGAACGGCTGTCGCTGCAGGATCGTGCCGTCGACTACGTGACCAACAACCTCAGCGACGTGCTCAAGTACGGCTTCCTGCTGCTGGTGGTGCTGTACCTGCTGTTCGGCGTGGTCCGTCCGGTGGTGCGCGACATCATCCGGCCGAAGGAAGTGCCGCTGCCGCCGGGCATGGAAGGGGCGGAAGTCGATGCCGACGGCGTCGCCATCAGCAGCACCGACAGCGGCCTGCCGAGCGACGACCCGGTCGAAGTGGCGCGCCGTGAATACGAAATGGCGCTGGAATCTGCCCGACAGGTCGTGCGCAACGATCCGCGCATGGCGGCCCAGATCATCAAGGAATGGGTGAGCAACGATGAGTGATGCGGGTATCCGGCGCAGTGCCGTGCTGCTGTTCAGTCTCGGTCAGGCGGATGCCGTCGAGGTGTTCAAGTACCTGGGGCCGAAGGAAGTGCAGAAGATCTCGACGCTGATGACGCAGATCAGCAACCTTGGCCGCGACGAGATCATCCAGGCCGCCCAGCTGTTCAAGGACGAAGCGCGGATGCGCGCGTCCATCGACTCGTCCGACGAATTCCTGCGCAGCGTGCTGACCGAGGCGCTGGGCGAGGACAAGGCCTCGAACCTGCTGGACAAGATTACCCAGGGCAACGACCACACCGGCATCGAAAGCCTGAAGTGGATGGACCCGTCCAGCGCGTCCGACCTGATCCGCAACGAGCACCCGCAGATCATCGCCACCATCCTGGTCCACCTGGACCCGGACCAGTCGAGCGCGATCCTGTCGAACTTTACCGAGCGGCTGCGCAACGACGTGCTGCTGCGTATCGCCACACTCGAAGGCGTGCAGCCGCAGGCGCTGCGCGAACTGAACGACGTGCTGACCCAGCTGCTGTCCGGCTCCGACCGGATCAAGAAGAGCGCCATGGGGGGCGTGCAGCTGGCGGCCGAAATCCTCAACTTCATGGGGGCGCAGGTCGAAGGCGCCGCGCTGGGATCGATCCGCGAGCACGACCCGGATCTGGCCCAGCGCATCCAGGACAAGATGTTCGTGTTCGAGAACCTGTGCGATATCGACAACCGGTCGATCCAGGTGCTGCTGCGCGAAGTCTCCAGCGAAAGCCTCATTACCGCCCTCAAGGGCACCAGCGAGACCCTCAAGGACAAGATCTTCAAGAACATGTCGTCGCGGGCCGCGGAAATGCTCAAGGACGACCTGGAGGCCAAGGGACCGGTCAAGGTGTCCGAGGTCGAGGCCGAGCAAAAGGAAATTCTCAAGATCGTTCGCAAACTGGCCGACGACGGCCAGATAGTGCTGGGCGGCAAGGGTGGCGAGGAAGGTGTTGTCGAATAAGCCCGTGTCAGGCGAAGACGCTGCGTGGCAGCGTTGGGACCTTCGCCCCATAGAGCCCCCGGCCCCCCCGGCGTTTCTGACGCCGGCCAAGGCCCGCGCGCGCCTGGATCCGGTCGCGCCGGAAGTCGTGGCCGAGCCGGAACCGGAAGTCGTCGACGAGCCGGAAATCGATCCGCGCGGCGTCGATGTGCCGACCGAAGAGGTCGACATCGAGCCGGAAACGCTGTCGTCGTACCCGACCGCCGCCGAACTGGAAGCCATTCACCAGGAAGCATGGCAGGCCGGTTTCGAGGCCGGTCACGCCGAAGGTCTGGACAAGGGCCGCGAAGAAGGCAAAGTTGCGGCACATGACGAACTGCGCCCCGAGCTGCAGGCCGAACTGGCGCTGCTGCAGGCGCTGCGCACACGGCTGGAAACCTCGCTGACCCAGCTGGAGTCCGACCTGGCGCCGCAACTGCTGTCGCTGGCGCTGGAATGTGCGGACCGGCTGGTTGGCGCGCACGTGGCGGCCTGCGAGGATGCCCTGGAACCGCTGCTGACCGGGGCGCTGGCCAATCTGGCCGGCTCGCTGAAGCAGGCCCGGCTGCGCGTGCATCCCGACGACCTGATCGTCGCGCGCCGCGTGATCGAACGCGAGGCGGCCGATGCCAGCTGGCAGTACATTCCCGACGCCTCGGTCGGACGCGGCGGCTGCCTGATCGACCTGCCCAGCGGGCGGATCGACCTGCGCCTGGCCACCCGGCGCGAAGCGCTGGGTGAAGCGCTCGGCGCCGAACCGGTGCCGGGTGACGTCGAGGCGGATCATGTCGTCCGCTGAGACCGGCCAATCCGGCCATCCGTGGAGTGATTACCTGTCCGCCTGCCGCGACACCGTGCGCACGGCGGACCTGTCGCGACCGAACGGCCAGCTGACGCGCGTCACCGGCATGGTGATGGAGGCGGCCGGGCTGCGGCTGCCGGTCGGCGGCGCCTGTTCGGTCTGCCTGCCGGACGGCCGGCGGGTTGAAGCCGAAGTGGTCGGCTTCAACACCGATACCCTGTTCCTGATGCCGGTCAACAACGTGCACGGCCTGATGCCGGGCATTGCCGTCGAACCGCTGATCGTGCATTCGCCGCCGCGCTTCGGCCACAGCCAGGCGCCGTCCGACCAGGCTGGCGGGCGACGGGTGCCGGTCGGCTTCAAACTGCTGGGGCGCATCGTCGACTCGCTCGGGCGACCGCTCGACGACGGCGGCGAGATCCTGGCCGACGATTTCTATCCGCTGTACTCGCAGCCGGTCAATCCGCTCGACCGCGACCCGGTGCGCAACAGCATGGACGTCGGCGTGCGCGCCATCAACGGCCTGCTGACGGTCGGCCGCGGCCAGCGTCTCGGCCTGTTCGCCGGCTCCGGTGTCGGCAAATCGGTGCTGCTCGGCATGATGGCCAAGTACACCCGTGCCGACGTGGTCGTGGTCGGGCTGATCGGCGAGCGGGGCCGCGAGGTCAAGGACTTCATCGAAGCCATTCTCGGCGAGGAAGGCCTCGCCCGTTCGGTCGTGGTCGCCGCGCCGGCCGACTCGCCGCCGCTGATGCGCCTGCACGGTGCCGCCTATGCGACCGCGCTGGCCGAGTACTTCCGCGACCAGGGACTGGACGTCCTGCTGCTGATGGACTCGGTGACCCGCTATGCGATGGCCCAGCGCGAAATCGCCCTGGCCATCGGCGAACCGCCGGTCACCAAGGGCTATCCGCCGTCCGTGTTCGCCAAGCTGCCGCAACTGATCGAGCGGGCCGGTAACGGCCGGCCGGGCGGTGGCTCGATTACCGCGTTCTATACCGTGCTGTCCGAGGGCGATGACCAGCAGGACCCGATTGCCGACAGTGCACGGGCCATTCTCGACGGCCACTTCGTGCTCAGTCGCCGGCTGGCCGAATCCGGCCACTATCCGGCCATCGACATCGAACAGTCGATCAGCCGGGTCATGGCCGACGTCGTCCCGCAGGAACACCTGGACGCCGCCCGCCGCTTCAAGCAGTTCTATTCGCGCTACCAGCGCAACCTGGACCTGATCAGCGTCGGTGCCTACGTGCCCGGCGCCGACCGCCTGCTGGACGAGGCCATCCGCCTCGAACCGGCCATGAATGCCTACCTGATCCAGCCGGCCGGCGAGGCCAGCGACTTCGAGACCTCGCTCGCCGGGCTGGTGCAGGTCACGGGCCAGTGAGCCCGGCATGAACAGCCGTTACGCACTGCTGACCCGGCTGGCGACCGATCGCACCGACGCCGCCGCCAAACTGATGGGCCAGGCACAGCAGCGTCTGGTCCAGGCCGGGCAGAAACTCGCGCAACTGGAGCAGTTTCTGGCCGAATACCGCATGCAGCGCATCCAGCGTGCCAGCACCGGCATGTCGGCCGTGCAGTGGGCCGACTATCAGCGCTTTCTCGAACGCATCGAGACTGCCGTGAATGCCCAGCGCGAGGAACTGGTTCTGCGCGAGGCGGAGTGCGAAGCCACGCGCACCCGCTGGCTGGCCGAGCGCAAGAAACTGAAGGCATTCGAAACCCTCGACGAGCAGGCCGCGCAGCGCGAACAGGCGGTCAAGGCGCGGCGCGAGCAGAAGCTGACCGACGAACTGGCCACCCGCGGTTTCCGCCGTCCACGCTAGGCCGCGACTGGAATTCCGGATCGTTTCTTGCGCCGCATGGCGCATTTTTTCAGGCATGATTCTTGCATTGCTGTTGTCTGTTGTGTACCTAACCTTGGGCCTGCCTGCCATGAGTATTTCGCTTTCCACCCCGACCGTCGCCCAGGCGCAGTCTGCCGCCAGCAGCAAGACCGCTTCGGCAGGAAAAGGACCGTCCACGCCGGACAACACGTTCACACAGCTGGTCGACGAACAGATCGCCGTGCTCGACGGCAAGGGCAAGACCGACAAGACCACCGTGGTCGACGAGGCGGACAGCAAGACCGGGGAGCCGGACGGCAAGGACGTCCGTCCCGATCCGGCAACACTTGCCGCCATGCTGGGCGCGCCGGTGCTGACCGAGCCGGTCAAACCGGTCGTCGACACCGCGGTTGGCGAGCAGGTCGTGGCTGCCAGCGACGACGGTCAGGCCGACCTGCGCCTGACGGGCAGGGACGAGGGCGCCGCGGTCGTGGCCGCCAGCGGTGACAGCGAGGAGAATGCCGCCCAGGCGGCCGACCGTGCCGCTGTGGCGGCGCGCAATGCACAGGGCCAGGCTCAGGTACCGGCACAGGACGGCGGCAAGACCGTCCAGGATGCTGCCGCGCAGCGTGCTGCCGCCACCACCGCTGCCGCGGGCCGGGCTGCGCAGCCCGGCACCCAGGGCGTGGCAAAAGCCACGCTGGACGAAACCGCGCCGGTCGAGAGCAAGCAACCGGTGGACTTCGGCAGCGAACTGCAGGCGGCGGCCCGATCCTCCGGTGCGGCCACCGTCGCCAGCGCCGCCACGCCGCAGCAGGCGGCCTCGGCACTGGCCCATATCGCCAATGGCGGACAGACCGCGCCGACTGCCGCCGCTCCGGCCCCGCTGGCACTGCAGATGCAGCAGCCGGTGACCAGCCCGCAATGGGGCCAGGAGCTCGGCCAGCACGTCGCCCTGCTGGCGCAGCACAAGCTCGACGGGGCTCGCCTGCAGATGAACCCGGAAAAAATGGGGCCGATCGAGGTCACGCTGAAGTTCGGCGCGGAAAATCAGTTGACGCTCAATTTTGTCTCCGCCGTGCCGAATACAAGGGATGTACTGGAACAGAACCTGCCGCGCCTGGCGCAGCAACTGGCCGGGCAGGGCATCCAGCTTGCCGATGCGCAGGTGTCGAGCGGGCAGCGCGATCAGCAGAGCGCGTCGTCATTTGCGCAACAGGGCGGGCAGTCCTCGTCCGGCCGCGGCGACGGCAGTTTTTCGCTGGATGGCAATGCCGGCGCGGGGGTGACGACAACAGTTATCCAGCCTGCGACCGGCAAGGATGATGGAAGAGTCAGCGTATTTGCGTGATACGCTAGTCGGCAAGCGACAATTACGCGAAAATACGTATTTACAAATCTTTACAGGTATTGCACATGGCATCTTTGACAGAAGCTCAACCGGCAGCGGGCGGTAAAAAACTAATGCTGGTCATTGGCGCGCTGGTCGGAGTTGTCCTGTTGCTCGCTGGCGCTGTCGGCTATCTGTTCCTGGCGCACGGCAATGGCGAAAGCAAGCCGAAGGCTGAAGAAGCCGCCGCCGCGCCGGCCGCGCCGACGTTCAGCAAGATCGACACCTTCGTCGTCAACCTGTCCGATCCGGGCACGATGCTGCAGACCGAACTGCAGGTCGAACTCGGCAAGCCGGGCGACGCCGAGCTGATCTCGGCCTACATGCCGCGCATCCGCAGCAACCTGATCCTGCTGCTGTCCAGCAAGACCTCGGCCGATGTGGCCACGGCCGAAGGCAAGGCCCGGCTGAAGGCGCAGATCCGCAGCGTCATCAACGAGTCGCTCGCTGATTCCGGCCACGCCGACGTCGTGCGCTCGGTAGTATTCACGTCCTTCATCGTTCAGTTGCAGTAATCATGTCCGACGACATCCTCTCGCAGGAAGAGGTCGACGCGCTGCTGCGCGGCGTTACCGGCAACGACAACGATGTCGGCGACGCCAGTTCGCCCGATGTCCGCAATTACGAGATCGGGCGGCAGGAACGCATCGTGCGCGGCCGGATGCCGACGCTCGAAGTCATCAATGAGCGTTTCGCGCGCAACCTGCGTATCGGCCTGTTCAACTTCATCCGCCGCAACGCCGAAATTTCGGTGGGGCCGGTCAAGGTCCACAAGTACAGCGAGTTCATCCGCAACCTGGTGGTGCCGACCAACCTCAACCTGTGCCACGTCAAGCCGCTGCGCGGGACGTCGCTGCTGATTTTCGATCCCGACCTGGTGTTCCTGATCGTCGACAACCTGTTCGGCTCCGACGGTCGCTACCATGTGCGGGTCGAGGGGCGCGACTTTACCGCGACCGAGCAGCGCATCATCCGCAGACTGCTGGACGTGGTGTTCAACGAGTACCAGAAGGCATGGGAACCGGTCTATCCGATCGAGTTCAACTACATGCGTTCCGAAATGAATACCCAGTTTGCCAACATCGCCACGCCGACCGAAGTCGTGGTGTCGATGACCTTCCGCATCGAGCTGGGCGCGGGCGGCGGCGACTTCCACGTCTGCATGCCGTACTCGACCATCGAGCCGATCCGCGACGTGCTGTCGTCGACCATGGCGGCCGACCGGACCGAAGTCGACAACCGCTGGGTCAACCTGCTGTCGAAACAGGTGCAGATCGCCGAGGTCGAGCTGGTTGCCACGCTGACCGAAACCGAGGTCGCGCTGGGCGACATCCTGAACCTGAAAGTGGGCGATGTGATCCCGGTCGATATCGCCTCGACGGTGGTGGCTGACGTGTCCGGCATCCCGGTGCTGGAGTGCGGTTATGGCACCTCCGGCGGTCAATACGCGCTGAAGGTCGAAAAAGTCCTGGCCGGCGCGCAGGAACTGAGTGAACAAGCGCTGGCTCATGGCAGTTGAGTGGCGAGCAATCCGACGCAAACGAGATCGATAAGACATGAACGACGAAGTGACGATGGACGATTGGGCCTCCGCAATGGCCGAACAGCAAAGTGCCACCGACGCGCCGCCTGAAGGCGAGGCTGCGGCCGCGCCGGCAGAAGCGGCTGGCGGCGCACAGCCGGCCGCCGGGCTGTTCCAGGAGTTTTCGCCCGCGACACAGCAGGCCGCCGGTGGTGCGACCAACCTGGACATGATTCTCGACATCCCGGTCAGCATGACCGTGGAACTGGGGCGGACCAAGATTGCCATCCGCAACCTGCTGCAACTGGCACAGGGCTCGGTGGTGGAGCTCGACGGCCTGGCCGGCGAACCGATGGACGTGCTGGTCAACGGCTGCCTGATCGCCCAGGGCGAAGTCGTGGTGGTGAACGACAAGTTCGGTATCCGCCTGACCGACATCATTACCCCTGCCGAGCGGCTGCGCCGTTTGCAGAAGTAGCACCATGCGCCTGACGCCCGTCGCCGCCGCCGCAACGCTGGCGGCGGTTTCGCTGTCGGCCCGCGCCGCGGCGCCGGCCGCCGCCATGCCCGGCCCGATCGGCGGGCTGGTGCAGGTCGTGCTGGCCCTCGGTCTGGTTCTCGGACTGATTGCTGCACTGGCCTGGCTGGTACGCCGGCTGAACCAGGCGGGACTGTCCGGTGGACGCGCGGTGCGCGTCGTCGGCGGCACGCTGCTTGGCGGGCGCGAACGCGTGGTGGTGGTCGAGGTGTCCGGTCGCTGGCTGGTGCTCGGCGTCACGCCGCAGCACATCAGCCTGCTGAAGGACATGGAACGCCCCGACAACGCCGATACGCCTCCTCCTTCCCTTGCGGACGGCAACTTTGCCGCCCGTCTCAAAACGGCGATCGAACGTCTGCAACGAACGCCTTCCGACCGAAAAGCATGATGGTTTCCCTTTTGTCCTACTGTCGCCGGGCGCTGCTGCCGCTGGCGCTATGGTTGCTTCCGGCAGCGGCGATGGCGGCAGGCGGGCTGCCGCTGATGAATTCCGGCCCGGCGCCGGATGGCGGTACCCAGTACTCGCTGTCGCTGCAGATGCTGCTGTTCCTGACCGGGCTGACCTTCATCCCGGCGCTGCTGCTGATGATGACCGCGTTCACCCGCATCGTGATCGTGCTGTCGCTGCTGCGCCAGGCCATCGGCCTGATGCAGGCGCCGCCTAACCAGGTGGTCATCGGCCTGTCGCTGTTCCTGACCCTGTTCGTCATGGCGCCGACCTTCGACAAGGCCTACAAGGACGCCTGGCTGCCGTTCTCCGAAGACCAGATCAGCATCCTGCAGGCAGCGGAGAAGGGCGCGGAGCCGTTCCGCGAATTCATGCTGCGGCAGACGCGCGAGAAGGACCTGGCCTTTTTCATCGAGATTGCCCGCGAGGACAAGCCGGCCACCCAGGCCGACGTCAGCCTGAAAACGCTGATTCCGGCCTTCGTGGTCAGTGAACTGAAGACGGCGTTCCAGATCGGCTTCATGGTGTTCATCCCGTTCCTGATCATCGACCTGGTCGTGGCCAGCGTGCTGATGGCGATGGGCATGATGATGGTGTCGCCGACCATGATCTCGCTGCCGTTCAAGCTGATGCTGTTCGTGCTGGTCGACGGCTGGACCCTGCTGATCGGCTCGCTGGTGCAGAGCTTCTACATAAAGTGAAGGTGCGGACATGACGCCGGAAATGGTCATCAACCTGGTCCAGAATGCGCTGTTCATCCTGATCATCGTCGCCGCGCCGATGCTGCTGGTCGCGCTCGGCGTCGGCCTGCTGGTCAGCGTGTTCCAGGCCGCGACCCAGATCAACGAAATGACGCTGACCTTCATCCCGAAGCTGCTGGCCATGTTCCTGGTGCTGGTGCTGGCGGGACCGTGGATGCTGCGCACGCTGATCGAATACACCACGCGCCTGCTGGCCAGTATTCCCAACATGATCGGCTGACGTGCTCGAACTGACCGACACCCAGATCGGCCTGCTGCTGTCGACCTATCTGTGGCCGCTGTTCCGCATTACCGGTTTCCTGCTGGCCGACCCGCTGTTCGGCACCAAGCAGGTCCCGCGCCGGATCAAGACCGTGCTGGCGATCTCGCTGACGGTGCTGATTGCACCACTGCTGCCGCCGATGCCGGCGGTGCCGGTCGTCTCGGGCGAGGGCGTGTTCATCATCGTCCAGCAACTGCTGATTGGCGCCGCCATGGGCTTTACCATGCGGCTGGCGATTACCGCCGTCGAGGTGTCCGGTGCCATTATTGCCATGCAGATGGGCCTGGGCTTCGCCATGCAGTTCGATCCGGGCTCTGGCGCCCAGGTGTCGTCGGTCTCGCGGCTGCTGACCCTGTTCACCTATCTGATCCTGCTGGCCATCAACGGTCACCACGTCATGCTCGGCACCCTGGTGGAAAGCTTCACCCTGCTGCCGGTATCGCTGGCACCGCTGCCGGCGATGAGCCTGAAAATGCTGGCCGGCTGGGGCGGCACCATGCTGGCCCTTGGCCTGTGGCTGTCGCTGCCGCTGGTGGCGGCGCTGCTGATCGTCAACCTGTCGGTCGGGGTGATGACGCGCGCCGCGCCGCAGTTCAACATTTTCAGCTTTGGCTTTCCGATGACGCTGACCATCGGCTTCGTCGTGCTGTACCTGTCGATCCCGCTGCTGGGAACGGCGCTGGAACAGGTCTACCTGCAGGCCTTCGTCCTCATGCGTCAACTGCTGCTGCCGCAGACTGGCAGCGCCCCGTGAGGCGGTGCTAGAATCCGTACCAGACCCCGCACCGACGCCTCTGTCGCCGCCGGTGCTCACCGATATCACCCGTCTGAACCCGCCTGCGGCGGGTTTTTTCGATCTTCACGAGGTTACACATGGCCGGTCACAGCAAATGGGCGAACATCCAGCACCGCAAGGGTCGCCAGGACGCCAAGCGCGGCAAGATCTTCACCCGACTCATCAAGGAAATCACCGTTGCCGCCAAGATGGGCGGCGGGGATCCGACGGCCAACCCGCGCCTGCGCCTGGCGGTGGAAAAGGCCAAGGGCGAGTCGATGCCCAAGGACAATATCGAGAACGCGATCAAGCGCGGCACCGGCCAGCTCGATGGCGTGACCTATGAAGAAATCCGCTACGAAGGCTACGGCATCGGTGGCGCTGCCGTCATGGTCGACTGCCTGACCGACAACAAGACCCGCACCGTGGCCGACGTTCGCCATGCGTTCTCGAAGTTCGGCGGCAATATGGGCACCGACGGCTGCGTGGCCTTCCAGTTCACGCATTGTGGCTACCTGGTGTTCGCACCGGGCACCGACGAGGATGCGCTGATGGAGTCCGCGCTGGAAGCCGGCGCCGACGACGTGGTCACCAACGACGACGGCTCGATCGAAGTCATCACGCCGCCGTACGAGTACGCCGACATCAAGGAACGGCTGGAAGCGGCCGGCTACAAGACCGATATCGGTGAAGTGACCATGCGCGCGCAGAACGATACCGAACTGACCGGCGACGACGCCGCGCGCATGCAACGGCTGATCGACGCGCTCGAAGACCTCGACGACGTGCAGGAAGTCTATACCAGCGCTGTCATGGACGAATAAACCCGTCCGCGCAGGAAAAAACGGCGATGCATCGAATGCATCGCCGTTTTTTCTGCCTGTGAAGCGTGGCGGGTGAGGCGGGAATGGCGTGTTCGCGAACCCCGTTGTCAGCCGGGCGTGCACCGACGCTGCGGTTACCCTTGCGCCTTCTCCATTTGCCGCTGTCTGGCCGCAAGAATCACGCCGAGCTTGTCCGCCGGCTGCCAGCCGGCCGGCTTCAGGATCTTGCCGTCGTCGCGGCGAACCATGTGGCCATCGACGCACTTGGCCATATTGGCGGCGTGGATCGCATCGGCCATGGCATCGATCGGCAGCCCCTGGGAAATCATCAGCCCGACCAGCACATTGATTGCGTCGCAGCCCTCGGCGCAGAACTCGGCCTGGGCCGCCGCCAGCGCGTCGGCGTCATTCGGGTCGACCGCGCGATAGTGATCGATCGCCTCGCGCAATTCGGCCAGCTCTTCAGCCAGCATGGTTTCCCACATCGGCAGCTGTTGCGGGCGGAAAACCGGCGACTGCGGCTGCGGTTCGCCGGCGGCGGCCATGAAGGCATGGCGATCGGTGACGAAACGGTCCCGGCTCATGCGCACAGCCCCGCGAAAACGTCGAAGTAGTCAGGGAAGGTCTTGGCCACGCAGCGCGGATCGTTGATGCGCACCGGTACCGCAAAGCTGGCCAGCGAGAAGCACATCGCCATGCGATGGTCGTCGTAAGTGTCGATGGCGGCCTGCGGCGTCAGTTGTGCCGGCGGAGTCACGGCAATGAAATCGTCGCCGGACTCGACCGTGGCGCCCAGCCTGGTCAGCTCGGTGACCATGGCCGCGATGCGGTCGGTCTCCTTGACCCGCCAGCTGGCGATCTGCTCCAGCCGGGTGGTGCCGTCGGCAAACAGCGCGGCCACTGCCAGCGTCATCGCCGCATCCGGAATCGCATTGCAGTCCAGCGTGACCGCCCGCAGCCGGCCACCGGCCGGCGCCCGCGCCTCGATCCAGTCCGGACCCATCTCGATCTGCGCGCCCATCTGCGCCAGCGCGGCAGCGAAGTGGACATCGCCCTGGATGCTGTCGCGACCCACGCCCTCGACCCGGACCGGACCGCCGCCGATGGCGCCGGCGGCCAGGAAGTAACTGGCGCTGGACGCGTCACCTTCGACATGGATCTCGCCGGGGCTCACATAGCAGCTGCCGGCCGGTACGGTAAAGCGGGCGTAACCGTCGCGCACGACCGTGACGCCGAAGCGGGCGATCAGGTTCAGCGTCAGGTCGACATAGGGGCGGGAAATCAGCTCGCCGATCACCTCGACCGTACCGCCGCCCACCAGTGGCAGCGCCATCAGCAGCGCGGACAGGAACTGGCTGGACACATTGCCGTTGACGCGCGTGGTGCCGCCGGCGGCGATGTCGACCGGATGGATGTCCAGCGGCGGGAAGCCGGGCTGGCCGGGATAGTCGATCCGGGCACCGAGTGCGGTCAGCGCGTCGACCAGATCGCCGATCGGGCGCTCATGCATGCGCGGCACGCCGTGCAGGTGGTAATCGCCACCGGTCAGCGCCAGTGCGGCGGTCAGCGGCCGGAAGGCGGTGCCGGCATTGCCGAGGAACAGATCGGCGCGCCGGACCGGAAAGCGGCCGCCGACGCCATGAATCAGGATATCCCGCGTGCCGGACTGCGGCGAAAGCGCGACACCCAGTGTCGTCAACGCGTCGAGCATGCGCTCGGTGTCGTCGGCGGCGAGCACGCCACGGACCAGAGTGTCGCCACTGGCCAGTGCGGCCAGCAGCAGGATGCGGTTGGAGATGCTTTTCGAACCGGGAAGGCATACGGTGCCTTGTGCCCGGTCACGAACGGATAGATCGAGAAATTCCATGCGGGAGAGGGGAACCAAGCGTTGAGTCGGATGCCGAACGCTAGCACACCCGCCCGCCGGCGTGGGAGCGACGACGCCATAGTCATGCCGGCGGATTGTGCAGCGCAATGAAAATGCGCTAGCATTTCATACGTTTGCAGCCGGATGCGTCCGGCTGTTTGTCATTTGCTGCCGGTATCCAACCTTACACATGTCTGCACCTGTCATTACGCTCGATGGTCCGTCCGCCTCCGGCAAAGGCACCGTGGCTGCGATGGTCGCGCTTCGCCTGGGATTCCACTACCTGGATTCCGGTTCGCTTTACCGTCTGGCTGCGCTGTACGCCGTCCGCCACCAGATCCCGCTGGACAACGAGGCCAAGCTGGCGATGGCCGCCGTGCGGCTGCCGATCGCGTTTCGCGACGGCCGGGTCTGGCTCGAGGACATCGATGTCACCGACGAGATCCGCAGCGAGGACATCGGTCTCTGTGCGTCGCGGATCGGCGCCCTGCCGGCGCTGCGCAGCGCGCTGCTGCAGCGCCAGCGCGACTTTCGCCACCCGCCCGGTCTGGTGACCGACGGTCGCGACATGGGCTCGGTCGTGTTTCCCGACGCCACGCTGAAGGTTTTCCTGACCGCCAGTGCCGACGAACGGGGCCGCAGACGCTATAAGCAGTTGATCGGAAAGGGCGCGTCTGCTAATCTCCAGCAGATTCAGCAGGATATTGCCGACCGTGACGAGCGCGATGCCGCCCGCCCGGTGGCACCGCTCCGGCAAGAGCCCGACGCCCGGTTGCTCGACACCACCCGCCTGACCATTGACGCCGCCGTCGATCAGGTCATCGAGTGGTATCGCGCCATCGCGCCGCGGGCATGATTTTTTTCTCCGTACGGGATGGGATCGTGCGGACATCATCAACGTCACCTCGCGGATTCCCATCGTTCGCACCGAGTCTCCATTTCAATGACTAACACTGTTCCCGCCATGGAAAGCTTTGCCGCCCTCTTCGAAGAAAGCCTGTCCCGTCAGGTGATGAAGGCCGGTGAAGTGATCACCGCTGAAGTTGTCCTTATCGATCCGAATTTCGTCACCGTCAACGCCGGCCTCAAGTCCGAGTCGCTGATCCCGGTCGAAGAGTTCAAGAACGACAAGGGCGAACTGGAAGTCAGCATCGGTGATTTCGTTACCGTGGCGCTCGATAGCCTGGAAAACGGCTATGGCGAAACCAAGCTGTCGCGCGACAAGGCCAAGCGCATGGCTGCATGGCTTGAGCTCGAAGAAGCGCTGGAAACCAGCAAGATCCTGTCCGGCGTCATCAGCGGCAAGGTCAAGGGCGGCCTGACCGTCATGGTCAACAGCATCCGCGCCTTCCTGCCGGGTTCCCTGGTCGACGTGCGTCCGGTCAAGGACACCACGCCGTTCGAAGGCAAGCAGATCGAATTCAAGGTCATCAAGCTCGACCGCAAGCGTAACAACGTCGTTGTGTCGCGTCGCGCCGTGCTGGAAGAAACCCTGGGCGAAGAGCGCAAGGCACTGCTGGAAAACCTGAAGGAAGGTGCAGTCGTCAAGGGCATCGTCAAGAACATCACCGACTACGGCGCCTTCGTGGACCTGGGCGGCATTGATGGTCTGCTGCACATCACCGACCTCGCATGGCGTCGTGTGAAGCACCCGAGCGAAGTCCTGGCCGTCGGCGACGAAGTCGAAGCCAAGGTGCTGAAGTTCGATCAAGAGAAGAACCGCGTGTCGCTGGGCCTGAAGCAGCTGGGCGAAGATCCGTGGGTGGGCCTGAGCCGTCGCTACCCGCAAAGCACCCGCCTGTTCGGCAAGGTCACCAACCTGACCGACTACGGCGCCTTCGTCGAAATCGAACAGGGCATCGAAGGCCTGGTCCACGTGTCCGAAATGGACTGGACCAACAAGAACGTGCATCCGTCCAAGGTTGTGTCGCTGGGTGACGAAGTCGAAGTCATGATCCTCGAGATCGACGAAGACCGCCGCCGCATCTCGCTGGGCATGAAGCAGTGCATGCCGAACCCGTGGGATGATTTCTCGGCCAACTACAAGAAGGGTGACAAGATCACCGGCACCATCAAGTCGATCACCGACTTCGGCGTGTTCATCGGCCTGCCGGGCGGCATCGACGGTCTGGTGCACCTGTCCGACCTGTCGTGGAGCGTTGCCGGCGAAGAAGCCATCCGCCAGTTCAAGAAGGGCGACGAAGTCGAAGCGCTGGTCCTGTCGATCGATACCGACAAGGAACGCATCTCGATGGGCATCAAGCAACTCGAAGGCGATCCGTTCGGCAGCTTCGTGTCGATCCACGACAAGAACACGCTGGTCAAGGGCATCATCAAGACCGTTGACGCACGTGGCGCCGTGATCGCGCTGGACGGCGACATCGAAGGTTACCTGCCGGCTTCCGAGCTGTCGCGTGACCGCGTCGAAGATGCCCGTTCGCTGCTGAAGGAAGGCGAAGAGATCGAAGCTCTGGTCATCAACGTCGACCGCAAGAGCCGTTCGCTGAAGCTGTCGATCAAGGCCAAGGATGCGGCTGAAGAGCAGGGTGCGGTCAGCCGCTTCCAGGCTGAAGCCAACGCCAACGCCGGCACCACGAACCTGGGCGCGCTGCTGAAGGCCAAACTGTCCGGCGGCAACGAGTAATCAGGCAGTGCAATGACCAAGTCTGAGCTGATTGCCAGGCTCGCGGAGCGCTATCCTCAGTTGATTGCCAAGGACGCGGAGCTCGCGGTGAAGACCATTCTTGATGCGATGGCAACGTGCCTGTCACGTGGCCAGCGCATCGAGATCCGCGGCTTCGGCAGCTTCGATCTGAACTACCGTCCGCCGCGTACCGGTCGCAATCCCAAGTCGGGGAGCAGTGTTGAAGTGCCGGAGAAATACGTTCCGCACTTCAAGGCCGGCAAGGAGTTGCGCGAACGCGTCGACGCTCGGATTCAGGAAGAAGCGCAAGCCTCGGGCTAACGCGAGTCACGAAACGCCGCAGGGTAACCTGCGGCGTTTTTGCGTCTGCCGTCCGCGCATTGCGGGATTGCGCAGTATTTGTTCATCCGCGGCTGTCATTCCTTAGCGTTTTTCGTCCAACGCGATGCCGGGCCCGCCGACATCGTTTAAACTTCAGCCTCTGTCATGGAGGGTCGCGCAATGCGCTATGTAGGCTGGATAATCAAGTTTCTGGTGTTTGTGCTGCTGCTCACGCTCGCCATGCAGAACAGTGATTCGGTCACGCTGAACCTGTTCATGGGCCATACCTGGCAGGCACCGCTGATCCTGGTGCTGCTGGTTTTCTTCGCCGTCGGCGCCGCCGCCGGCCTGTCTGCCGGTTTCTTCTATTCGCTGAAGCTGCGTCGCGAACTGACGCAACTGAAGAAAGAACTGCGTGCGCGTCAGCAGGCGCCGGGTCAGGTCGTCAACGACCCGAGCGAATCCGTGGCCGAGTAATCGCGCTTCCCGCGCCTGACCGCATCCCGGGCCGTTTCGGCCCGGCGCTTTCCGTCATTCCCGTTTCCTAAGGATCTTCCTCTTGGTGGATTTCGAACTCTGGTGGCTGCTGATCTTCCCGCTGTTCTTCGCGCTGGGCTGGCTGGCCGCGCGCATCGACATGCGGGCCGTGATCGCCGGTGCCCGCAAACTGCCGACCAACTATTTCCGCGGCCTGGCCGCCCTGGTCGATGACGACACCAGCGAAGCCAGCCGCCGGCTGGCTGAAGTGGCCCGACAGGAACCCGGTGCGCTGGATCTGCAGATCGCGCTCGGCAAGCTGTACCGCCGCCGTGGCGAGAACGACCTTGCCATCCGCCTGCACCAGGGCTTGCTGGAAAACCCGGACCTGCCCGAGCCTGCCCATGACCAGATCCGGCTGGAACTGGCCGACGACTTCCAGCGCGCCGGACTGGTCGACCGGGCCGAGGAAATCCTTACCCAGCTGACCGACCGGCCCGCCGTCGCCAGCCTGGCACGCTCGCGGCTGCTGGCCCTGTACCAGCAGGAACGCGACTGGGACCGGGCCATCACGCTGGCGAAGACGCTGCGCAACGACGCGACACAGTTCCAGCGCGAACTGGCCGAATTCCATTGCGAGCTGGCCCAGGCTGCGCTGTTCAAGTCCGATCTGGAACAGGCCCGCAAGGAAGTCGCGGCCGCGTTCGCTGCCAATCGCCGCTGCCCGCGAGCGTATCTGCTCAATGGTGACATCCTGCTGACCGCCGGTGACACCGAAGGCGCGATTACTGCCTGGCAGTCACTGGAAAACCAGCAGCCGGAATACCTGACCCTGGTCGCGGAACGGGTGCTGGGCGCCTATGACGCGCTGGGCCGGACCGCTGACGGCATCAAACTGGTCCGGGGCTGGCTGGAAACCTATCCGCAGCTCGACCTGGCCGATCTGCTGTATCCGCGGGTCGCCCAGCATGGCGGCGAGCGGGAAGGCCTGTCGTTCCTGCGCGATGCCGTGCACGGCTATCCGTCGCTGGCCGGCATTGCCAAACTGATCGACGCCAAATTCGGCTCCATGGACCCGGCCACCCGGCAGGATGCCGAACTGGCCCGCGAAGTGGTGCTGTCACATGCCAAGCGCCTGCGCGTGCATCGTTGCCAGCACTGCAATTTCCGTTCCAAAACCTTTTTCTGGAAGTGCCCGGCCTGCGGGGAGTGGGAAAGCCTGACTCCGAACCGCAGCGAGTCGCTGTCCGTCTGAACGCCGCCCAACCATGAATCCGTTTGCTCCCGCCGCCCCGATCGCGCACAGCGCGTCGCCCGTTATCGTCGCTCTCGACTTCCCGGCCGAGAAAGACCTGCTCGAATTCGTCGCCCGGCTGGAGCCGGGCCTGTGCCGGCTGAAAATCGGCAAGGAAATCTTCACCGCATCCGGTCGCCACCTGGTCGACAAGCTGACCGCGCGCGGCTTCGACGTGTTTCTCGACCTCAAGTACCACGACATCCCGAATACCGTGGCCAGCGCCTGCCGCGTGGCGGCCGATCTCGGGGTGTGGATGGTCGACATGCATGCGTCCGGCGGCCGGCGAATGATGGAGGCCGCACGCGAAGCCGTGGCCAGCCTGTCGCAGCCGCCGCTGCTGATCGGCGTGACCGTGCTGACCAGCATGAGTGATGCCGAACTGGCCGAAATCGGCCTGAACGACGGCGCTGCGGCCCAGGTCGAACGGTTGGCACGGCTGGCGTGCGACAGCGGGCTGGACGGCGTGGTGTGCTCCGCCCTCGAGGCGGCACAACTGAAGGCTGCACTGGGCGAGTCGTTCAGGCTGGTCACGCCGGGCATCCGCCTGGCCGATGCCGTGGCCGATGACCAGCGTCGGGTCATGACCCCGTCCGCCGCGCTGCAGGCCGGCAGCGACTACCTGGTCATCGGCCGGCCGATCACGCGTGCCGCCGATCCGCTGGCGACGCTGGCCGCCATCCATGCCGAACTTGGCCTGGCCTGAACGGAGTCCGTCCGATGAGTGAATTCATTCCCGCGCTGCTGGCGCGCGAACCCGGTCTGATGGCGCGGATGTCCGCCGCCCGCCTGCTGGTGGTCGGTGACGTGATGCTGGACCGCTACTGGTTCGGTGACGTCGAGCGCATCTCGCCGGAAGCGCCGGTACCGGTGGCGCGCATTGCCCGCATGGAAGAGCGCGCCGGTGGCGCGGCCAACGTCGCGCGCAATATCGTCAGCCTCGGTGGCAACGCTACGCTGCTGTCGGTTGTGGGCGAGGACGAGGCGGCCGATGCCCTGGCTGCCCTGCTGGAACGCGATGGCGTGGCGGTGTCGTTCCGGCGCGACGCGCGCATCGCCACTACGGTCAAGCTGCGGGTGATCGCCCGCCAGCAGCAACTGATCCGGCTTGATTTCGAGGATGCGCCCAGCCATGAAGTGCTGGCGGAAAAACTCGACGAGTACAGCCGCCTGATCGCCGACCACGATGTGGTCATCCTGTCCGACTACGGCAAGGGGGGCCTGACCCACGTCACGCGCATGATCGAACTGGCCCGCGCTGCCGGCAAGCCGGTGCTGATCGACCCGAAGGGCGATGAATGGGACAAGTACGCCGGTGCCACGCTGCTGACGCCGAACCGCAGCGAATTCCGTCAGGTGGCGGGACAGTGGCGCGACGAGCATGACCTGGCGGCGCGCGCCGAGCGCATCCGCAGCGATCTGCAGCTCGACGCGCTGCTGGTCACGCGCAGCGAGGACGGCATGAGCCTGTTCCGCGCCGACGGCCCGCTGAATGTGCCGACCGTCGCCCGCGAAGTGTTCGACGTATCCGGCGCCGGGGACACCGTGATCGGCACACTCGGCCTGATGGTCGCCGCCGGGCTGGCGCTGCCCGAGGCGATGCAGGTGGCCAATGTCGCTGCCGGCATCGTGGTCGGCAAGCTGGGCACGGCCGTCGTCCGACGGTCCGAACTGTTCGGTCATTGATCAAACGCGTCGTCGCGATCGTTCGCGGCGCGCCAGAAGGAGCACTCCATGTATACCGTCGTTACCGGTGCCGCAGGCTTTATCGGCGCCAACCTGGTCCACGCACTGAATGCGCGCGGCGAACGCAACATTATCGCGGTCGATGATCTGACCGATGGCCCCAAATTCCGCAATCTGGTCGATTGCGACATCGCCCATTACGTCGACAAGGACCAGTTTATCGAGATGCTGCTCGATGGCGTCTGGGACGGCGAGATCCGCGCGATCCTGCACCAGGGCGCGTGCTCCGACACCATGGAGCACAACGGCAAGTTCATGATGGAGAACAACTACCAGTATTCGGTCAGCCTGCTCGAATACTGCCAGCAGGACGCCATCCCGCTGCTGTACGCGTCCAGTGCGGCGGTGTACGGCGGGGGGCAGGTGTTCCGCGAGGAACGCGGCTTCGAAAGCCCGCTGAATGTCTACGGCTACTCGAAATTCCTGTTCGACCAGGTCGTGCGCAAGCGGATGCAGAACGGGCTGACCGCCCAGGTCGCCGGCTTCCGCTACTTCAACGTCTATGGCCCGCGCGAGCAGCACAAGGGGCGCATGGCTTCGGTGGCCTTCCACCACTTCAACCAGTATCGCGACACGGGCAAGGTGAAGCTGTTCGGCAGCTACGATGGCTATGAAGCCGGCATGCAGAGCCGTGACTTCGTGTCGGTGGAAGACGTGGTCAGGGTCAACCTGCACTTCCTCGATCACCCGGAATCGTCCGGCATCTGGAACCTGGGCACCGGCCGAGCCGAACCGTTCAACAATGTGGCGCTGGCAGCGGTCAACGCCTGCCGCCGCCAGCAGGGTGAGGCAGAAATGACGCTGGAGCAGATGATCGCCGCCGGCATCGTCGAGTACATCGACTTCCCGGACGCCCTGAAGGGCAAGTACCAGAGCTACACCTGCGCCGATATCGGCGCGCTGCGTGCGGCCGGCTACGCTGACGAGTTCCTGACCGTCGCCGATGGCGTGGCCCGCTACGCGGACGCGTTGCGCTGATGGGCGACCGCATCGTTCCGGTCACCGCGTTCGCGCAGAACTGCTCGATCCTGTGGTGCGACGCCACCCGTGAAGCCGCCGTGGTCGACCCCGGCGGTGATGTCGACACGCTGCTGGCCACCATTGACGCGCTGGACGTCAAGGTGACCCGCGTGCTGCTGACCCATGGCCATCTCGACCACGTCGGGGCCGCTGCCGCGCTGGCAACGGCGCTGGACGTGCCGATTCTCGGTCCGCATCGCGCCGACGAGTACTGGCTGACCGGCCTGCCGCAGCAGGCGGAGATGTTCGGCTTCCCGCCGGCCGAGGCGCTGACGCCGGACCGCTGGCTGGACGAGGGCGACCGCATCCGCGTCGGCGAACGCACGCTGGATGTACTGCACTGTCCCGGCCATACCCCCGGCCACGTGGTGTTTGTCGACCGCGAAGCCGCCCGGGCCTGGGTTGGCGACGTGCTGTTCGCCGGCTCGGTTGGCCGTACCGACTTTCCCGGTGGCAATCAGGATGACCTGGTGGCGTCAATTCGCGGCAAGCTGTTCCCGCTCGGCGACGACATCCGCTTCGTTCCCGGCCATGGCCCGGAGTCGACCTTCGGCGACGAGCGCCGGCACAATCCGTTTGTGGCCGACAAGCGCTTCGGCTGAAGCCGGCATGAAAGACAAACAGGCCACCGGGTAAACCGGTGGCCTGTTTTCATTCTGACGCGAGGCGCGGCAAAGCGGGGTGGCCCCGCTGCGACTAGATGCCGACCACCAGCGTGACCCGGTTGCCCGGTTGCAGGCGGGCGAGCTTGCGCTCGTCGTTCCAGCGGCGCAGGTCCTGATGATCAAGACCGAACTTGCGGGCGATGCTGTACAGCGTATCGCCACGCTGGACCACGTACTGGTATTGCTGGGTGCGCGGGGCGGCGGCGCTGCTGGCCGCGACCGTGATCAGGTCACTGCTGCTGCCGGCGGCGACCTGCAGCGTCTGTCCGAGCTGCAGCGCATTGCCGTTCAGCTGGTTCAGATCGCGCAGCTGGGCGACGCTCATGTTGTAGCGTTTGGCCAGGCTATACAGCGTATCGCCGCTGCTGACCGTATGCCGTGATGAAGTCGCGACAGCGACTGTCTGCTGCGGGCGGGCCGGTTCAGTCCGGGCCACGGTATCGACGGCCGGGCTGATCGACGCGATTTCGCTGATCGCATCCTCGGCCGAAGCGGCTGTGGCGACGACCGGAGACGGCACGACCTCGATATCGGCGAACGGACGCGGCGAGGCCACGGTATCGACGGCCGGCGGCAGGTCGGTGGTCACGGCGCTGCTGCTTCTGCTGCTGGCCGCCGGGCGGGTATCGGCGCTGGCGACCATCACGGCGGGCCTGGCGACCGGCGCGGCCGCCATGACCGGGGCCTTGTCGGCCACGACCGGCGCACGGGCAACGGTCACCACCGGGCGGGCCGGGCTGTCGCTGACCGGACGGGCGGCGACGGTGCGCGGGGCCTCGGCCTGGTCGTCGCGATCGGCGGCGGCAATCAGGGCCGGTGCCGCGCTGCTGCCGCGCTGGGCCACCAGCAGCGGCTGGCCGGCCTGCAGCCGGCCACCCAGCGCGCCATTGACCGAGCGCAGCTCGGCCACGGTCATGTTGTAGCGTTCGGCCACCACGTCAGGCGTGTCGCCATCCTGGGCGACCACGGCCTGCCACTGCGACAGCGGCTTGTCCCAGCTGGCCAGGTTCTTCTCGAAGCGGTCGAAGTGGTCGACCGGAATCAGCAACTGGCGGCCGTTCTTGTAGGCGAGCAGCGGGCGCTTGTAGCCGGGGTTCAGCGTTTTCAGCTCGGCTTCCGGCACATTGGCGAGTTTGGCCGCCACGTCGATGTCGATATGCTTGCCGGTGCTGACGGCGACGAAGTACGGACGGTTCGGGAATTTGTTCAGCGCGACGTTGTAGCGCTTCGGGTCGGACAGCACATTGCGCACGGCAATCAGCTTCGGCACATAGTTGCGCGTCTCGGCCGGCATGCGGATGTGCTCGAAGTCGTCCGGCAGGCCCTGGGCGCGGTTGCGTTCCTGGGCGCGACTGACATTGCCCTCGCCCCAGTTGTAGGCCGCCAGCGCCAGCGACCAGTCGCCGAACAGGCCGTGCAGGTATTCGAGATAGTTCAGCGCTGCCTGGGTGGCACCGACCACGTCACGGCGACCGTCGTACCACCAGGTCTGCTCAAGGCCGTAATGACGGCCGGTGGCCGGCATGAACTGCCACAGGCCGGCTGCGCCGACCGGCGATTCCGCCTGCGGGACGAAGGCGCTTTCGACCACCGGCAGCAGGGCCAGCTCGGTCGGCATGCCGCGCTTTTCGACTTCGTTGATGATATGGAACAGGTATTTGTGACTGCGGCCCAGCGTGCGTTCGATGCCGGCCGGATTGGCGGCGTACTGGCGTTCGAAACGGCGGACCAGATCGGCGTTGACTTCATCCATCTGGAAGCCTTCGCGGATGCGCTGCCAGACATCGTCGCCATTGCGCAGCAGGATGTTGTTCTGCTGCATCATCGCCTGCCCGGAGGAATAGGACAGGTTGTCGAACTCCGCGTGTGCCTGGCCGGCAAGGCCGCCTGCGAACGCCAGCGACAATGCCAGCTTCAGTGTGTGTTTCATCGTGCCCGGCCCGATGTGAAGGGCACCTTCAAAAGCCGGCCGCACGGTGCGCGCGTCGGTTTTTGGAGGTCCCCTGTAAAGGATTGATACAAAATTAGCGGGAATCGTATGCGCTCGCCGGAAGGATCGTCAACAGGAAATGTCAATAGTTTCAGCGGGTTTGTCCCGATTTGAACTGTTGGCGGTTGAATTTACGCAATTCATTCCGCCGGAATATCCGCCGGACGGTCATTTCATGCCGTGGGCGTGGCGGGCGAAACCGGGGCTATCCGGCCTGGAACCGGTCTTTCCAGCGCCGCAGCGTGGTGAAGGTCGCCAGCCCGTCATCGGTCGCCGGCTCGCCGGTCTGACGCGCGGCGGCGGCCTGCACTGACGGCACGCGGACGCGCAGGAACGGATTGGTGTCGCGTTCCTGCGCCAGCGTCGAGGGCAGGGTCGGCAGGCCGGCATCGCGGCTGGCCTGGTCGCGGCGGAGACGGGCATGCAGTGCCGGGTTGTCCGGCTCGACCGCCAGTGCGAAACGCAGGTTGTCCAGCGTGTATTCATGGGCACAGGCGATGCGGGTGTCATCAGGCAGTGCGGCCAGCCGCGTCAGCGACGCCAGCATCTGCGCCGGCGTGCCCTCGAACAGCCGGCCGCAGCCGGCGGCGAACAGCGTGTCGCCACAGAACAGCCAGCCTGCGCCGGCATAGGCCAGGTGATCGAGCGTGTGGCCGGGCACTGCCAGTACGTCCAGGCTGAGCCCGAGCGCGGCCAGTTCCACCCGGTCGCCGTCCGCCAGCGGGTGGGTGACGCCGGCCACGCCGGCCGGCCCGCAGACCGTCAGGGCGGGGAATCTCGCCTGCAGCGCCGGCAATCCGCCAACATGATCGGCGTGATGATGGGTGATCAGTACCGCGTCCAGCACCAGCCCGGCGCCGGCAAGATGGTCGAGCAACGGCGCGGCATCGCCGGGGTCGACTGCGACTGCGGTCTGGGCGCGGTGCAGAACCCAGATATAATTGCTGCTGAAGGCGGGAACCGGAGTGACGTCGACCATGACGAGCCCTTTGCTACAAGGAGTGGGCGGATGCCCGGATTGAAAGAGTGGCTGGCGTCGCCGCTGGGCCAGTATGTGATGGCGCGCGAACAGGCCTATTTTGACCAGGCGGTTGCGGATGCCTTTGGCTATCGTGCGATCCAGATCGGCTTTGCCGACCAGCCGTTCCTGCGCGACAACCGGATTCCATGGCAGCGCGTGGTCGGCCTGCGGCCCGATGCCGACATTGTCGCCGATCCGGCACAGCTGCCGTTCGCCGCACAGAGTCTCGACCTGGTCCTGATGCCGCATACCCTCGATTTTACGTCGCATCCGCACGAGGTGCTCAGGGAGGTCGAGCGGGTGCTGGTGCCGGAAGGGCGTTTGTTGCTGACCGGCTTCAACCCGGTCTCGCTGTTTGGCGTGCGTCGGGTACTGACCCGCGCGCCGTCGCCGTGGAACGGCAACTTCCTGAGCCTCGGCCGGCTGAAGGACTGGCTCGAGCTGCTGAATTTCGATATCGCCGGCGGCGCCTTCCTGTGCTACGCGCCGCCGCTGGCCTCCGACAAGTGGCGGGGCCGCTTCGCCTTCATGGAAGATGCCGGCGATCGCTGGTGGCCGGTCGCCAGCGGCGTCTATGCGCTGGAGGCGGTCAAGCGCGTGCGCGGCATGCGCCTGATCATGCCGCGCTGGAAAGTGCTGGCCCAGCCACTGATTGCCGTCACCCGCGCCAAGCGCCCGGCCATGACCCCGAATGAAATGCTGAAAGACGACATTGCAGACTGAACCAGAACATATCGACATCTATACCGACGGCGCCTGCAAGGGCAATCCCGGCCCCGGCGGCTGGGGCGCGCTGCTGATCTATCGCGGCCAGGAGAAGGAACTGTTCGGCGGCGAGCCGATGACCACCAACAACCGCATGGAAATGATGGCGGTCATCGAAGCGCTGAAATGCCTGAAGCGGCCGTGCCGCATCGTGCTGTACACCGATTCGCAGTACGTGCAGAAGGGCATCAGCGAGTGGATCAAGGGCTGGAAGGCGCGCGGCTGGAAGACCGCCAGCAAGGAACCGGTCAAGAATGCCGACCTGTGGCAGCAACTGGATGCCGCCCGGCAGCCGCACGACATCGACTGGCGCTGGGTCAAGGGCCACGCCGGCCACGAATTCAATGAACGCGCCGACCAGCTGGCCAATCGCGGCGTCAGCGAACGCTCGCGCTGATGGCCGGACCGGCGCACAGGACCCCCATGCGACAAATCATCCTCGACACCGAAACCACCGGCCTCGATCCGCGCGAACACCGCCTGATCGAAGTGGCCGGGCTGGAAATGGTCAACCGCAAGCTGACCGGCAGGCACTGCCACTTCTATATCCACCCGCAGCGCGACATCGATCCGGATGCGCAGCGCGTGCACGGCATCAGCCTCGACATGCTCGAAGGCAAGCCGGTGTTCAAGCAGGTGGCCGGCGAGATTGCCGACTTCCTGCGTGATGCCGAACTGATCATCCACAACGCGGCGTTCGACATCGGCTTTCTCGATGCCGAGTTCGAGCGGGTGCGGCTGCCGAAGACCCGCAGCGTGGCCGGTGGTGTGATCGACACCCTGGCGATGGCGCGCGAGGTCTTTCCCGGCAAGCGCAACAACCTCGATGCCCTGTGCGACCGCTTCGAGATCGACCGCAGCAACCGGACCCTGCACGGCGCGCTGATCGACTGCGAGCTGCTGGCCGAAGTCTATCTGGCGCTGACCCGTGGTCAGGAAAGCCTGGAAATGGCGATCGAGACCGACAGTGACAGCAGCAACGACCTGTCGCTCGGCGCGCGCAAGCCGCTGATCGTGCAGCGCGCCAGCGCGGCCGAGCAGGCCGGGCATGAGGCGATGCTGGCGCGGCTGGACAAGAAGGCCGGCGGCGCCTGCGTATGGCGCGACTACGAGCCGCTGGACGCGCCGGCCGGCGCCGACGCGTCGTGAGCCGCATTGCCCTGGTGCCGGCCGCCGGCGGCGGCAGCCGCATGGGCGCCGGGCGGCCGAAGCAGTATCTGGAACTGGCCGGCCGGCCGCTGCTGGCGCACACGCTGGCACGCCTGCTGGCCGAGCCGCGCCTCGACCGCATCGTCCTGGTCCTGGCGGCGGATGACGGCTGGTTCGATACCTTCGCCTGGCCGGAAGATCGCCGGCTGGCCGTGCTCCGCGTCGGTGGCCCGTCGCGCGCCGAAAGCGTGCGCAACGGACTGGCGGTGCTGGCGGCGGACGCCGGCGACTGGGTGCTGGTCCACGATGCCGCCCGCTGCTGTCTGCCGGCCGCCGCGCTGGCACGGCTGATCGACACGCTGGACGACGACGAGGTCGGCGGCCTGCTGGCGGTGCCGGTGGCCGACACGCTGAAACGGGCTGACGGCGGGCTGCGCGTTGCCGCCACCGTGGCGCGCGATGGCCTGTGGCAGGCGCAGACGCCGCAGATGTTCCGCGCCGGCCTGCTGGCACGGGCGCTGGGCGGTGAGCTGGATGCCGGTGTGACCGACGAGGCCAGTGCCGTCGAACGGCTGGGACTGTCGCCGCGGCTGGTCGAAGGGGATACCATGAATCTGAAAGTGACCTGGCCGCATGATCTGCCGCTGGCGCGCGCCATCCTGGCCGCGGAGCGGGGCGGGCGGGTCGAATGACGGGAGAAACGCGATGACAATACCTTTCCGCATCGGACAGGGCTGGGATGTCCACCGGCTGGTCGAAGGCCGCAAGCTGATTCTCGGCGGCGTGATCATTCCGCATGACCGGGGCCTTGATGGTCATTCCGATGCCGACGCGTTGTGTCATGCCGTGACCGACGCGCTGTTCGGCGCGGCCGGGCTTGGCGATATTGGCCGCCATTTCCCCGATACTGACCTAGATTTCAAGGGAGCGGACAGTCGGGTGCTGCTGCGCGAAGCGGTTCAGCGGGTGCGGGCGGCCGGTTTCGACGTGGTCAACATCGACTGCACCGTGATTGCCCAGGCACCGAAGCTGGCCCCGTACGTGAACCGCATGCGCGCGAACCTGGCGGCCGACCTTGGCGTCCCGCCCGACAATGTGAACGTCAAGGCCAAGACCAGCGAGCGGCTTGGCCATCTGGGACGTGAAGAGGGCATCGCCGCCGAGGCGGTATGCCTGCTGTCGCACCGTAGCGGCAAGTAACTGCACGGTCCGGCCCGCCCGCTGCGATCCGGTGGGCCGTTGGCGCCCGGCTATGGGATAATCCTGCTATCTGCAACGGAGACGTCAGCATGAAAACCCAAGACCAAATGAAGATGGCTGCGGCCAAGAAGGCAGTGCAGTACATTCCGGACAACGCCATCATCGGCGTCGGCACCGGTTCCACCGTCAATTTCCTGATCGACGAGCTGGCCACAATCAGGGACCGCATCGACGGTGCCGTATCCAGTTCCGAGGCGACCACCGCCCGGCTGAAGGCGATCGGCATCCCGGTCTACGAACTGAACTCGGTTGGCGACCTCGAGGTGTATATCGATGGCGCCGACGAAATCAACCATCACCTGCACATGATCAAGGGCGGTGGCGGTGCGCTGACGCGCGAGAAGATCGTTGCCGCCGCATCCAGACAGCTGGTCTGCATCGCCGATGAGGCCAAGCTGGTACAGAAGCTCGGCGCATTCCCGCTGCCGGTGGAAGTCCTGCCGATGGCGCGCAGCCTGGTCGCACGCAAGCTGGTCAAGCTGGGCGGTCATCCGGAATGGCGGCAGGACTACGTGACCGACAACGGCAACATCATCCTCGACGTGCACGGGCTGAACATCATGGCGCCGGTGGAGATGGAAGAAACCATCAACCACATTCCGGGCGTGATCTGCTGCGGCCTGTTTGCCCGCCGTCATGCCGACGTGCTGCTGCTCGGCCGTGCCGATGGCACGGTACAGGTTCTCGAGTAAGCGCCGATATCATGTCGCTGGACCGGGCCGGGGCAGTGTCTGCATGACCTGCGCCGGCCCGGTCCGTTACAACGGCCTGTCATACCGATGTCACGGCAGGGCAATACACTCGTCTGCTGACGCTGGGCAAACCGAAGAGCGCGATAATGCCAAAAGAACATATATCCAAGCAGTTCGACATGGAACTCGAAACCATCCGCACCCGCGTGCTGCAGATGGGGGGACTGGTCGAACAACAGATCAGCAGTGCCATGCAGGCGCTGATTGACGGTGACATCGAGACACTGGGCCGCGTCGTCGCCGACGACGTGCATGTGAATGCGATGGAGGTGGGGATCGACGAGGAGTGTCAGCACATCATCGCCCGTCGCCAGCCGGCGGCCAGCGACTTGCGCATGGTCATCACCGTGATCAAGACCATTACCGATCTTGAGCGCATCGGTGACGAGGCGCAGAAGATCGCGCGCGTCGGCAAGAAAATGCTGGAAGACGAGCGGGTCCAGGTGCCGCGCCTGCGCGAAATCGAGAAGATGGCCAATGTCGCGCTGGTGATGCTGCGCCGCGTGCTGGATGCCTTTGCCCGTCTCGACGTCTACGGCGCGCTGGACGTGGCCCGCCAGGACCGTCAGCTCGACGAGGACTTCAGCGCCAGCCTGCGCCAGCTGATCACCTTCATGATGGAAGACCCGCGCACCATCACCATGTCGCTGGACACCATCTTTATCGCCAAGGCGATCGAGCGCATCGGTGACCATGCCAAGAACATCTCCGAATACGTGGTGTACCTGGTCAAGGGCAAGGACATCCGTCACACCTCGCTCGAGGACGTCGAGCGCGAAGGTCTGTAGGCCTTTCCCGGTGGCAACCGGTAGCGGCTTGCTGCCGGTTCCCGCCAGCTGTGTGACAATAGCGCGGCCAGGGTCGGGCCATCCGGTCCGCCCCTGCCCGTGTTGCCCGGTGTCGCCGGCAGACCCCCTGCGGCGCACCGTGTCGCTTTCCTTCCTTTCCCTGCCAGCGCCGCCCAGATGACCGCATCGTTTGACACCCTCGCCGCCGTCGATCTCGGCTCGAACAGTTTTCGCCTGCAAATCGTCCGCGTGATGGACGGCATGCTGTACCCGCTGGACTCGCTGAAGGACACCGTCCGCCTTGGTGGCGCGCTGCTGCCTTCCGGCGAACTCGACCAGGACATCGCCGACCGTGCGCTGGCCTGTCTGGCCCGCTTTGGCGAACGCCTGCGCGGTTTCCACCCTGACCGGGTGCGCGTGGTCGGCACCAATACCCTGCGCGTTGCCAGGGATGCCGCCTTGTTCATCGCCAGGGCGGAACGGCTGCTCGGCTTTCCGATCGAAATCATCGCCGGCCGCGAAGAAGCGCGCCTGATTTATCTCGGTGCGGCGCACAGCCTGCCGGCCAGCCAGGAAAAGCGGCTGGTGGTCGATATCGGTGGCGGCTCGACCGAGTTCATTGTCGGCCAGGGCATGCGGTCGCTGAAGACCGAAAGCCTGAACCTTGGCTGTGTCAGCTACAGCCTGCGCTTCTTCCCCGACGGTCGTCTGACCCGGCACAACTTCAAGGATGCGGTGGTGGCCGCGCGCGACCAGATCCAGCGCATCGCCGCCGAATTCGGCCCCGACCAGTGGCAGCTCGCCATCGGCACTTCCGGCACTGCGCGTTCGCTGCGCGACATCCTCGAACAGTCCGATTTCTCCAGCGAAGGCATCACCCTGGACGGCATGGAAAAGCTGCGCGCCGAACTGATCCGCGCCGGCAGCCTGAAAGCCGCCCACCTGAACGGCCTGCGCGGCGATCGCGCCCCGGTCCTGCCGGGGGGGCTGTCGATCATGCTGGCAGTATTCGAGGAACTCGGTATCCAGCGCATGGACGTTACGCTCGGCGCCCTGCGCGACGGCGTGCTGTACGACCTGCTCGGTCGCCAGGACGAGCGCGACCCGCGTGCCGACAGCGTGGCGCAGATGATGCGCCGCTACCATGTCGACACCGTGCAGGCCACGCGCGTGGCCCGGGTGGCCCATCACGTGCTGGCCGGGCTGTCGGCCGGGCAGGAGGCGGCGCCGGACTGGAAACGCGAACTGGGCTGGGCGGCGGCGCTGCACGAGATCGGGCTCGATATCTCGCACACCGGTTACCACAAGCATTCGGCATATATCGTCGAGAATGCCGACATGCCCGGCTTTTCCCGCCAGGAGCAGAAGGTGCTGGCGACGCTGATCCTGGCCCATCGCGGCTCGCTCGGCAAACTGCTGTCGCAGGTCACCGACGACAGCCTGTGGCCGGTGATCGTGTCGCTGCGGCTGGCGGCCCTGTTCTCGCGCAGCCGTCGCGACCTGACGCTGCCGGAGAACCTGCACTTCAGCACCGTCGCGCCACGCCAGTTCCGGGTGGTTCTGGACGCCGACTGGCTGGACAGCCATCCGATGACGGCCAGCGCACTGCGCGAGGAAGCCAGCGGCTGGAAGGACATCGGTTTCCAGCTGACCGTGCGCGGGCAGGACGATCGCAAACTGCTGGCCTGAGCATTTCCGGGCTGGCGCCGGCGCGTGGTCCGTGGCAGGGTGGCAGGCTGACGTTCCGCTGGAGTACGCATGACGGATTCGCGCTACAAACGCAAGCATCGCCGCCCGGGCAAGGCGCGACTGGTCAAGGTTGGCCAGGAGGCCGGCACCCTGGCACATATCGGCGCCGTGCGCACCGATGCGCCGTCGCTGGCCCTGATCGAATACAACGACACCGATTACCGGCAGACCGGACTGGAGGCCGTCAACGAAAGCCGCACCCAGCCGCCGCTGGAAAATGGCGTGCAGTGGCTGAATGTGTACGGGCTGCAGAACCCGTCCGTGCTCGAGGAGATCGGGCGCCGCTACAAGCTGCACCCGCTGGTGGTCGAGGACATGCTGAACACCCAGCAGCGGCCCAAGGTCGAGGACTACGGCGACTACCTGTTCATTGTCACCCGCACCTTCGGCCTGAACGGCGACGGGGAACTCGACAGCGACCAGATCAGCATCGTGCTCGGCCGCGACTTCGTGCTCAGCGTGCAGGAACGGCCGACCGGCCGCTTCGAGGCACTGCGCGAGCGGCTGCGGACCGGCAAGGGCCAGGCGCGCAAGTACGGGCCGGACTACCTCGCCTATGCGCTACTGGATGCCGTGGTCGACTATTACTTCATCACCCTGGACCGCTTTGCCGACCAGACCGACCAGCTCGACGACATGCTGCTGGCCGGCATGCCGATCGACGGCGGCGCACTGCACCGCATCCGCGGACTGAAGCTCGACGCGCTCGAGCTGCGGCGGGCGATGTGGCCGTTGCGCGAGGCGATCAATACCCTGGTGCGCGGCGACCATGACCTGGTGCAGGACAATACGCGGATCTTCCTGCGTGATGTCTACGACCATGCGACCCAGCTGATCGAATCGCTGGACCTGTTGCGCGATCTGATCAGCGACATGGTCGAGCTGTACCAGTCCAACCAGTCGAACCGCCTGAATCGCGAAATGCGCTTCCTGACCGTGGTCTCGACCCTGTTCATGCCGCTGACCTTCATCGTCGGCGTGTATGGCATGAACTTCGAATTCATGCCGGAACTGCACTGGCGCTACGGCTATTTCCTGGTCTGGAGCGTGATGATCGGCATTGCCATGGTCATGGGCTGGGTGTTCTGGCGCCGGCGCTGGCTGTAGCCGCTCATGATGCGGGTTCGATCTCCGCATCCGCCTGCCGTGGATGACCATCGAGCAGGGCGGCCAGAATGTGATCGAAGAAGCGGCCGCCGGTCAGCAGGTCGAGCTGGCGCAGATTCAGCGTGATGATGGCGCGCTGTTCGGCATCGAGCGCGATGCCGTACTGCACCAGTGCCTTTTCCACGGCGACAATGGTCGATTCGAGCGCCGCAACATCCAGCCCGACTTCGGCCGGCGTCGCCGCATGGGCGGCAATGGCGATGGTCCTGGCCAGCCGCTCCGGCGTGGTCTCGACCGGCAGCGCCCGGGTCAGCGCGCTGACATGGGAATAGATGCGGATGAAGCGCTGCCGTTCCGGCAGGCCGGCGTCCGGTGCCGGCAACGGACCGTAACTTGCCCGCGTCTCGCACAGCGTCGTGTCGGCCGGCGCGGGAAATGCGTCGCCAACCCCATCGACCAGCCAGTCCCGGCTGCAGCCGGCAGCATTCACCAGCTTGGTCACGGTGCGGGCGAACGGCCGCGTACCCTCATTGAGGATTTTTGACAGACCGGCCCGGGATACGCCGCTGGACTCGCTGAGCCGGGCGGGAATGCCGTCGAAACGGGTGTCGATCAGCCATTGCACCCGCTGCACGAACTCGGGGTTTTTCAGTTTCTGGATCATCGGCTACGGTTACCCACGGGTGAACGGGGAGCCGGTGGTGTGTTCGCACTCACCGGCATTCGGTCCCGAACGCTAACTCATGCGGCGTGAAAAAACCAATCGGACGCAGGGACGCCGTCAACGGACGTGGTCTTCCAGCAACACGCGCAGGATATCGTCAAACGACGAGCCGCCGGCCAGTGCGTTCAACTGGTAGCAGCTCAGTGCCATCACCGCCCGCTGTTCGGCCGTCAGGCGCAACGCCCGCTGCGCCAGCCTGGTTTCAACCACGACAATGGCCGTCTCCAGTGCGACGGGTTCCAGCTGGCTGTCCGGCATCGCCGTGCGGGTGGCGACAGCGATGCCCCGGGCAAGACGTTCAGGCTCGATTGCCACCGGCAGCGCTCCCGACATCGCGCATACATGGCCATAGAGTTCGATAAAGCAGCGCTGCTGCCACGACTCGGCCGGCGTCGCCGCCAAAGCATCGCTCATTGCCATGGCCGGCAGGCGGGGCTCACCCGGGAACGGCTCGCCATCCCCATCGAGCAGCCAGTCGCGCGTGCAGCCAGTGCCCTCCACCAGCTTGGTCACCGTGCGGGAAAACGGCTGCGTTCCCGAATTGAGAATCTTCGACAGGCCGGCCTTCGAGACGCCGGTGGCGTCGCTGAGCCGGGCCGGAATGCCGTCGTAACGGGTATCGATCAGCCATTTCACGCGTTGCACAAATTCGGGATTCTTCAGTTTTCTGTTCATCCGGTTGTCTGGCGCTAACGGTTGGGTGTGGCGTCGTTAGCACACTTGTCCTCTGTGAAGGGTTGGCGAATGTACTGCCGTCACTGCATTCGCTATATTGCGAATTTGGATGCAGAGAAGGCCGAATATGGTCAACTGGATTCTCAGTTGATCCCGAACGCTAACTTATACGGCAAATGGCCGGATTGAGAAAATCCACATGACAAACCTGAACACGAACGACACACCCCGGTACTGGCACCCGGAAGACGTCAAGGCGGCCATCAGGAAACGCGGCAAAAGCATGGCGGATCTGGCGCGGGAGCATCACCTGCCATCCGCCAACGTTCGCAACGCATTGCGTCGGCCGGTACGCTCCGGTGAAATCGTCATCGCGGCTTTCCTTGGCATCCCGCTGTGCGAGCTGTGGCCGGACCGCTGGGATGTTAATGGCAAGCGCGTTCTGCGACCAAGAACGGTCAGTCAGTCACCGCTGCGGGAGGGCAATCATGGCGACGGGATGGACAAGGGACGGGTGTGACGGAACGGGCGGGGCGTCCCGGCACGGACACGCCATCCGCATCATGATTGCCGACGACCATGCACTGGTCCGGATGGGCATCGGCAGCCTGGTGACCGGCATGCGCGATGCCAGCCTGTGCGGCGAGGCGGACAGCTCGACCACGCTGATGCCGCTGCTGGAACGGCAACTGCCGGACATTCTGGTCACCGACCTGATGATGCCCGGTGGCGATCATGGCGACGGGGTGGCGATGGTGGCCGGATTGCGCCGGCGCTACCCGGCACTGAAGATCATCGTGCTGACCATGCTGGTCAATCCGGCCGTGCTGCGGCTGGTGCTGGACACCGGCGTGCACGGACTGTTGCTTAAATGCATCGCCCGCCGGCAACTGGCACTGGCATTGCGCGTGGTCGCGGCCGGCGGCACCTTTGTCGACCGAAGTGTCCGCAGCGCCGTCTGCGCGGCATCGGGCGATGGCGCCCCCTGGTGGCAAAGCGGTCTCGACCGGCTGTCGCGCCGGGAGCGGGAAGTGCTGCTGCTGTGCCTGCGCGGGCTGTCGGTGACCGAGATCGCCGGTTTGCGCAACCGCAGCATCAAGACCATCAGCCAGCAGAAGGTCACCGCGTTTCACAAGCTGGGGCTGGGCAGCGATCGGGCGTTGTTCGAATTTGCCGAGCAGAGCGGGCTGATGCAGCGGGCCCGCTGACACAAAAACCAGAAAGTTCTGATGACGTAAGTGATGGCTTTCATATACTCGGATTATGTGATGCCAAGAAAAGGATTTGGCTGATTCAAGTCATTCCGGACCGGGCGGTAAGCTGCTGCGGCGTGTTCAATGTTGACGCGCCATATCGTTTTGTTGCCGGGGTTCCGCTCATGACCAGAAACACCTTTTCCCCGTCGCCGGTCTGTCTGTCCGAGGCGTGCCTGCCGCTCAACGTGCTGATCGCCGAGCGGCATGACAGCCAGCGGACCGCGCTGTGCCAGGCACTGCGCGCACTGGGCGCCTGCGTGATCTATGCAGCAAGCAGCGGCTGGGATGCCTACCATATCCTGCGCGGGCTGGACGGACTGGCGGAGGACGGGCTTGGCATCGGGGCCGTCGACGTGGTGATCTGTGACCTGCAACTGCCGGAGATGGATGGCGTCGAGCTGATCCGGCAGCTGGCCGCGCTGCCGCGCAAGCCGGTGCTGCTGCTCAGCTGTTCACTGCCGCCGCGGCTGATGCTGGCCGTGCGTGAAATGATGCGGCAATACCAGGTCCCTTTCGGAGGGCTGCTGGACAAACCGGTCCGTCCCGAGCAGCTGCACAGGCTGCTGCAGGAAGTGGTGACCGATCGTACGAGGGCAGGCAAGCCGGTGAATACGTATCCGTCGTCAGCACAACCCATGTTCGTCAGCCGCCCCGTGCTGGAACGCGCGCTCGACAGCCGTGCCATCGAGCCGTGGTACCAGCCCAAGACGGACCCGCTGACCGGCCGGCCGCTCGGCTTCGAGGTGCTGGCGCGCTGGCGCCACCCCGAGCAGGGCATCCTGCCGACGGCCTGCTTTCTCAGCGGGATCGAGCTGCATGGCCTGATGGAACGGATGAGTGCCATCCTGCTGGAGCAGTCGCTGCAGTTGCTGGGCCAGCTGGAATCGCAGGACGCCGGACTGACGCTGAGCTTCAACCTGTGCTGGTCGCAGCTGGCGGATCCGGCGCTGGCCGATCGCATCCTGCACCAGACCCGCGCGTACCGGATCGAGCCCGAGCGTGTCGTGCTGGAAATGACCGAATGGTCGGTCATCCAGCACATGGGGCCGACGCTGGACAACCTGATCCGCCTTGGCATGCGGGGCTTCCAGCTGTCGCTGGACGACTTTGGCGCCGGCTACAACGCGCTGCACCTGCTGGCCGAACTGCCGCTGGATGAATTGAAGATCGACCGCTCGCTGGTCCACCGCGCCAGCTGCAGCGAGACGGCGACCCAGGTGCTGACCGCCGTGCAGCAACTGGCGCACCGGATCGGTCTGCGTACCGTGGCCGAGGGCATCGAGCGCGACGAGGACTACCAGCTGGTGCGTTCGCTGGGCTGTGACGAGGTCCAGGGGCATTTCATCGCGCCGGCCATGTGCGAAACCGACTTTATCGACTGGCTGCGCTGCCGGCAGACCCGTGCCGGTGCGTGCTGAGCTCAGCGGAAGCGGGCCGGATCGATGCCGTTGCGGGCCAGCTTGTCATACAGCGTCTTGCGGGCGATGCCGAGCGCGGCCGCCGCTTCGGTGACGCCACCGCGACTGGCGGCCAGCGCCGACTCGATCAGCGCGCTCTCGAAGCGTTCGACCCGCAAGGGCAACGACAGCGTGTCATCGCCGGCTGGCAGGTCGGTTTCCCACAATCCCAGCACATGGCGCTCGGCTGCATGCTTGAGCTCGCGGACATTGCCCGGCCAGTGCTGGGCCGTCAGCCGGTCGCTGAGCGCCGGCGACAGCTCCGGTGCCGGTCGCTCGAAGCGGCGCGCGGCCTGATGCAGAAAGTGGGTGAACAGCAGCGGAATGTCCTCGCGTCGTTCGCGCAGTGGCGGCAGGGTCAGCGTGGCGACATTCAGCCGGTAGTACAGGTCGGCGCGGAAGCGGCCGTCGCGGCTGGCATCGGCCAGGTCTTCCTTGCTGGCGGCCACCACCCGGCACTGGACCGGCACGGCCTCGTTGGCGCCAAGCCGTTCCACCGAGCGCTGCTGCAGAACCCGCAGCAATTTGGCCTGCAACGGCAATGGCATGCCCTCAATCTCGTCAAGAAACAGCGTGCCGCGGTGGGCGTGTTCGATCTTGCCGATCCGGCGTCGGGTGGCGCCGGTGTAGGCGCCGGGCTCGGCGCCGAACATCTCGCTCTCGAACACGCTTTCCGGCAGCGCCGCGCAGTTGATGGCAACAAAGTTGCCGGCACGCCAGCGACCGCCGTCATGCAGGCTTTGCGCGACCAGTTCCTTGCCGGTGCCGGTTTCGCCGAGGATCAGCACATCGGCATCGGTGTCGGCCAGGTTGGCGACGATGTGGCGGACCCGCTCAATGGCCGGGCTGTGGCCGAGCAGGACCGCATCCATGCCTTCCAGCGTCGCCAGCCGCTCGCGCAGGCGCCGGTTTTCCAGCGTCAGCCGGCGCTGGTCGATCGCGCGATGAACGACATCGAGCAGTCGTTCCGGCGAATAGGGTTTCTCGATAAAGTCATAGGCGCCGGCGCGCATCGCATTGACCGCCATGCCGACATCGCCGTGTCCGGTCACCAGGATCACCGGCAGGTCCGGCGCCTGCTGGCGCACCCGCTCCAGCAGTTCCAGCCCGCTCATGCCGGGCAGGCGCACGTCACTGACCAGTATGCACGGGGCGTCGGGCGTCAGCAGTGGCAGTGCCGGCTCGGCGCGCGGCAGGTCGCGGACCTGCAGATCGGCCAGCACGAAAGCCTGGGTGCTGGCGCGACGCACGGCGGCATCGTCTTCGACGTAGACGACGTGGATGTCGGGGGACGCGGTGGCATTCATGCCGGTTCTCCTGTCGGGGCAGCCGAGGGCGGCCAGACTGCCATGATGCTGGCGCCGCCGTCATCGGCATTGGCGATGCCGAGCCGCCCGCCACTGTCCTCGATCAGCCCGCGCACGATGGCGAGGCCAAGCCCGAGACCCTGGCCAAGCGGCTTGGTGGAAAAGAACGGTTCGGTGATGCGGTCGATCAGCTCGCTGGCGATGCCGGTGCCGCTGTCCCGCACTTCCAGCCAGCGCCGGCCGCTGTCGTCCTCGCCGGCGCTGACCCGGACTTCGCGGCGCAATGCATCGGGCGGCATGGCATCCAGCGCATTGGCGAGCAGGTTCTGCAGCACCTGCTCGAGAGCGGCGGGTTCCAGCGGCAGCAGCGGGGCATGCGGCGGCATCGCCGTGATCAGTGTGGCACCGGCGCGGGCGAAACGGGCGTCCATCCAGTGCCGGACATGGTCCAGCGCCTGGTCGGGCCGGGCTGTCCCGGCACCGCTGCCTTCGGCCCGCCGCCGTGACGCATACAGCTTCAGTTGCGAGGTCAGCCGGGCCATGCGTTCGACCAGCGCCGCGATCTGGTCGAGATTGTCTTCGGCCAGATCGCGCTGACCGCGCGCCAGCAACTGGCGGGTATTGCCGGCATAGGTGGCGAGGGCAGCCAGTGGCTGGTTCAGTTCGTGGGCCAGCCCGGCAGCCATCTGGCCGAGGGCCGCCAGCCGGCTGGTCTGCACCAGATCGTGCTGGGTCACCCGCAGCCTGGCTTCGGTGTCGCGGCGTTCGGCAATCTCGCGTGTCAGCTGGGCATTGGCCTCGGCCAGCTCGGCGGTTCGCTCGGCCACGGTACGTTCCAGCGCATCGCGCGCAGCCAGCCGCTCGCGCAACCGGCGCGTGCGCTGGCGCGCGTAGAGTACCAGCAGCATCACTACCCAGCAGGCGAGCGCGCTGGCCAGCCCGGCCAGCCCGGCAGTGGTCTTCAGCGGCTGCAGGTCGAGCAGGATGCGCATGCGCCAGTCGAGTATCGGCAGCGGTGTGGTATTGACCAGATAGCGGTGACCATCCAGCGCCAGTTGATCGTCGTCGTGCCAGACCACCGACAGTCGCGGCAGCGGCGAGGTGTAATACTGGCGCGTGCTGGTCAGCCGGGCGCGCTGGCGCGCATCCAGTTCGTCCAGCGCGGCGAATTTCCAGGCCGGATCGGCTGCCAGCGCGATGATGCCGTTGTCGTCGGACACCATGACCTTTTCGGCGCTCTGCCGCCAGGTGCGCTCCAGCGCCGCCAGATCGATCTTGACCGCGACCACACCGACCAGGCGGCCGGCGTCGCGCACCGGCTTGGCCAGAAAATAGCCGGGCTCGCGCGTGGTGGCGCCTACGGCATAGAAGTGGCCGGTCCCGCCGGCCAGCGCGTCGCGGAAGTATGGCCGGAATGCATAGTTGCTGCCGACATAGCTGCTGGGCTGGTTCCAGTTGCTGGCGGCCAGCGTGGTGCCGTTGGCGGCAATCACGTACAGCGCCGACGACTGGGCCTCGGCATTGATGCGTGCCAGATAACGGTTCAGCCGGTCGACCTGGGCCGGATCATGCGGTTCGCGCAGCAGGCGCGCCACTTCCGGGTTCAGGGCGAGCAGGGTCGGCAGGTAGTCGTAGCGGGCGATGCTGCTTCTCAGCCCGGCACTGAACAGTTCGGCCCGGTGACGGCCAAGCTGGGTCAGCGTGTCCAGACCGTGTGCGTAGACCACGTGATAGACCACCGCTGCGACCAGGCTGGCGCAGCAGATGGCGGCAGCGGCCAGCCAGCGCGTGCCGCGCAGGCGAAAGCGGAAGGAAGACGGCATGGGAAACCTGCGTAAAACGGGATGGCCGGGACGGCAGGGCCCGCGCATGGCGCGCCCCGCTGTCCCGTTTAGATACCATGCAATGGCGTCGGCTGTCTCAGTCGCTGGTGACGGCGTGGATTTCGTCGTTGTGGTGGCGACGCTGCTCTTCCATGACCAGTTCGGCCAGTTCCCGCTTCAGCGCATTGAAGCCGGGCGCGCTCGGGTCGCGCGGTCGTTCCATGTCGATCTGCACGTCGCGCTTGATCCGGCCGGGCCGGTAGGTCAGCACGATGGTACGGTCGGCCAGGTAGATCGACTCCTCGATACTGTGGGTGACGAAGATGATGGTCTTTTTCAGCTCCGCCCACAGCTTCAGCAACTCGTCCTGCAGATTGCGCCGGGTCAGGGCGTCGAGTGCGCCGAAGGGCTCGTCCATCAGCATGATCGGCGAGTCCAGCGCCAGTACGCGGGCAATGGCGACGCGCTGGCGCATGCCGCCGGACAGGTCTTTCGGGAAGCGGTGGCGGAAGTCTGACAGGCTCAGCATTGCCAGCAGCGCGTCGACCTTCTCGGCCATTTCGCGCTGGCCGAGCCGCTTGATTTCCAGGCCGAAGCGGATGTTCTGCTCGACGGTCATCCACGGGAACAGCGCGTACTCCTGGAACACCATGCCCCGGTCCGGTCCGGGCTCGCGCACCGGCTGGCCGTCGACCAGGATGTCGCCGCTGCTCGGCAGCGAGAAACCGGCAATGGCGTTCAGCAGGGTGGACTTGCCGCAGCCGGAGGGGCCGAGCAGGCAGACGAACTGGCCGGCGGGAATGGTGAGGTTGATGTCGTCGAGCGCGACGACTTCCTTGTCGGCAGTGGCGAAGCGCTTGTCGACATTGCGGATATGGATCAGGTCGGACATGGAAATTCCTTCGGGGCGGCAGGGGACGGGATGACGGGCATGGTGCGCGCCGTCAGCTTTCCAGCCCGCGATGCCAGCGCAGCAGATGGTTGTTCAGCCGGGTCATGCCGAGGTCGATGGCCAGTCCGAGCACGCCGATCGACAACATGCCGGCAATGATCTTGTCCGACCACATGTACTCGCGCGCTTCCAGAATGCGGTAGCCGAGGCCGTCGTTGACCGCAATCATCTCGGCGACGATGACGACAATGAAGGCGGTACCGATGCCGATGCGCGCGCCGGTCAGGATGTATGGCGTGGCGGCCGGCAGAATGACCCGGGTAAACAGCGTCATGCGGCCGACGCCGAGGTTGCGTGCCGCGCGCAGGTAGATGCTGTCGACGTTGCGCACCCCGGACAGCGTGTTGATCAGCACCGGGAAGAACGCGCCGATGGCGATCAGGAAGAACGCCGGCGGATTGCCGAGGCCGAACCAGAGAATGGACAGCGGAATGAAGGCAATCGGCGGGATCGGGCGCAGCAACTGAACCAGCGGGTTGAAGAAGTGATAGACACGGTCGTTGGCGCCCATCAGCAGGCCCAGCGGCAAGGCCAGGCCGGCGCCGACCAGAAAGCCGATCAGTACCCGGTACAGGCTGGCAAACGCATCGTGGATCAGGTCGCCGGAAAACCACCATGCCAGTCGCGAGCCGGCTTCGGGCTCGAACGGCTGGGTCGGCAGCAGGTATTCCCACCATTTGACGGCGACCTGCGACGGGGCGGGCAGCAGGTGCGGGTTGACCAGTCCGGCGCGGACGACGGCCTCCCACAGCACCAGCAGCACAATCGGGACAAGCAGACCCTGAACGGTCCGGTTGAATCTGGGTTTCATCTCATGCTCCAGCAACGGGCGGCCTCCCGGCGTAGCCGGGACACGCGCCTTTGTTCGCAATCAGTCAGGCCGGCACCGGCGCCATCCTGGCCGCCGGTGCACCCGCGGGCTCAGTTCGAACCGGTCTTCAGCGCGCCTTCCGCCTTTTGCAGCAGATCGAGCTTCACCCAGTCAGCGGCTTTCGGCGGCTGGGTCATCTTGCCGACGCCATAGCGCTTCATCATGTCGGTATTGGTCTGGATCTCCTTGACCGAGGTGCTGTAGCTGAAGCGGGCATTGCCCATGGCGTCCTTGTAGTCCTCCGCGCTGATCTGGTTCTTGAACATGGTCTGGCGCACGTACTGTTCGGCCAGTTGCGGCTTGTCGATAAAGGTTCTGGTGGCCTCGACGAACAGCTTCATGACCCGCAGCGCCACGTCCGGCTTTTCCTTGTACATTTTTTCGGTCATGACCAGCGTGCGCACCGGCTCGCCGATCGGCGTGTCATACGGCTTCAGCAGCTCGACGCCGAAGCCCTTGTTGATGGCCTGCGCCGCCTGCGGTTCGGACTGGCTCATCGCATCGATGCTGCCGGCCAGCATCGCCTGGTTCAGGTCGGCATACGGCATGTACAGCACCAGCACATCCTTGCCCGGTTTGTCCGACCAGCTCAGGCCGGCTTTGGCCAGTTCGGCCAGCAGCAGCATTTCCTGGGTGCCGCCACGCGCCACGCCGACCTTCTTGCCTTTCAGGTCCGCCAGTGTCTGGATGCCGGCGCCCTTGCGCGACACGAAGCGCACGCCGCCCTTGGAGAAACCGGCGACTACGTAGATCGGTGCGCCGGCCGCACGGCCGGCGATGGCGCCATCAGCCGCGCTGGCCGCGATGTCGATTTCCCCGGCCACGATGGCAGGAATGATGTCGATGCCCTTGGCAAACACGCGCTCGTCGATTTTCAGGTTGTACTTCGGTGCCAGTTCCTTCATGTAGGACACCGCACCGTAGTGGGCGAACTTCAGGTTGCCGAGGCGGACCAGGTCGGCGGCGGAGGCGGACAGGGCGGCAAGCGTCAGTGCGCCGGCCAGCAGATAGCGTTGGGGGGTCATGGTGTCTCCTCATGTTCTCGTTCGTCACCGCCGTACCCGGGCGGTGCGTGTATGGAACGTGTCGTCCATGCTTTCCGTTAACGCAAACGGCATGCCAGCTCCGGTTTGAAGAAAACATGATTGAAATCATTGTGTTGGTGTATTTTCCTGTCGGGGTATGTGCGGGGATTCGCACACCGGGCTGGAAAACGGGATGGATTTCCGCCCGCTGACGTGCGAAAACGTGCTATGGAATGAAAGGATCGACATGCAGGAAATCGTCGATACCGTCGTGATCGGGGCAGGCGTCATCGGTCTGGCGGTGGCCCGCGAGCTGGCACAGCGCGGGCGTGAGGTATGGCTGCTGGAGCAGGCCGGAGCGATCGGGCAGGGCATCAGCGCACGCAGCAGCGAGGTTGTGCACGCGGGCATCTATTACCCGATCGGCTCGTGGAAGGCGCGGCTGTGCGTCGAGGGACGCGAGCTGCTCTATGGCTATTGCGCGGCACGTGGCGTGCCGTTCCGCCGGCTGGGCAAACTCGTGATCGCCACCGAGGATGCCCAGCTGCCGCTGCTGGAGTCGATGGCCATGCGTGCCCGTGCCAGTGGCGTCGACGATCTGGTCCTGCTGGATGCGGATGGCGTGGCCCGGCTGGAACCGTCGCTGCGCTGCCGGGGCGCGCTGTCGTCGCCGTCCACCGGCATCATCGACAGCCATGCGCTGATGTGGTCGCTGCTGGCCGATGCCGAAGCGGCCGGCGCGGTGCTGGTGCTGCACAGCCCGGTGCGGCGCATCGACTGCGACGGTGGCGTGCTGCGGCTGGAGATCGGGGAGGAAGGCAGTGACAATGTGTCGCTGCTGGCGACCCGGCAACTGGTCAATGCGGCCGGGCTGGATGCGGCCGGCCTGGCGGCGATGATCGAGGGCCTGCCCGATGTGCCGCGTGCCCGCTATGCGAAGGGCAACTATTTTTCCGTCGCCGGGCGGGTGCCGTTCGAGCGGCTGATCTATCCGCTGCCCGAGCCGGGCGGGCTTGGCGTGCACCTGACCCTGGATCTGGGCGGGCAGGCGCGTTTCGGCCCGGATGTCGAGTGGGTCGAACAGCCCGATTACCAGGTGGACCCGGGCCGGGCCGGTGCCTTTGCCGAAGCGATCCGCCGCTGGTGGCCGGCTCTGCCGGAGACGGCACTGATGCCGGCCTATGCCGGTGTGCGGCCGAAGCTCGATGGCCGGAGCGGCGATTTCTGCATCGAGGGGCCGGAAGTCCACGGGCTGGACGGGCTGGTCAATCTGTTCGGTATCGAATCGCCCGGCCTGACGGCCTGTCTGGCCATTGCGCGCGAGGTGGGGGACCGGCTGGACGGGCATCGCCCGGTTGCGCTCGATATCGACTGATTGCGGATCGGACTGGCAATCCCCGGCTCAGGCGCTACATAGAGAAGGGCTGAGCCCGCCGGTGGGCCGCCGTCATCACGCGATGCCGGGGGTTTCCGAGGTCCCCTCGGGACGGCGAGGGCGGAGGGAGTCATGCAGACACTACCGAAACAGGTCCATATCGTCGATCTGGTGCTGAGCGAGGTGCTGCCTTCGTGGGTGGCACTGCGGCCACACCAGCTCGATATCGCCATCCGGCTGACCGATGCCGGCATGCCGACGCTGGCCGTGGGGGCTCTGGATGCCGAATCCGGGCTGCTGGGCGAGCTGCCGCCACGCAAGGGCGTGCGCTATCTGGCGGAAGGCGGTGGCCCGCTGACGGCCATGCCGCGTCTGCCGGCCAACTGGCCCGGCGAACTGATGGTCCGGGCGACCGCCAGCGAGACGTTCTCGCGCCGGCATCTGGACGGCAGCCTGGCTGCCGTGCTCGACCATCTGGCAGGCACGATCGACACCATCAATCAGGCCGGCTTCAAGGTGCGCGGCCGCGTGGCCGGCGCGTTCGGCTGCCCGTACGAGGGCGATCTGTCGCCACTGGCGGTAGCGGCAGTGGCCGGCGAGCTGTATGCGATGGGCTGCGACAGCGTGGTGCTGTCCGATCTGACCGGTCACCTGACGCCGGACCGGGTCCGCCGGGTGTTCGAGGCCGTGGACCGGCGGGTACCGGTAAAGAAACTGGCCGTGCGCTGGATGGACAGTTACGGGCTGGGCATCGCCAATCTGCTCGCCAGCCTGCAGTGCGGGGTGACGACGGTGGAGACGGCGACTGGCGGCGTGCTGCCGAATCCGTGGCTGCCTGGCTGCGCCGGCACGCTGGCCAGCGAGGATGTGGTCTATCTGCTCGACGGGCTGGAGGTCAGGACCGGGGTGGATCTGGGCCGGCTGGCGGAAACCGGCCGGCTGCTGGCCGGCATCACCGGCCTGCCGACCCGCTCGCATGTGGCGCAGGCGTTGCGTTCGGTCGGCCTCTAGCACCGCTGTCGGCGATGCCGGGGAGCGGGCGATTTCCGCCATGGGCGGTCAAAACCGCGTCACGGCATCGTCACGACGGCAATCCATGCCTACAATCGGTCGACTTCCGTTCCGAGAGCCGCCATGCAGACCCCCGACTATACCGCCGCCCGCCTGCTCGATGACGCCCTGGCCGGCCGTGCCGTACCCGATCTCGCCCTGGCCGCAGGCGGCAGCCTGCGGATGGTGACCGATGGCGTGTTCGACCTGCTGCCGGCGCAGGCCGGCGCATCGAATACCGACGTACTGCTGACGGTCGGCATCCACGGCAATGAAACGGCACCGGTCGAGGTGGTGATGGCCATCATCGATGACCTGCTGCATGGCCGGCTGACGCTGGCGCGACGCGCGCGGGTGCAGCTCGGCAACCCCGATGCGCTGCGCAGCGGCGAGCGCTATCTGGACTACGACCTGAACCGGCTGTTCGATGGCCGGCATGCTGCCCAGCCCGACATGCGCGAGGCTGCGCATGCGCGGCGGCTGGAACAGACCGCGACCACCTTTTTTTCATCCAGCCATGGCGCGCGGCTGCATCTGGATCTGCATACGGCGATTCGCGGCTCGCTGTTCGAGAAATTCGCCATTCAGCCGTATCTGCACGAGCGCCCGACCGCGCGTGCCCGGCTCGGCTGGCTCGGCCAGGCCGGCATCGAAGCCGTGCTGCTGCACAGTGCGCCGGCGGCGACATTCAGCTACTTCACCAGCCATCGGCTCGGTGTGGATGCCTATACGCTGGAGCTGGGCAAGGCGCGGCCGTTCGGCCACAACGACCTCTCGCGTTTTGCCGGCATTGACCGCGCGTTGCGGGCGCTGCTCGGAGGGGCCGACGATGGCAAGGCCGATTTCGATCCGGCACTGCCGCTGTTCCGCGCCAGGTACGATCTGGTCAAGCGCAGCGAAGCGTTCCGGTTGAACCTGGCCGACTCGGTGGAAAATTTCACCCCGCTGGCGGCGGGCTTTGTCATTGCCGAGGACGGCGAGGAACGCTGGATCGCCGAGGGCGGCGGCGAGCGCATCCTGTTCCCGAACCCGACTGTCAGGCCCGGGCTGCGCGCCGGTATCGTTGTCGAGCCGGTAACGCTGGACTGAGTCGGTCTGTGCCAAAGAAAAAGGAGCTGCAGCTGCAGCTCCTTTTGCGTGGCGGGCACCGGCCGTTTGCCATGGCAAACGGCCGCCTGCATCAATCCACGTGGTAGTTGGGTGCTTCCTTGGTGATGGTCACGTCGTGGACGTGGCTTTCACGCATGCCGGCCGAGGTGATCTCGACGAACTCGGCACGGGTACGCATGTCGTCGATCGACCCGCAGCCACAATAGCCCATCGACGAGCGCAGACCGCCCATCAGCTGATGGATGACGGCAATGACCGAACCCTTGTACGGCACGCGACCTTCGATGCCTTCCGGAACCAGCTTGTCGGCATTCGCCTCGTTGTCCTGGAAGTAGCGGTCGCTGGAACCCTGCTGCATGGCTCCGAGCGAACCCATGCCACGGTAGCTCTTGAACGAGCGGCCCTGGAACAGTTCGATTTCACCCGGGGCTTCCTCGGTACCGGCCAGCAGGCCGCCGAGCATGACGGTGTTCGCACCGGCGGCGATGGCCTTGCTGATGTCGCCGGAGAAGCGGATGCCGCCGTCGGCGATCAGCGGAATGCCGGAGCCGGCGAGTTCCTTGCAGACGTTAGACACGGCAGTCAGCTGCGGCACGCCGACACCGGCGACGATACGCGTGGTGCAGATCGAGCCCGGGCCGATGCCGACCTTGACCGCGTCGGCGCCGGCGTCTGCCAGTGCGCGCGCAGCCGAGGCGGTGGCGATGTTGCCGCCGATGACTTCGACGTGCGGGAAGTTCTGCTTGACCCAGCGCACGCGATCGATCACGCCCTGGCTGTGGCCGTGGGCGGTGTCGACCACGACGACGTCGACGCCGGCTTCGACCAGCAGCGTCACGCGTTCTTCGGTGCCTTCACCCACGCCGACAGCGGCGCCGACGCGCAGACGGCCCTGGTCATCCTTGCAGGCCAGCGGTTTTTCGCTGGTCTTGATGATGTCCTTGACCGTGATCAGGCCCTTCAGTTCGAACGCGTCGTTGACGACCAGCACGCGTTCCAGCTTGTGGGCGTGCATCAGTTCGCGCGCGTCTTCAAGCGAGGCGCCTTCACGGACCGTGACCAAACGGTCGCGAGGGGTCATGATGTCACGAACCGGCGTGTCGAGACGGTTCTCGAAACGGATGTCGCGGTTGGTGACGATGCCGACCACGGTGCCGTTCTCGATCACCGGCAGGCCGGAGATCTTGTGTTCGCGGGACAGCTTGATGACGTCGCGGACCAGCATGTCCGGACGGATGATGATCGGGTCCTTGACCACACCGGACTCGTGACGCTTGACCTTGCCGACCTCGGCCGCCTGCTTCTGTGCCGACATGTTCTTGTGCACGATGCCGAGACCGCCTTCCTGCGCCAGGGCAATGGCGAGGCGGGCTTCGGTCACGGTGTCCATGGCGGCGGACACGAGCGGAAGATTCAGCCGGATGTTGCGGGTGAACTGGGTGGCGAGACTGACGTCACGCGGAAGAACGGAGGAGTGGGCGGGAACCAGCAGAACGTCGTCGAACGTATACGCTTTCTGGACGATGCGCATCGTGTTTCCTTTGCGGCAAAAAAACATTATACCGGGCGTGCTATTCGTTGGGCAAAATCTGGCGACTGCCGCGTTGTAACCCCGATTCACCAAATTGTTACTGTCTGCTTTCCGATGTTCGATCCGAAACCCGTACTCGCCACCCTGCCGAACCTGCCGGGGGTTTACCGCATGCTGGACGCGGATGCGCAGGTGCTTTATGTCGGCAAGGCCGTCGACCTGAAGCGTCGCGTCAGCCAGTATTTCCAGAAGTCCGACCTCAGCCCGCGCATCCGGCTGATGGTGCGCCAGATCGCGTCGATCGAGACCACCGTGGCCCGTTCCGAGGCCGAGGCGCTGGTGCTGGAAAACAACCTGATCAAGTCGCTGACGCCGAAGTACAACATCCTGTTCCGCGACGACAAGTCCTATCCGTACCTGATGCTGTCCGGTCATGCCTATCCGCAACTGGCCTATTACCGCGGTGCGCTGGACCGGCAGCACCAGTATTTTGGCCCGTACCCGAATGGCCTGGCGGTGCGCGAGGCCATTCATGTGCTGCAGCGGGTCTTCAAGTTGCGAACCTGTGAGGATGCGGTGTTCGCCAACCGCTCGCGGCCCTGTCTGCTGTACCAGATCAAGCGCTGCACCGCGCCCTGTGTCGGGCGGATCTCTGACGACGACTACCGTGCCGACGTGCGCCGCGCGTCCGACTTCCTGTCCGGCCGGCAAAGCGAACTGATCGACGAGCTGACGGCGGACATGGTGGCGGCCAGTGCCGAGCTGGCGTTCGAGAAGGCGGCCGAGCTGCGCGACCAGATCCAGGCGCTGGCCCGGGTGCAGGAGCGCCAGTACGTCAGCAGCAATTCGAGCGAGATCGACTGCGATGTCGCTGCCTGTGTGGTGTGGCAGGGCATGCCGTGCGTGAACCTGGTCATGATCCGCGGCGGGCGTCATCTGGGGGACAAGCGCTTTTTCCCCGACAACGCCGACGAGATGGACGAGCGCGGCATTGTCGAGGCTTTCCTGCTGCAGCATTACGGCCGCCAGCCGGCGCCCGGCGTCATCTATGTGAACCAGCCGGTCGACGGCGTCGTTACCGAAGCGCTGGCCAGCCTGGCCGGCCACCGGGTGGCCATCGTGTCGAACCCGAATGGCGAACGCCGGGTCTGGCTCGATATGGCCGAGAAGAATGCCCGGCTGTCGATCGAGCAGCGACTGTCCGGCCAGGCGACCCAGGAGGCGCGGCTGGCCGCGCTGGGCGAGGCGCTGGGCTACGAGAATGTCGAGCGGCTGGAGTGCTTCGACATCAGTCACACCATGGGCGAGGCGACCGTGGCCAGCTGCGTGGTCTATGACAAGGGCGCGATGCAGCCGGGCGAGTACCGCCATTTCAACATCAGCGGCATCACGCCGGGCGATGACTATGCGGCGATGCGCGATGCGCTGAACCGGCGCTATGCGCGGCTGGCCGCCGGCGAGGGCAAGCTGCCCGACGTGCTGCTGATCGACGGCGGCAAGGGCCAGGTCGGGGTGGCGCTGGAGGTGCTCAACGAGCTGGGCCTGAACGATCTGCCCATTGTCGGCGTGGCCAAGGGCGAGGCGCGCAAGCCCGGTCTGGAGACCCTGATACTGGTTCGCGAGCAAAAGGCGATACAATTGCCGAAAGACCATCCAGCACTGCACCTGATCCAGACGGTAAGAGACGAAGCGCACCGCTTCGCCATCACCGGCCACCGCGCGCGCCGGGCCAAGGCGCGCACCGTTTCTTCGCTCGAACAGATTGCCGGCGTGGGTCCCAAGCGCAGGCAGCGGCTGCTGACCCGGTTCGGCGGCCTGAAGGGGCTGGCGGCGGCGAGCGTGGACGATATCGCCCAGGTGGAAGGCATCAACCGCGTGCTGGCGGAAAAAATACATGCCGCGCTGCATTGAGCCGTGCGGAAGACAACCGAAGACCGAGCGATGCCGTTTAATTTTCCTATCTTGTTGACCTGGATGCGCGTGGCGCTGATCCCGGTGTTCGTGGCGGTGTTCTACCTGCCGGTAAGCTGGATCCAGGTGGAAACGGCCAATCTGGTCGGGGCGCTGATCTTTGCGTTCGCTGCGGTGACCGACTGGCTCGATGGTTTTCTCGCCCGGCGCTGGGGGCAGACCTCGGCATTCGGCGCCTTCCTCGACCCGGTGGCGGACAAGCTGATCGTCGCGGCGGCGCTGATCCTGCTGGTGCGCCTTGAACGGACCGACAGCATCCTGGCGATGATCATCATCGGTCGCGAGATCACCATTTCGGCATTGCGCGAGTGGATGGCGCAGCTTGGCCAGCGCAAGAGCGTCGCCGTGGCCACCGTCGGCAAGCTGAAGACCACGGCGCAGATGGTTGCCATTCTGTTGCTGCTGTCCGATGCGCCGCTGGTTCCGTATGTCGATACAAATTTGCTGGGAAATGTGCTGATGGTGATCGCGGCCATTCTTACTTTGTGGTCAATGGTTTATTACCTGAAAATGGCTTCGGTCGAGCTGTCGGGTAAAAAAATCGACGTCTGATGGGGTTGACAGCCATTCGGCAATCCCTATAATTCGCAATCTCTCGCGACGGCAACGACGCGGGAGGCAAAGAGAAAGTATGCGGGAATAGCTCAGTTGGTAGAGCGCAACCTTGCCAAGGTTGAGGTCGCGAGTTCGAGCCTCGTTTCCCGCTCCACTTCTTTCTTTGCGGCAGAAAATCACGGTATGCGGGAATAGCTCAGTTGGTAGAGCGCAACCTTGCCAAGGTTGAGGTCGCGAGTTCGAGCCTCGTTTCCCGCTCCAGCCTGATTTTCACCCCCAAGCGGGAATAGCTCAGTTGGTAGAGCGCAACCTTGCCAAGGTTGAGGTCGCGAGTTCGAGCCTCGTTTCCCGCTCCAGTTTTATCCCGGCAGGAAGTGTTCCTGCCGTGCCGTTCAAAGGCGGGGTAGCAAAGTGGTTATGCAGCGGACTGCAAATCCGTAGACGCCGGTTCGATTCCGACCCCCGCCTCCAGTGACACCGAAGTAAAAAGCCACCGTCCCGACGGTGGCTTTTTGCATGGGCGGCATTCAGGCGGGCACCTGTCACGGTGCCCGCCGGCGTTTCAGTTCAGGCGGCCGGCGCGGTTGACCACCCAGCCATGCTTGCCGGCGACGACGTTGACCTGTTTCAGGCCCTCCGCCAGCTTCTGCCGTGCGTACAGCATCGCCTCGCGTTCGGTGGGAAAGACCGCCAGGCGGCGGGGAATGAAGTTCATCAGATGGGACATGGTGACCTCCGCAATACGGTGACGACTGCGATAAAGGTAAGCGGGACCGGGGCTAGCGGAATTTCTTGATGCAGCCGGTAACGACGCCGACGAGCAGCAACTCCTGCTCGCCGCAGAATTCCATGGGCTCGAAGTCCGGGTTCTCGGGCAGCAGCGCCACGCGGCCACCCTTGCGGTACAGGCGTTTGACCGTGGCACCTTCACCCGGGATCTCGGCGAGTACAATGTCATTGTGCCCGGCCTCGAGCTTGCGGTCTATGACAAGCAGATCTCCTTCGTCGATGCCGCAGCCGATCATCGACAGGCCCTTGACCCGATACATGATGGTCGATGGCGCATCGCGCAGCAGGTAGTCGTTCAGATCCAGCTGCTCGCTCTCGAAGTCGGCGGCGGGGGACGGCAGGCCGGCTCGGACCGAGACGCCGGCCAGCGGGATGGCGACCCGGGGCGCATCGGGCATCGGGCGGTAGACCTGGTCGGCCGGCAGTGGCGGGAACAGGCCGCGTCGTCGTTCGGAGCGCAGGCGGGCCAGCTCGAGCAGCGAGTCGCGATCGGCCTCGGGCAGGCGGACGATCACGGTCGGCTCGCCACCGAACTGGCCGGTACCGGCCTTGCGGCCGGCGCCGGGTTTGCGTTGTCGGGGTTTCGGGGTTTCGCTCATGCACGGGGTTTCTGTTATTCGTGTAACAAGAATAACAGAAACCCCGCCGTCGGCAAGCCCGTGTCGGCGTACAGGCCGACGAACGGTGTCAGGGCGCCGGATTCGGCTGCCGGGTGTGGATGGCTTCGATGCCGGCCAGCAGCGTGGCGTCGAGGGTGACATCGATGCTGCGCAGGTTCTCTTCCAGCTGCGCCAGCGTGGTCGCGCCAATGATGTTGCTGAGTACGAACGGGCGGCTGTTGACCCACGCCAGCGCCAGTTGCGCCGGTGTCAGCCCATGGGCATCGGCCAGGGCGACGTACTGCGCGGTGGCGGCCTCGGCCTGCGGATTGCTGTAGCGGACAAAGCGGTCGAACAGGGTCAGGCGGCCACCGGCCGGCCGGGCGCCGTTCAGGTACTTGCCGGACAGGACGCCGAATGCCAGCGGCGAATAGGCGAGCAGGCCGATGCCGTCGCGGTGGGCGAATTCCGACAGGCCGATCTCGTAGCTGCGGTTCAGCAGGCTGTACGGATTCTGGATCGACACGATGCGTGGCAGGTCGGCATGACGGGCGGCTTCCAGGAAGCGGCCGACTCCCCACGGGGTTTCATTGGATACACCGATATGGCGCACCTTGCCGGCCGCGATGAATTCCTTCAGCACGGCGAGGGTTTCCTCGATGGGGGCGCTGTCCGGCGCGTCGTCCTGGTAGGGGTAGCCGAGCTTGCCGAAGTAGTTGGCATTGCGATCCGGCCAGTGCAGCTGGTACAGGTCGACGTAGTCGGTGCCCAGGCGCTTGAGGCTGGCGTCGAGGGCAGCGGTCAGATTGGCGCGATCGAAGTGGGTGTTGCCGTCACGGAAGTGACTGGGTCGGGTCGGGTCGTTGATCGGGCCGACCACCTTGGTGGCGATCAGCACCTTGTCGCGGCGGCCGGAGCGCGCCAGCCACTGGCCGAGAATGCGCTCGGTGTCGCCCTGCGTTTCCGGGCGGGGCGGGACCGGGTACATCTCGGCGACGTCGATCAGGTTGATGCCGTGTTCAAGTGCCAGGTCGATCTGCGAAAAGGCGTCCTGCGCCGTGTTCTGTTCGCCCCAGGTCATGGTGCCCAGAGTCAGGCGGCTGATATCGAGGCCGCTGTCGCCCAATGCGACGTATTCCATTGCGCGTCCTTTGCGAGACGGGATTCGGGTCGCTCAGGGTAGCAGAGCGGTTCGCGGCCTCAAATGGCTTCTGCTGCGCTGCAGCCGGCCGGATGGTTATATCGGCGGCATGCCGAATGGGAATTAATGCTTCACGAATAGAACGATTCTCATTACTATTTGGGTTTTTTCCGACGCGGAGGGATTGTGGCTGACGCATCTACTGCCCATGCGGCGTCGGTGGTGGCCGAGCTCTACCACGGGCATCACCACTGGCTGTCCGGCTGGTTGCGCCGCCGGCTGGCAGACGTGGAGCAGGCCGCCGATCTGGCGCAGGACACTTTTGTGCGCGTACTGCTGTCGCGTGATGTCGGCGCGATTCAGGAACCGCGTGCCTTTCTGACCACGGTGGCGCGACGCGTGCTGGCCAACCACTACCGCCGGGCCGAGATCGAGCGCGCCTGGCTGGAGACGCTCGCCGGCCTGCCGGAACCGGTGGCGCCGCCACCGGAAACGCGGCTCATGATTCTGGAAACACTGTGCGAGCTGGACCGGCTGCTGGACGGATTGCCGGCGGCGGTGCGGCGCACCTTTCTGCTGTCCCAGCTCGATGGCCTCGGCTATGCCGAGATCGGTGCCCGGCTCGGCATCTCGGTCAGCACGGTCAAGCGGCACATGAGCCGGGCGGCGATGCAGTGTTATTTCGCCGAGCTGCCGCAATGAGCCGCGCCGCGCCGTTCAGCGCCGCAGTGGCCGGTCAGGCGGTGGCCTGGCTGGTCGAGTTCGCCGATTGCCCGCCGACGCCGCAGCGGCTGGCGCAGTGGCGTTCGTGGCTGGACGCCGACCCGGTTCACCATCAGGCCTGGCAGCGGATCGAGACGGTGCGGGCGCGCTGGCGGCAACTGCCGCCCGGCGCCGCGCGCGATACGCTGGAGCGGCCGGCCTCGCCGGCCCGCCGCCGTGCATTGCAGGCGCTGGGCGTGCTGGCCGTCGGCGGCACGTCGGCGCTGCTGGTCGCGCGGGCGCAGCCGTGGCAGGCCGATTATCTGACCGGGGTCGGCGAGACGCGCAGCGTGGCGCTGGCCGACGGTGTGCGGCTGACGCTGAATACCGACAGCGCCATTGCGCTGGGCCGCGATCCGCACAGGCATCAGGTCACGCTGCTGCGCGGCGAAGTGCTGGCCAGCGTGTCGGCCCGCGCCGGGCGGCCGCTGCGTCTTGCCTGCGGGCAGGGATGGGCGGAGGCCGTTGAGGCGCAGTTCGTGCTGCGGGCCGGCGGGGACAGCGACACGCTCGGCGTGCACACCGGCGCGGTGCGGCTCTGTCCGTCTGCGGCCCGGCCCCTGTCGCTGCCTGCAGGCAGACAGGTGCGCTTCCGTGCGGCAGGCATCGTGTCGAACGTCGTGCTGGCGGCGGAGGACGCCAGCTGGGCCGACGGCATGCTGGTGGTGTCCGGCTGGCGGCTGGCCGATCTGCTTGCCGAACTGGGGCGCTACCGGCATGGCTGGATCCACTGCGACCCTGCCATTGCCGGGCTGCGCGTCTCCGGCACCTATCCGCTGGCCGATACCGACCGCATCCTGCATCTGCTCGCCAGCGGGCTGGGGCTGGAGCTGCGCCAGCGCACCCGATTGTGGGTCGGGCTGTATCCGCGCCCGCCCGCTCCGGTCGCCATCTGAAAATAATCCGTATTTTCATGGTCCGTTTTTTCGTCTCGCGTGACAGCAGAGGGAGAACTCCACTGCACAGAGAGACAGAAGACATGCATCGGCGAAGACTTTCCGTTCCGGCGCCATTCCGGCGCGTCCTGATCGGCATGACCCTGGGGGCCGCGCTGTGCGTGCCGGCCGCGCCGGCACGGGCCGACGGATTGCCCGCGGAGACCCGTTACTACCAGATCCCGGCCGGCTCGCTGGAGGCGGCGGTCAACTGGCTGGGCCGGGAGGCCGGGGTGATGATTTCGTTCGGTTCCCATATTGCGGCCGGCCGGCAGACCGCCGGGCTGGACGGTCGCTATTCGCTGCTCGATGCGCTGAAGCAGCTGCTGGTCGGCAGCGGCATCGAGGTCGCCGGCGATGCCCGCGACGGCTTCGTGCTGCGCCCGGATGGCCGGAGCGCTGACGGCAACCCTGACAGCCTGCCGGCGGTGGTGGTGATCGCCGACCGCCTGCGCGATGAAATCCGCCTGCCGGTGGTGGTGATCAGCGACCGGCGTCCGCCGCTGGCGCCGGGCCGGGCGCTGCTGAGCGCCGACGATATCCGCAATACGCCGGCGGCCAATGGCGACCTGAGCGAACTGCTGGCCACCCATCCGGCCGTGCGCCAGAACAGCAGCGCCGGGGGCTCGCTGACGCGTGGCTCGCTGGCGCCGGAGGACCTGTCGTTCCATGGTGCGAGCCCGTACCAGAACCTGTTCCAGATCGACGGCATGGATGGCAGCAACAATATCAATCCGGCCAACAAGAACAGCAATTTGCAGGTCAGGAACATTCCCAGCAACAGCCAGGCCTATTTCCTGGATACCCGCCTGCTGGGCGAAGTGCGGGTGTTCGACAGCAATATTCCGGTCGAATACGGCCGCTTCAATGGCGGTGTGGTCGATGCGCGGCTGAAGCGGGCCAGTGGCCAGGACAGTGTCGATGTCGGCTATCGCATGAGTGGCTCCAATCTCAGCGAACAGCGGGTCAGCGACGGCAACCAGTCGAACTACGATCTCGGCATGTCCGGTTATACCCCGGACTGGCGCAAGCGCTTCTATTCGCTGAATGTCGACCGCAAGCTGGATGACCGCTTCGGCGTGGTCCTCGGCCTGTCGCGCCGCGAGTCGGATATCCGCCGCGCCAGCTCGGTCAGCCTGGACAAGAGTGTGGTGGCCGGCACCTCGACCGAACAGGACCGGGTCGACAATCTGCTGGGCAAGCTCAGCTGGTGGATCGACAGCGATACGGTGACCGATCTGACGCTGAAGTACAGCGCCCGCCGCGAGCAGCGGGCCAATTCGCTGTTTGTCGATTCACGCTGGGACAACGAGCATGATGCGGCCGGGGTGGCGTGGAATCTGGATCAGCGCCTGAATGGCGCGAAATTCAACTTCCAGCTGGGCTGGGACCGTTTCGACGACAGCCGCACCTCGAACAGCGACGATCTGGTCACCCACTATTTCGCCAGCACCCGCACCCAGTTCACCACCGGCGGGCTGGGCAAGGAACAGAAAACCCGCGACAGCTGGGCGCTGAAGGCGCGGCTGGATCTCGATCCGCTGCTGACCGGGCCGGTGGCGCACACGCTGTCGGTCGGGGTCGACAGTCAGTGGGTCGAGGTCGACTACCAGCGCTTCAATGACACCAGCTCGTACCGGCTGACGCATCAGGCCAACGGCAGCGAAAAGATCACCAGCCTGACCCGCTATCACGCTGGCCAGGTCGGCGTGTCCTACAACAGCCGGGCACTGTGGCTGGCCGACGAGATGCGCTGGGGGCGGGTGAGTCTGACCCCGGGGCTGCGTTTCGACCGCGACAGCTATCTGGGCAACAGCAATCTGTCGCCGCGGACGCGGCTGGACTGGGACCTGTTCGGCAGCCGCCAGTCGGTGGTCACGTTCGGCATGGCGCGCTATTACGGCGACAACGTGCTCGATCTGGCGCTGCGCGAGCGGGTCAGCAAACTGACCGAGTCGGTACTGAACAGCGCCGGCCTGCCGGTGGCCTCGCCGGGCAGCGGGGAGATCTCGCGCTACCGCGACCTGGATACGCCGTACAACGACGAGCGCTCGCTGGCGCTGACCCAGCAGTTCGCCGGGCTGGAGGGCGTGCTGTCCTATGTCCATCGCGAGGGACGCGACCAAATCAACAAGCGGGCGCTGCGCGACAGCAAGAACGTGCTGCTCGGCTACGAGTATGTGAACGACGGCGAGTCGCGCACCGATTCGTTCGGGCTCAGCCTCGCCAACCAGCGGCCGTGGCGGGCGCTGGGCGCGGACTGGCAGATGCGGCTGGCACTGAGCTACGAGCGTTTCCGCAGTAACAACAGTCTGGTCGACGGCTATGACGACACCGGGGTCGACAACGGGCAGATCTACTACAACGGCAGGCTGATCGATGCTGCCGACCGCCCGACGGCGAACTTCAACCAGCCGTCGCGGGTCACGCTCGATCTCAACGCCGGCTGGAACGGCATCGGGCTGCGCTGGAACAACCGCTTCAACTGGCTGAGCAAGCGCGACGACGTGTTCTATGTCGGCGTGAACAAGGCCGACCAGCTGGATATGTACCAGGAGGGCACGCTGCCGTCGTACTGGACCTGGGATGCGCGGCTGGTCTGGCAGCCGACGTTCTGGCGCCAGCTGGAACTGACGGTGGACATTCTCAATGTGCTGAACCGCCAGCCGGTGCTGGTGTCGACCTCGCCGCTGATCAAGCGCAACAACGACCAGTATGGCAATGGTCGCGAAATCTGGCTGCAAGCCAACTATCGGTTCTGACGGAGGGCTGGCACATGTCGATATTCAAGTATCTGCTGCCGGGAGCGCTGGCGCTGGGCGCCGCCCTGCCGGCCATGGCACGCGGCGATGACGGTCTGCGCTTTGTGCCGCAGACTGGCGGGCGCACTGGCGAGGTGGCCTGCGTGCTCGACCGGCGTACCGGTCTGCTCTGGGAGCGGAAGACCCGCTCCGGGCTGCGCGCGCGCGACCATGTGTATCTGCCGGTCGACAGCCGCCGCGGCGGCGAGGCCGGGCGCTGCGATGCGGCATTGCCCCGCTGCGATGCGCCGTCGTATGTGGCGGCGGTCAATGCCGCGCGGCTGTGCGGCCATGACGACTGGCGGCTGCCGGACGAGGACGAGCTGAAATCGCTGCTCGATCTGTCCCGTGTTGCCACCCGGCCGTCGCGGCCGGCCATCGACCGGCGGGCGTTTCCGGATGCGCTGCCGACCTTCTACTGGAGTTCGACCCTGCACCGGGTCGGCGGCGTGCGCGCCGTGTGGTTCGACGATACCCACCGCGAGCTGCCGGCCACCAGTCTGTTGCCGACGCGTGCCGGTGCCGTGCGGCTGGTGCGCGGGCAGCCGGCGGTCGTGCCGGCCCGCCGGTCCGGCCCGTCTGGCGCCTTCCTGCGGCCGCCAGCGGCCGCGGTGGGGGAGGATCTGCCGCCGTCGGCGGCGCAACTGGCGCAATGGCGGGCGCAGTACGCGCGCTACCGCCCGGGCGAGTCATGGCAGCCGGACTGGCCGCCGCCGCAGATCGATGCGTCGGTGCGCGACGGCTTCGCCGATCTGGGCCTGCTGCCCCCCGTGCCGTTCCCGGCCGACAATCCGTACTCTCCGCAGAAGGTCGAACTCGGGCGTCGGCTGTTCTTCGATCCGCAACTGTCGCGCAACGGGCAGGTGTCCTGCGCCAGCTGTCACAATCCGGCCACCGGCTGGACCGACCGGCGCGCGGTCTCGCTGGGCCATCTCGGCCAGCGTGGCGAGCGCAATTCGATGAGCATCCTGAACAGTGCCTATGCCACGTCGCTGTTCTGGGACGGCCGGGCGGGCTCGCTGGAAGCGCAGGCGCTGGGACCGATCAGCAATCCGCTGGAAATGCACCAGCCGCTGGCGCGTGCAGTCGCCCGCATCGCGGCACAGCCTGGGTATGCGCCGCTGTTTGCGGCGGCCTTTGGTGATGCGCGGGTCGATACGCTGCGCATGGCACGGGCACTGGCGACGTTCGAGCGCACGCTGATCAGCCATGACAGCGCCTTCGACCGTTTCCTGAAGGGCGAGCGCATGGCGCTTGATGACCGGGCGCTGTGGGGGCTGCATCTGTACCGGACCAAGGCGCGCTGCATCAACTGCCACAATGGGGTGCTGCTGTCCGACAACCGTTTCCACAGCAACGGCCTGCATTATTTCGGCCGCGAACTCGAGGACCTTGGCCGTTACGCCGTGACCGGTGACCCGGCTGACCGGGGCAAATTCCGTACGCCGTCACTGCGCGACATCCTGCTGACCGGTCCGTACATGCATAACGGGCTGTTTCCGCTGACCGAGAACCTGGGGGTGATCGCCATGTACGATGCCGGTATGGTGCAGACGGCCGCCAGCCGGCCCGATCTGCCGCAGGCGGCGCCCGAGCTGAGGCCGCTGGGGCTGACGCTGCGGGAGAAACAGGCGCTGCATGCATTCCTGCAGGCGGTCAGCGGCGAAGCCAGGACCGGGCCGGCCACACCGGCCGAGATGGGGCTGGAGCCGGTGTCGGCGCGGCGCTGAGGGTCAGTCGCGCATGGCCAGGACGGCCGCACGGGCGAGAAAGCCCGTGCGGCTTTCGTGGTGTGCCCTGGCATAGCGGTCGATCAGGGTCAGTACGCGCCGGGGCAGGCAAGTTGGTGGATTTCGCTGTTTCTACCGATGGCCGTCTTCCTGTGCGGTCAGGGGCTGCCCGGCAGCGCCACCGGCTTCGGCGATCCAGCGGCGCTTCTCGGCCGGGCTGAAGCGCTTGATGGCGTACTCGGCTTTCAGGGCGTCGGACTTGCTGTCGAAGGCGACGACCAGCGCGATGCGTTCGGGGGGATGCAGGCGGGTATAGCGGGCCCCCTTGCCGGCCGCGTGCATCGCATAGCGGCGCTCGACATCGGTGGTGATGCCGGTATACAGGCTGCCGCCGCGGCATTCGAGCAGGTACAGGTACCAGTTCATGGCAAGGGATGGCCCATAACGTGAAACGCCGTGAACCAATGGTTCACGGCGTTGAATCTGGCTCCCCGACCTGGGCTCGAACCAGGGACCTACGGATTAACAGTCCGGCGCTCTACCAACTGAGCTATCGGGGAATTGATGGAGGCGAACTATACGGTTTCCTTATTGAAGCGTCAAGCGTTTCTTCAGGAATTCAGAACGTCCGGACCGGAATGGCCGGCCTTGCCGGCACTTTTCCCTTTTCCATCATCCACTAAGCGGTTTAAAGCGTGCACAGCTTGCCACGGAAGTCCGCCAGGCACTGGTAACCCTTGCGCTGCATGATCGCCACCAGCTCCTGATTGAGACGGGTGAACAGGCCGGCGCCTTCTTCCCACAACCGGGTACCGACCTGAACGGCACTTGCGCCGCAGAGTATGTGCTGGAATACCTGCTCACCGGCTCCGATGCCGCCGCAGCCGATAATCTGCTTGTCCGGGCACAGCCGATAGAACGTATTGACGTTGGCCAATGCCGTTGGCAATACATAATCGCCGCCAATGCCGCCCAGCCCGTTCTTGGGCTTGATCAGCACGGTCTCGCTGTCGGTGTCCACCACCAGCCCATTGCCGATCGAATTGATGCAGGTAAGGAACTTCAGACGTTCAAAGCGATTGAAGATTTCCGCCGCCATTTCAAAGTGGCTGATATCGAAATACGGGGGCAATTTGACGCCGAACGGAATGTCCATCGCCGCGTGGATGGCGGTCAGCGCCGTGGCCATGTCGTCAAAGCTGTAGCCGAGTTGCGGTTTGCCCGGCACGTTCGGGCAGGAGAGATTCACCTCCGGCAGCAGCGGGCGTTTCAGGCGCTGGAACGCGTCGAGCATGTGCAGATTGTCCGCCAGGCTCAGTCCGGAAATCGAGATGAACAGTGGCTTGTCGGTGTAATCGTAATGGGCGGCGTAGTCGAGATAATAGCGATAGCCGTGGTTGGGCAGGCCCATCGAATTGATGCTGCCGAATGGCGTGGCGGCGTAACGCGGCTCGGGATTGCCGTCGCGGGCCTCCAGCGTGCAGCTTTTGCTGACCAGTGCGCCGGCATCGCTGTGGCGTACGGCTTCAAGCTCCGTAGTCTCCCTGCACATCACGCCGGACGCGTTGTATACCGGGCTGCGCATGCGCTGGTCGAGGATGTGGGTGGAGATATCGGTCACGGGCAGGCTCCTGCGTCGAAGGGAAAAGGGCACTATGCGCGAATTTTCCGCTGCCGGTGTTGTGACCGGTCAAGCGCTATTCGTGCATGGATTCTCATTATGCAGCTGGTCTTGAAATGGCCGGATAATGTGCCCATTCGTGTTGTGTTGAAAAAACGAAAGCGGCAGATTTCTCTGCCGCTTTCGGAAGGCAATGGCCAGGCTCAGATGGCCAGGTCTTCCAGCGTCTTGCCGCTTTGCAGCAGTTCTTCAACCCAGCGCGGCTTGCGGCCACGGCCGGTCCAGGTTTGCGACGGGTCGGCCGGGTGGCGGTATTTGGCTTCAACCGGCTTGCGGGTGGTGGTAGCCACCTTGCCCAGCACTTCGTCGAGTTCCAGACCGTAGGTCTTGGCCAGTTCGAGAATCTGTTTGCGGGCCTTGCTCTTTTCTTCGGATTCGCGACGCTTGATTTCGAACTCGATCTGCGCCTTCAGCGTCAGGAGTTCGGTGTATTCCATGTTTTGGAAGTCCATTGTGTTCTGCCTTTTTGTGCGGGTGAATCGGAAACTTGCTTCACGTTAGCGAAACAGGTTTCTGTTTGTCAAGAAACACCCCGGAAAATAATAGTTTTTGCCGGCTTTGAAAAGACCCCCGGGGTCATTTGCGGGCTGATATTTGTCAATTTTTTGTAAATTGGCCGGCGGAAGGATTGCCCGCCCGATTAAAAGGGGTATTTCTTACGTGCCGATGAACGAACGGACACTTGTGCAGATGAATTTTCGGCGCATCGTCACGGAACTTGCCGGGCAGAAGACGCCGGGTATTTTCAGCCCGGCATGATGAACCGTTGCTTATAGCAGTTCGCTGCCAAAGCGACACTGGTCGGAATCCAGATATTCCGCCAATGCCGTTGCCGACATCGGTTTTGCCAGCAGATAACCCTGGCCAAAATGGCAGCCCTGCTGTTGCAGCCACTGGATCTGGCGGGGCGTTTCTATCCCTTCGGCAATCAGGGTCAGGCCGAGTTCCCGGGCCAGCAGCAGGCTGGCGCGAGCCACATTTTCCGCCAGCGGGTCACTGTCGAGCCGGCCGACCAGCTGCCGGTCGAGTTTGACCGCCTGCACCGGCAGCCGGCGCAGGGCTTCCAGCGCCAGGTGGCCGAGGCCGAAGTCGTCGATGGCCAGTTCGATGCCGAGCGCGCCCAGCGCCGTCAGCGCACCGTCCGGGCGCGCCTGCGGGCCGCTCAGTGCCGCGCTGTCGACTTCCACGGTCAGCAGCCCGGGCGGGAAGCCGGTACGCGTCAGTACCTGGCGCATGGTGTCCGGCAACCCGGGGTCGGCGAACTGGCCCACCGACAGGTTGATCGACAGCCGCAGCGGCCGTTCCCTGCCGTCGTTGATGCGGGACAGGGCGGTGCAGGCGATGTCGCTGACGTAGCGGTTCAGCTGCGGCATCAGCCCGCTGCGCTGTGCCAGCGGCAGGAAGATTGCCGGCGACAGCATGCCGTGCTGTGGATGATCCCAGCGCAGCAGCGCCTCGACCGAGACCAGCCGGTTCCAGGTCAGGTCGAAGATTGGCTGGTAGAACACCGACAGCTCGGCGTTGCCGAGTGCCGTACGCAGTTCGGCGCACAGCCGGCTGTCGCCGCTTTCGCGGAGACCGAGTTCCGGCTGGTAGCGCTGGCTGATGCCGCCGCCGCCCTGTTTGGCCAGCCGCTTGGCCAGTTGCGCCTTGTGCAGCAGGTCGAAGAAGTTCTCGGCATCGTCCGGAAACAGGGCGATGCCGGCCGAGACGGTGATCGGCAGCGAGACATTGTCGCAGGGGAACGGGGTCTGCCAGCTCTGCAGCGGGCGCATGGCCTGGGTCAGCACCGTGTCCGGTGCCGGATCGGTCATCAGCCAGGCAAAGCCGCGGCCGCTGGTGCGGGCCAGGTGTTCGCTCTGGCACAGCCGGCTCAGGCGCTCGGCCATTTCCACCAGCAGTGCATCGCCGACATTCTGGCCATGAATGGCATTCAGCTGGCCGAAGTGGTCGACGTCGGCCAGGACGACGGCAACGCGATGATTGTCCAGCCGCGCCCGCTCCAGTACCCGCTCGCCGAGGCTCAGGAAGGCACCGCGGTTGTTCAGCCCGGTCAGCAGGTCGAAATGACTGAGCCGGTGCAGCTGGTCCTGGGTGCGCAGGCGTTCGGTGACATCGCGCGCGGTGGAAATGTAGTGGGTGATCTGACCGTTTTCGTCGGTCAGCGGCGTGATGGTTTTCTCTTCACTGTACAGCTCGCCGTTTTTCCGGCGATTGATGAAGATGGCCTTGAATACCCGTCCGGCGCGCAGCTGTGCCCACAACTGGGCATAGAAAGCGGCGCTCATGCGGCCGGAACGCAGCAGCGAGGCGGTACGGCCGAGGGTTTCCCGCTTGCTGAAGCCGGTGATGCGCTCGAAGGCGGCATTCACATAAGTGATGATGCCATTGGCGTCGGTAATCATTACCGAGTCGACGCACTGTTCCAGCGCGCACAGCAGTATCTGGGTCTGGGCCGGTGGCGGCTCGGACCTGGCGGGTTGCAGGAAGGACGGATACAGCGAAAACCACTTCACGGGAGGACCTCGGTGTCCCGCCGGGGAGGCATTCTCCGTTGCACGGTCGGGCGCCGCGATTGTGGCATTAGTCGTCCTGCGCTGACAATTGATCCGCATCGCCGGTTCGCACCGGTATTACGAATGCTTATCTGTCAGCGCCGTGATTTACGCTACCGGATAGGGCAGGGTGCCGGCCGTCAGCGCCGGTCCGTCCGGGGCGCCGAGATGCACCCCGGATGCCCAGGCCGACAGCTGCGCGACCGCCAGTACTTCGCTGCCACCGTGTGCGGCCGGCACCGATTGCACGATCTTGCCGATCGACTGCTCGCCGGTTTCCGCCGCGTACAGGTCCTGGCCGGCGCTGGCATCGGCATCGACATGGGCACGCAGCATGCGCCGCTTGACCTTGCCGATGTACTGGGTGCGGGCGACGATTTCCTGGCCTGGATAGCAGCCTTTCTTGAAATTGACCGCGCCAAGCAGCTCCATATTGGTCATCTGCGGCACGAAGGCTTCCTGGGTGGCCAGGCTGATCCACGGGGTGCCGGTGGCGATGTCGTGCCAGTCCCACGCGGCTTCGCCGGTCGCTTGCGAACCGGCTTCCTGCAGCGCATGCCAGACGTCCGCCGCCCGGTCTTCCGCGACCATGACGACAAAGCGCTCGCCCGGCAGGCGGATGACTTCGCCACCGTCGAAGGCGGTCAGGCTGAAATCGGCGGCCGGTGCGGGGGCGATGACGCCGGCACGGCGGGCGGCGTGCTCGCCGGCGATGCCGAGCAGGACCTGTCCGGTCAGCGGGGCATGGCTGACCTTGCTGCGCAGGATGAACATGCCGAGACGGCGGTCGATGGCGCTGGCGAGGTCTGCGGCCAGCAGCAGCCGGTAGCGGCCGTCGCGCTGCCAGATCAGGAAACTGGCCAGCATGCGGCCCTTGGCGGTCGAGTAGCTGGACAGCTGGGCGCTGGTCGCGTCGACCTGGCGTACATCGCTGGAAAACTGGCTTTGCAGGAAGGCCTGCGCATCGTCGCCGGCAAAATCGAGCACGGCGAACCGGGTCAGCGGCGTGACGGTCGGCGCGTGTGCCGCTGCCAGCCCGCTGTCGGCGCGCGCGTCGCGGCCGGCGAAGGCGCTGACATGACCATCGGTAACGACCGCGCCTTGCGCGGCCAGGAATTCGAGCCAGGATGCATTCATGCTGAGGGATTCTCCATTGGGCGCGGCGGTATCGATCGTGCCGTGCGATGTACTGGCGGACAAGATGGGGACGGCAGGCCGGGTCGACAAGTAAAAAAATGCCGGCGTGTCCCGAAAGGGGCACGCCGGCATGCGGTTCGCGAACGGAACCGGCGCGAACCGGCTCCCGTTCCCCGGGCTTACATCGACTCGAGCACTTCGATGCCGAGCAGGTCCAGACCGGTACGCAGCGTTTCCGCCGTGATCCGGGCCAGCTTCAGGCGGCTGGCGCGCACGGCGCCTTCGCTCTTCAGCACCGGGCAGGCTTCGTAGAAGCGCATGAAGTGGGTGGCAACCTGGTACAGGTAACCACACAGCACGTGCGGCAGGCAGTCGTCGGCCACGGCATTCAGCGTGTCGCCAAACTGTGCCAGTACCAGCGCGAGCTGTTTCTCGGCCGGTTCGTTCAGTTGCAGCGGTGCGCTGGCGTCAAAGGCGCCGGCCTTGCGGAAGATGCTGGCCACGCGGGTGTAGGCATACTGCAGGTACGGGGCGGTATTGCCCTCGAACGCCAGCATCAGGTCCCAGTTGAAGATGTAGTCGCTGTTGCGGTTCTTCGACAGGTCGGCGTACTTGACCGCGCCGATGCCGACCGCGTGGGCGATCTTGCGGCGTTCGGCTTCCGCCAGATCCGGGTTCTTTTCGCTGACCAGGGCGAAGGCGCGTTCCTCGGCCTCGTCCAGCAGCTCGATCAGCTTGACCGTGCCGCCGGTGCGGGTCTTGAACGGCTTGCCGTCGTCACCCATCATCGTGCCGAAGCCGACGTGCTCCAGCGACATGCCGGCCGGGGCGAAGCCGGCCTTGCGGCAGATGCTGAACATCTGCTGGAAGTGCTGGCTCTGGCGCGCATCGACCACGTAGATCACGCGGTCAAGGTGTAGCGTCTTGTGGCGGTAGCGCACGGCACCGATATCGGTGGTGGTGTACAGGAAGCCGCCGTCCTTTTTCTGCACGATGACGCCCATCGGTTCGCCGTCGTGGTTCTTGAATTCGTTCAGGTACACGACCTGGGCGCCGTTGTCTTCGGTCAGCAGGCCGGCATCGTGCAGTTCCTGGACGATGATCGGCAGGTCGTCGTTGTAGGACGATTCGCCGCGCACGTCGTCGCGGGTCAGACCGACGCCAAGCTTGCGGTAGACCGCCTCGCAATGCTTCAGCGACACGTCGACGAACTGTCTCCACAGTGCCAGCACGTCAGCGTCACCGCCCTGCAGGCGCACCACGTAGTCGCGGGCGCGATCGGCGAAGTCTGCGTCTTCGTCAAAGCGGATCTTGGCCTTGCGGTAGAAGCCTTCCAGGTCGTTCAGTTCCAGCGCGGCATTGCCGGCCTGCTGGGTTTCCACCAGGTAGGCAGTCAGCATGCCGAACTGGGTGCCCCAGTCGCCGACGTGGTTGCCACGCACCAGGTCATGGCCGAGATAGTCGACCACGCGGGCCAGCGTGTCGCCGATGATGGTCGAGCGCAGGTGGCCGACGTGCATTTCCTTGGCCAGGTTCGGCGACGAGTATTCGACCATCACGCGTTTGGTCGGCTGCTGCGGTTCGACGCCGAGCTTCGGCTGTTCGAGTACATGGTCCAGGCGCGATGCCAGGAAGGCCGGATCCAGCGTGATGTTGATGAAGCCCGGTCCGGCGATGTCGACCTTGCTGGCAATGCCGGTCAGGTCGAGCTTGTCGATGACTTTCTGCGCCAGCTCTCGCGGATTCATCTTCAGCTGTTTGGCCGCGGACATCACGCCGTTGGCCTGGTAATCGCCGAACTCTGGTCGGCTTGCGGGTTGCAGTAGCGGCTGGGCGTCGGGGACACCGGCGGCGGCGAGCGCGGCGGCGAGCTTGTCTTGCAGAAGATGTTGCAGCGTCATCTTGCGGATTCCGTAGTGAGGGGCGCGGTAAAAAAGCTGCAAATAACAGCCAAAGCAGCATTGATGCCGGCAAATGCAGAAAAGTACCGCTTGATTGTATGTCCGGGCCCCCCGCCCCGGCAACGCTGGATATCCGGAACTTCCCGAAAGGGAAAGGAAAAACCGCCATGAAGGCGGTTGCGGGCTGCTTGCAAGGGTGGGCACCGGCGGTTGCCGTGGCGTCGGTGCCCCCGGCCGATGGCAGGGCGTCAGCGTGCGTCGGTGGCGGCGGCGCTGAATTCGTCGAAGGCGGCGATGGCGTTGGCCGAGTACATCAGCGACGGCCCGCCGCCCATGTAGACCGCCATGCCGAGGGCTTCCTCGACTTCGGCCTTGCTGGCACCCAGCCTGACCAGCGCCTGGGTATGGAAGCCGATGCAACCGTCGCAGCGCGCGGCGACGCCGAGTGCGAGGGCGATCAGTTCCTTGGTCTTGTGGTCCAGTGCGCCGTCGCGGGTGGCGGCGCGGCCGAGATCGCCGAAGCCTTTCATCAGCTCGGGCAGATCGCTGCGCAGCGCGGACAGGTTCTGGGTAAGGGTCCGGGTCAGATCACGGTAATCGGTGCTGTTCATGTGGATTTACTCCGCTTTCTTGCAGGTTTTGCCGCTGCAGCAACTGCCGCAGGTGTTCAGACCGAGCAGCCGGTAGGCAAAGCAGAAACGGAATACGCCGCTGGCCAGGACCAGCAGGCCGATCCAGCCCCAGGCGCCAATCCAGCCGAGTGCCGTGGCGGCGATCAGCGCCAGGCCGGCGATGATGCGAAGGATGCGGTCGGGACCGCCCACATTGGCTTGCATGTTGTTCTCCGGGTTAACAATACACTGGCAAATATAATAACAAATAACATTATATTATCAAGCATATTGTTTTCCGGCCGGGTCGGGCCGGGGCTGCGCGCTAGCGGAGGGAGGCCATGAGTTCGACCACCCAGTCGATAAAGGCCCGCAGCCGCGCGTTGCTGTGCCTGGTGCGATGAAAAGCCACGTGTATGGGCATGGGGTCGACGTGCCAGCCCTCGAACAGACGCTGCAGCCGGTCCTCGCTGACTGCCTGGCGGGCCATGTAGTCGGGCAGCAGGACGACGCCCAGCCCGGCCAGACCGGCCGCCAGATAGGCATTGCCATCATTGAGCGCCAGGGCGTAGTGGCCGCGCACGGGGATACTCTCGTTCCCGCGCCGCAGCGCATAAGGCTGCGGCAGATTGCGGTACTCCCACAGAAAACCGACCAGGCTGTGCTCCGGCCCCGCCAACTGGCCCGGGTGTGCGGGCAGCCCCTTGCGGGCCAGATAAGACGGCGCCGCGTATACCGACATCTGCAGATCCCCGACATGTCTGGCGATCAGGGACTGGTCGGTGACGGGTCCGCCGCGCACCACGCAATCAATGCTCTCGTCGAGCAGATCGGCCATGCGATCGCCGGCACCCATGTGCAGCTCGATGCCGGGATAGCGTTCAAAAAACGCCGGCAGCGCAGGCACCAGCACCATGCTGGCCAGCGGCCCGGGTACGTCGACGCGCAGCCGGCCCGCGGGCGTGCCCAGCGCCTGCGGAAGATCCGCCTCGGCCCGGTCCAGATCGGCCAGCAGCTGGACCACGCGCTCGTAATAAATACTGCCGGCCGGGGTCAGTCCGACCTTGCGCGTGGTGCGGTGAAGCAGGCTCACGCGCAGCCGCGCCTCCAGTTGCTGGACCAGCTGGGTGGCCGTGGTCCGGCTGATGTGCAGGGCATCCGCCGCCCTGGTGAAGCTGCCGGTCTCCACGACCCTGGCAAAAGCCTGCATGGCGTCGAAACGGTCCAATGGCGCGCTCCCTCTCTGTCGATTGTTTGAATTTTACAAACAGCGCTGGGGAGTGTTGCCTGTTTATCGCGGCCTGGCCCTCGCGGATAGTGGCGGCTCCTGTCACTTCGTGGTCGAGACTTTACATGAGCAATGTTCGCCAGGTCGTTTTTCCCGCCGGCCGTCAGGCCTTGTACGAGAAAAACCGCTATTCGCCCGCCATCCGCGCCAACGGCTTTCTTTTCGTGTCCGGCCAGGTCGGCAGCCGCGAGGACGGCTCGCCCGAGCCCGGTCTGGAAGCACAGATCCGCCGGGCGTTTGACAATCTCAACGCCATCCTGTCAGCCGCAGGCTGCAGCTTTGATCATGTCATCGATGTCACGCTGTTTATCGTCAACCCCGAGGCCGTGCTCGATACCCTGTGGAAGGTCCTGCCCGATTACTGGGGGGAGGCGCCCCATCCTGCACTCACCGCCGTGGGCGTTACCTGGCTGTACGGCTTTGATCTCGAGATCAAGGTGGTGGCCAGACTGCCCGGGGCAAGGCCGTAGCGAGGATGCCTGTGCCCGCACGCCTTGACTCGCAGGGCGTTGCCTCATGACCGTTGCCCCGCAATGCAAAGGGCGGCAAGGACGCCCCCCTCTGTCCTGCGCACTTGCGTGCGCAAAACAGGGAGCAGAATCCTTGCCGCCCGGATGCTGTCCGGATCAGTGTTCGCCGTGGGCGTCGGCCGCGGGGGCCTCACTGGTGGTCGCTTCGATCTTGACGTCGACCCTGACATCGCCGGCGCGCTTGAAGTGCAGTGTCAGCGGGAACGATTCGCCGGCCAGCAGCGGCTTTTTCAGGCCGATCAGCATGATGTGGTAGCTGCCGGGTTGCAGTGCCACGCGCTGGCCCGGTTCGACGCTCACGCCATCGACCCGGCGCATCTTCAGCACGCCGTTGTCGTTGATATGGTTGTGGATTTCGACCCGGTCGGCGACATCGCCGTCGGCACCCTGCAGCGTGTCGGCGCTCTTGCCCTTGTTCTGCAGCGTCAGGTAGGCCGCGCCGGTCTTGACCGGGCCCGGTGTGGCGCGGGCCCACGGGTGGCCGATGGCGACGTCGCCGGCGGTATAGCTGTGGGCGAAGGCGGAGCTCGACAGCAGCAACAGGGCAGCGGATACAAAGGTCTTCATTGGGGTGTCCTTGCAGAACGGGGTAAAGGGGGAGAAATCAGCGGCTGTTGTCGAGCCGGAACAGAATGGGGACGCGGACCCAGCCGGCGACCGGCTGACCTTGCGACATCGCCGGCTCGAAACGCCAGCGGTGGACGGCGTCGGTCGCGGCGCGGTCGAGGCGCGGGAAGCCGCTGGAGGTGTCGATGTCGATGCTCTCCGGCCGTCCTGCCGCATTGACGCGGACCTTGAGAATGACGCGGCCTTCTTCGCCGAGGCTGCGCGATGCTGCCGGATAGGTCGGCGGTCGATTGCTGTACATCGAGCTGATGATTCTGGCTTCGTGCGGGCCGTCGCCGCTGCTGTCCTGCGTGCCGTGCCGGCCCTGACCGCCACTGGCGGTTGCGCTGCCGTCGGCCGTGGCGCTGCTGCTGTCCGGCGCGGCACTCGCTGCTGCCGGCGGACTGGCCGGTGCCGCCGGTGCCGCCGGTGCCGCGGTCGGTGCGGGCGGCTGCGGGCGGGTTTTCCGGGTGATGTCGGCCGGGGCGTCAGCTTGTTCGCGAGTGGGGATGCTGTGCGCCGGTGCGGTTGCGGCGGCCGGTCGGGCCTGTGGTGCCGGTGGTGCCGACGCCGGCGGTGCCTCGACCGGAGCGGCGACCGCCGGGGTGTACAGCATGGCCTGCAGCGGTCGCGGCGGGATTGGCGCACGCTCGACCACCCACACGCCGGCCAGTGCCGCGAGAACGGCAATATGGGCAAGCGATACGGCAGCGGGAATCAGGGGGCGGGACATCAGCATGGCGGCGCCAGTTTACCTGCGGCGGGCGGGCTGCGGGGGGCATGACGGTGGCGTGCGGCAATCCGTCGCAGGATGCTTGATGGTGATCAGGTGCCGGCGTTGTCCAGCCGCTGCCAGACCTGCCAGCGCTCGCGACCGCTGAAGATCGGCAGGCCGGTACCGCTCGGGCGATCGTCGATGCGGCGGAAGCCGGGTTCGAGCAATTGCCGCAGCCGGGTGTCGTGCAGGCCGAACGGCGGCCCCTTCGGCGTGTCGGCATGGAAGAAGTAGCCGGCCAGCAGGCCGCCGGGACGGATCAGGCGCGCCATCTGCGCGCCCCAGTCTGCCCAGGTGCGCGGCGGCAGCGCGCACAGCAGGGCCCGCTCGTAAATCCAGTCGTACGCGGGCTCGTCCAGGGCAAAGAAGTCGGCCTCGCGCAGCAGGCTGTCGTTGCCGATGACCTGGCGCGCCACGGCGATGGCGGCGGGGCTGAAGTCGATGGCGCTGACGGCGTGGCCGCGTTCGGCCAGCCAGCGTACCTCGTAGCCGCTGCCGCAGCCGGGCACCAGCACCCGGCCACGCGGCTGTTCTTCGGCAAAGGCGGCAAACTCGACCGGTACCTGGCCCGCGTCCCACGGCGTGACGCCCTGCTGGTAGCGGGTATCCCAGAAGTCGGCAAGCGAGCTGTCCTGTGCCATGGCTTTCTGCGTCCGCTCAGCCGACCGCGCGCAGGCGTCGGGCAAAGTTCTCCAGCTGGCGGATGCCGCTGGCTTCGGCGCGGGCGCACCAGTCCTGCAGTTCCTGCAGCAGCTGTTCGCGGCTGAGGCTGGAACGCTCCCACACCCGGCTCAGATCCTGGCGCATGCGATAGATGGTGTCCAGCGTCGGGCTGACCGCCAGCGCGCGATCGAGCACATGGCGTTCGGTGCTCGGCGTGTCCCTGGCTTCCTGCTTCAGCCACACTTTCATCTTCCGGCGCAGCGTGCGGGCGCAGATGTCCGGGTGCTGGCGGCGGATGGCGTCGATCTCGGCGCGGTAGGCCGCCTTCAGTTCCCGTGCATAGCGCGACGCCAGTGCATAGCGGTTGCTGACGATGCTCTGCAGCGTGGCCAGATCGAGCTGCGGCTTCGGCGTGCCCTGCAGCAGTACCGGGTGCACGCGGCGGACCCTGGCCAGTCCGACCATTTCCATCAGCCGGATATACATCCAGCCGATGTCGAATTCATACCACTTGTACGACAGCTTGGCCGAGGTGCCGAAGGTATGGTGATTGTTGTGCAGTTCCTCGCCGCCGATCAGGATGCCCCACGGCAGCAGGTTGGTGGCGGCGTCCTCGTTCTCGAAGTTGCGATAGCCCCAGAAGTGGCCGACGCCATTGACCACGCCGGCGGCCCAGAACGGAATCCATGCCATCTGTACCGCCCAGATGGTCAGGCCGATCGGTCCGAACAGGATCAGGTTGAGTACCAGCAGGATGCCGACGCCCAGCGCGCTGCGGCGGGTATAGACGTTGCGTTCCATCCAGTCGTCCGGCGTGCCGTGACCGAACTTGTCCAGCAGCGCCTGGTCTTTGGCGGCTTCGCGGTACAGGTCGGCGCCCTGCCACATGACCGTCTTCAGGCCGAGAACCTGCGGGCTGTGCGGATCGTCGGCCGTTTCGCAGCGTGCATGGTGCTTGCGGTGGATGGCCGCCCATTCCTTGGTCACCATGCCGGTGGTGAGCCAGAGCCAGAAGCGGAAGAAGTGGCTGGCGATCGGGTGCAGGTCCAGCGCGCGGTGCGCCTGGTGACGGTGCAGGAAGATGGTGACGGAGGCGATGGTGACGTGGGTCACGGCCAGCGTGTACAGCACGTACCCCCACCATGGCCAGTTGACAAGGCCATTCAGGTATTCCATTGATGTATCTCAATATTGGAGCAGAAACTCCATTCTACACAGACTGTGAAACGGGTGGGGGCCGACGGTGCGGGTGGCGACGGCCGGAGGAACGGTACACAGCGATACGCCACATTGGCTGCGCCAGCCGGGGTGAGTCGTGTAACATTCCGCGCCATGTCCTCGCATACCTTTTTGTCCGTGTTCCGCAGCCGTGGCCTCAAGCAGGCCGCCGCCGGCGTCGTCGTTGCCGCCGTTGCCTGGGGCGGCGGTTCCTACTGGTTCGGCCTGAAAACCGAGCAGACGCTGGCCGAGCAGTATCGCCTGCTGCAGAGCGTGCCGCTGTTCGTGGTCAAGTCGCACAGCTACCAGCGCGGCTGGTTCAGTTCGACCGAGACGACCGAGCTGACGTTCAACAAGAAGCTGTTCACGCCGTATCTGTCGATGCTGCCGGCCAATGCGGCCGAGTGGCTCGATACCACGGTGCGCTACACCAATCACATCAAGCACGGCCCGCTGCCGGAAATCGGCGACTTCGGCTTCCGTCCGGGACGCGCGGTGGTGACCACCGAGTTCGCGATGAGCGAACAGACGCGCAAGACGCTGCAGAAGTTCTTTGGCGACAAGCCGCCGATCACGGTCATCAACCGGCTGAACTTCGGCGGTGGCGGCACGCTGACCGCCAGCATTCCGAAATTCGACTATGAAGAGCCGCTGGCCGGGGTCAAGGTCGACTGGAAGGGGCTGGACACCCGGATCGACTACGAGCCGGGCTACAAGGAGTACGCGGTCGACGTCAAGGTGCCGGGGCTGAATGTCGAGGCCGCGACCAAGGGCCGCGTCGCGCTGGACGGGGTGCATTACCAGTCCAGCCATCGCCCGGGCCAGACCGGGGTGACGCTGGGCTCGTCGGAGATGTCCGTCGTCAAGGTCAGCCTCGACGCCAAGGAAAGCCTGCCGTACGAGATCAAGCTGAACGAACTGGTGTACCTGCTGACGCGCATGCGCGTCGGCGAGTTCATCAACCCGGTGGGCGAGATCAAGCCGTCCAGGGCGGTGCTCGACCAGCTGCGCTACCAGATCGTCACCAGCGAGCAGGACGATTTCGTCAACACCCGCGGCAAGCTGTCGTTTGCCCACCTCAGCGTGGACCAGAACAGCTACGGGCCGATGCGGCTCGACGTGTCGGCCAACCACCTGCACGGCCCGACGCTGGTCAGGCTGGACCAGGCGCTGTCGGCGATTCCGTTCGAGGGGGTCGAGCCGGCCGCTTTGCGCCAGCAGTACATCGATACCATCAAGAAGAACGGGCTGCCGCTGCTGACCAACAATCCGAAGCTGCTGGTCAACGATTTCTACCTGAAGCTGCCGGCCGGCGAGGTCAAGGCTTCCGGCGATCTGGCGCTGAACAATCTGCGCGAGGCTGACCTGAACAAGCCGGCGGACTTCCTGGCCAAGGTCGAAGCCAATGCCAGCATCGAAGTGCCGAAGCTGACGCTGGAGTCGATGGTGGTCGCGCAGGCGCGCAATCTGTTCGTGGTCGACGAAACGGCCGAGAACCCGCCGAGCGTGGACGAGATCGACGATCTGGCCCGCAACCTGCTCGCTTCGCAACTGGAGATCTGGCAGGAAGGGCACTACCTGACCATCCAGAATGGCCAGGTCAGGACGCGGATGAACTGGAAGGACGGCAAGATGAGCATCAGCGGCAAGCCGGTGTCCATGCCGTGGCAGGAAGCGCCGCCGGCACCGGAGCCGGAGCCGGCACCACCACCTGCCGCCGCTGCCAGACCGTAAAATGAAAAGCCCCCCGTTCAGTCCATATGAACGGGGGGCTTTTCACTTGCTGCTGCAGGGATTGAAGGACGCACGCACGAAGCGGGGTTTCCCCCACGATGACCGCCGGTGCCCCCTTTGTGTTCAGTCTTCGAGCGGGGTCGGTGCCAGCCGGTCGTGCATGTCCTGCCAGGCCAGCCGCGCGCGTTCCCGGCATTCGGCACGGGCCTGGCGGACCCGGGCCGCGGCCCGTTTCTGTTCTGCCTGCGGCAGGGAGGCGGCACAGGCCTCGAGGTCGCGCAGATCGCCCAGCGCATCCTGCAGTTCCCGGCACGGCGTGGCCAGCAAGGCCAGCCGGCTGTCACCGAGCAGAACCGCATAGCTTTCCGCCTGATACCGCACCCGTTTGGTCAGCAGGCGGCTGTTGTGCAGGTCCTGCGGGACGGCATCGTCAAAGCCGCTGCGCGACAGCGCATGCGCCAGTTCGATCTGGGCCGCGTCGCAGCCGCCGGCCAGCAGCCGGGTCAGTGCGAATTTCGGCGTTTTCGCCAGTTGCCGCGGCAGCCGCTCGCGCAGCAGGTTCAGATCGCGCTTGAGCCGGCCGCTTTTCAGGGCCCGGCTCAGCCGGGCGGCATCCTTGCGCCGTGGCGACGGCGGCGGCAGGTCCGGTGCCAGGCGCGACAGCCATTGCTGGTGGACTTCCGCATCGCGCAGGGCATTGGTGTCCTGCACCAGCCGCTTGAGCCGGCGTTCGATGCGGCGGATGCGGGGCGTCAGCAGCGGCTGCAGCGGCCGGGTCAGGCTGCGCAGGCGGCGCAGCGCGACGCGCAGATTGTGCAGCGACTCGGCATCCTCACCGCGCAGCGCGCGCTTGCGGCACGTCCGCATGGCATCGATGCGGTGAGCGATTTCGAGGGCAAGCAGTTTTTTCAGCGACTGGGGCATGGTGTGACTCTCGGTCGGGCAGCGTGGGCCGGTCCATTGGGCAACAACATGCAGGATATAGCGAATTTGCCCTAATTTAGAACAAACTGCGCGCGCGCAGTCGGCCGCAATCGGGCTAATATGCTCGTTAGAGGCTAGTCCATGTGTGAAACCTATTTTTCAGGAATATAGAAATGGCCATTGCGCAGAATGTCAGTGAACTGGTCGGCAACACGCCGCTGGTGAAACTCAACCGGGTGACAGAGGGCGCGCAGGCGACCGTGCTCGCCAAGCTGGAGTTCTACAGCCCTGCCCACAGTGTGAAGGATCGCATTGCGGTCGCCATGGTCGATGCCGCCGAACAGGCCGGCAAGGTCAAGCCGGACACCATCTTCCTGGAGCCGACCAGTGGCAATACCGGCATTGGCCTGGCCATGGTCTGCGCCGCGCGCGGCTACAAGCTGACCATCGTCATGCCGGAAACCATGAGCCGCGAGCGCCGCATCCTGCTGAAGGCTTACGGCGCGGAACTGATCCTGACCCCGGGGCCGGACGGCATGGGCGGCGCCATCGCCAAGGCCAGTGAGCTGGCCGCGGCCGACAGCCGCTATCTGATTCCGCAGCAGTTTGAAAATCCGGCCAACCCGGAAATCCACCGCAAGACCACGGCCGAGGAAATCTGGCGCGATACCGACGGCCAGGTCGACATCTTCGTGTCCGGCGTCGGCACCGGCGGCACCATTACCGGCGTGGGCGAAGTGCTGAAAGCACACAAGCCGGGCGTGAAGATCGTCGCCGTTGAACCGGATGCCAGCCCGGTGCTGTCCGGTGGTGCGAAGGGACCGCACCCGATCCAGGGCATTGGCGCCGGCTTCGTGCCGAAGGTGCTGAATACCGAAATCTACGACGAGATCATCCGCGTCAAGAACGACGATGCATTCTCCACTGCCCGCGCCATGGCGGCGAAGGAAGGGCTGCTGGTCGGCATTTCGTCCGGCGCCGCGACCTGGGCCGCGCTGGAGCTGGCCAGACGGCCGGAAAACGCCGGCAAGACCATCGTCGTGATCATTCCGTCGTTCGGCGAACGCTACCTGTCCACGCCGCTGTACGCCGATCTGGTCGACTGATCGTCAGCGGGCCCGCGCCAGCTGGCGGTACAGCCGGTTGCGCGAGATGCCCAGCGCGCGTGCCGCCGCCGAGATATTGCCGCCAAGCCGTTCCAGCGTATCGGCGACCAGCCGGTCCTGATGTTCGCAGAGGCGGACTGCCGTGGCGGCAGGCGGCAGGCGGGGGCGGGTCGTCAGCTCATCCGGCAGGTGCTCGACATCGATCAGCCCGTCGTCGGCCAGACAGCGGGCGGTGTGCAGTACCGTCGCCAGCTCGCGCAGATTGCCCGGCCAGTCATGGCCAAGCAGCAACGCCGCCGCCGCGTCACTCAGACGCGGCGGCGGCGTTGTCGTTCCGGCTCCGAGCATCCTGCCGATCAGGGCTGCCAGATCGACGCGCTCGCGCAGGGCGGGCAGACGGATGGTCAGGCCGTTCAGCCGGTAGTACAGGTCGGCGCGGAAGCTGCCATCGTCGACCATCGCCCGCAGGTCGCGGTGGGTGGCGCAGACCAGCATGAAGTCGGTGGGCAGGGTACGGGTGCTGCCGAGCGGCGTGACCGCACGTTCCTGCAGCACCCGCAGCAGTCGCGCCTGCAGGCTGGTCGGCATATCGCCGATCTCGTCCAGGAACAGCGTGCCGCGATCAGCCTGCAGCAGCTTGCCGATGCCGCCCTTGCGTCTGGCGCCGGTAAAGGCGCCTTCTTCGTAGCCGAACAGCTCGGCTTCGATCAGTGCTTCCGGAATGGCCGCGCAGTTGACGGCGACGAACGGGCCGTCGCGGCCGGGGGTGTCGTCGTGGATGGCACGGGCGAACAGCTCCTTGCCGGTACCGGTTTCGCCGGACAGCACCACCGCCACCTGTTTGCCCAGCACCCGCTTCAGCTTGCCGATGGCGGCATTGATGACCGGGTCGCCGGACTGCAGCGCCGACAGGGCCCGGCCGGCAACCGGTTCGACGGCCGGAGGGCGGACCACCGGGGCGGGCGCCGGGTAGCGGCGGACCAGCCAGTCGCAGCCATCCCGGCCGCGTATGGTCCGGGACTCTGTCGCGTGAGGCAGCGCGGCCTCCGGTTCGCAACCGGCGTCGAACAGATCGGCAAACGCCGGCGGCAGCGCCCGGGGATGCAGGCCGAACAGCCGCCGCGCGGCGCGATTCATGGCCAGCCCGCGCCCGTCCGGCGTAAAGGCCAGCAGGCCTTCCGCCGGCGTGCCGAGCCGCTGCGGCCGGTCGTCGACGGCCAGGCAGACTGCATCGGCGTGGCGGGCCAGGAACAGGCAGTGTTCCATCTGCAGCACGGCGGTCTGGACCGGCGTCAGCGGATGGAGACCGGACGACGAAGCATCGCCGGAGACATCGAGCGCACCGAGCAGGGTGCCGTCGGCATCTTCTATTGGCGCGCAGGCGCAGACCAGAAAGCGGTTGGCATCGAGAAAGTGTTCCGGCCCGCCGACCACCAGCGGGGTGCCGGTGGCCAGGGCCGTGCCGATGGCATTGGTGCCCTTGCGGCCTTCGGACCAGTCGGCCCCTGGCTGCAGGGCTACCTGTTCCGAGCGGCGCAGGAAGCGGGCGTCGCCATCGGCATGCAGCAGCAGTCCGTCCGGGCCGGACAGCACCGCCATGCAGCGCGTGCCGGCCAGCTGCCGGCACAGCTCGGTCATGACCGGGGTGGCCTGTCGCAGCAGGGTCCGGTGCTGTTCCCGTCGCAGCTCGAGTTCCGAGCGCGGCAGGCGGTCGAGGTCGGGGGCGTCCTGGCGGCGCAGGCCGTGGGTGGCGGAACGGGCATGCGCGTGCGCGATCAGGTCGGCATGGCCGGCCAGCCGCGGGACGGGGCGCGAATCGAGTCGGGCCGTCATGGGCTTGTCTCCTCATCCCGGGCTCATTGACTGTGGGCGTGCCGCTCGTGCGGCATCTGCTGGCCGGGAATGCTTAGAACATTAGCACGCCCCGGCCAGGACCGCGCGCCGGGCGCCGATTCCGGCGCCCGGGTGTGCCGAAACGATACAGCGGTCACCCGGACTGTCCCGTCCCGGCACAGAGAATCTCCGCTGTAAGCCCTTGTTTCGGCTTGTTACCGGCTGTCTGGCGGGTGGCACGGGAATTGCGGATGAAGGGGGGCCTCCGCCGAAACCCCGGGCCGGTGAGGGGCCACGCCAGAACAAGCCCGGGAGGAGAAACACCAATGAACCACGCCGAATTGCAGTTCCTGGGCGTCGCCTATCCGTTCCGCGACAGCTACGACAATTTCATTGGCGGCCAGTGGGTCGCGCCGGCCGACGGCGAGTATTTCGACAATATCTCGCCGATCACCGGCCTGCCGTTCTGCCGCATTGCCCGCTCGAAGGAAGCCGATGTCGAACGGGCGCTGGATGCCGCGCATGCGGCCAAGGCCGCCTGGGGTCGCACGTCGGCCGCCGAGCGCGCCCTGCTGCTGAACCGGGTCGCAGACCGGATGGAGCAGAATCTGGAAACGCTGGCGCTGGCCGAGAGCATCGACAACGGCAAGCCGATCCGTGAAACCCGTGCCGCCGACCTGCCGCTGGCCGTCGATCACATCCGTTATTTCGCTGCCTGCCTGCGGGCGCAGGAAGGCAGCATTTCCGAAGTCGATCACGACACCATTGCCTACCATTTCCACGAACCGCTCGGCGTGGTGGCGCAGATCATTCCGTGGAACTTTCCGATCCTGATGGCGATCTGGAAGCTCGCGCCGGCGCTGGCGGCCGGCAACTGCGTGGTGCTGAAGCCGGCCGAGCAGACGCCGGCGTCGATCATGGTGCTGATGGAGCTGATCGGCGACCTGCTGCCGCCGGGTGTCATCAATGTCATCAACGGTTTCGGGCTCGAGGCCGGCAAGCCGCTGGCCTCCAGTCGCCGCATCGCCAAGGTCGCGTTTACCGGCGAAACCGGCACCGGCCGGCTGATCATGCAGTATGCGAGCCAGAACCTGATTCCGGTCACGCTGGAACTGGGCGGCAAGAGCCCGAACATCTTCTTTGCCGATGTGATGAACGAGGACGACGCCTATTTCGACAAGGCGCTGGAAGCGTTCGCCATGTTCGCGCTGAACCAGGGCGAAGTCTGCACCTGCCCGTCGCGCGCCCTGGTGCAGGCCTCGATCTACGACCGCTTCATGGAGCGTGCGATCAAGCGCGTCGAGGCGATCAAGCAGGGCCATCCGCTCGATCCGACCACCATGATCGGCGCCCAGGCCTCGAACGAGCAACTGAGCAAGATCCTGTCCTATCTGGAGCTGGGCCGCCAGGAAGGGGCGCGCTGCCTGACCGGCGGCGAACGCCAGCAACTCGGCGGCGAACTCGGTGGCGGTTACTACGTGAAGCCGACCGTGTTCGAGGGCCACAACAAGATGCGCATCTTCCAGGAAGAAATCTTCGGCCCGGTGGTGGCGGTAACGACCTTCAGGGATGAGGCCGAAGCACTGGAAATTGCCAACGATACGCTGTACGGACTGGGCGCCGGGGTGTGGACGCGCGACGGCTCGCGCGCCTATCGCTTCGGTCGCGGCATCCAGGCCGGGCGGGTGTGGGTCAACTGCTACCACCTGTATCCGGCGCATGCGGCGTTTGGCGGCTACAAGCAGTCCGGCGTCGGTCGCGAGAACCACAAGATGATGCTCGACCACTACCAGCAGACCAAGAACATGCTGGTCAGCTACAGCCCCGACGCGCTCGGCTTCTTCTGATTTTTTCCCCTTTTCCCGCCGCGGGGCACGCAGCCCGTGGCGGGCGCACTGGCATACCTGAAGTCAAAAACAACACAGGAGACATGGCATGGCCACCACTACGTTTTTCATTCCGTCCGTCAATATCATGGGCACCGGCTGCATCAGCGAGGCCGTGGCGACCATCCGCCGCCACGGGCTGCGCCGGTTGCTGATCGTGACCGATGCCGGTCTGGCCCGTTCCGGCATGGCGGCCCGCATCCAGCAGTTGCTGGCCGATGCAGATATCCAGTCAACGGTATTCGACGGCGCCAAGCCGAACCCGACCGTGGCCAACGTCGAAGCCGGGCTGGCGGCGCTGAAGGCCGCCGACTGCGACGCGATCGTCTCGCTCGGCGGCGGCTCGCCGCATGACTGCGCCAAGGGCATCGCGCTGTGCGCGACCAATGGCGGGCATATTTCCGACTATGAGGGCGTCGACCGTTCGACCCGGCCGCAACTGCCGCTGATCGCCATCAACACGACCGCCGGCACCGCCAGCGAGATGACGCGGTTCTGCATCATCACCGACGAGCAGCGGCACGTGAAAATGGCCATTGTCGACCGCAACGTGACCCCGCTGCTGTCGGTCAACGACCCGGCGCTGATGGCCGGCATGCCGCCGTCGCTGACCGCAGCCACCGGCATGGATGCGCTGACCCATGCGGTCGAGGCCTATGTGTCGACCGCCTCGACGCCGATTACCGATGCCTGTGCACTGAAGGCGGTCGATCTGATTTCGCGCCACCTGCGCAGCGCGGTGGCCAACGGCGGCAATGCCGAGGCCCGCGAACAGATGGCCTACGCGCAATTCCTCGCCGGCATGGCCTTCAACAATGCATCGCTCGGCTACGTGCATGCGATGGCGCACCAGCTTGGCGGCGTCTATGACCTGCCGCATGGCGTGTGCAACGCGGTGCTGCTGCCGCACGTGCAGGCATTCAATGCCGCCACCTCGGCGGACCGGCTTGCCGATGTGGCGCGGGCGATGGGCGGCAGCGTCTCCGGCGGCGGGCAGGCCGGTGCCGAGGCGTGCCTGACGGCGATCCGTCAGCTGTCAGAGGATGTCGGCATTCCGGCCGGTCTGAGCAGCCTCGGGGTCAAGGCGGAAGACATTCCGCTGCTGGCGGCCAATGCCCTGAAGGACGCCTGCGGGCTGACCAATCCGCGTCCGGCCAGCCAGCAGGAGATCGAAGCCCTGTTCCGCAACGCGATGTAGCCAGGAAAGACACCGACGTTCCTGCTGGCGTCGGTGCCCGCCCGCCGCAGGCATCACCCCGGATGCCCGCGGCTGGCCATTGCCTGCCAGATCACGGCGGCGGTAATGGCATCGGTCAGCGCATCATGCCGGCCCAGCGACGGCAGGTGCAGCTCGTCGAGGATGGATTGCAGACGCAGATCGACATAGCCGTTCGGCGTCTGTTTCAGCTTCCAGTCGTAATACAGCCCGGAGACATCGATCTGCGGCTGTGGCAGACCGGTGCCGATCAGCGGGCGCACGTATTTGTTCAGCACCGCCACATCGTATTCGAGGTAATAGCCGACCAGCGTGCGGCCGCCGATGAATTCCAGCAGGCGGCTGACCGCCTCGGCCGGCGGCAGGCCATCGGACAGGTCACTCGGGCGCAGGCCGTGCACTACCACGCTGCCCGGCTCGGGCAGCCGCTCCGGCTTGACCAGCAGGTACAGCGATTCGCTGGCGTGAATATGGCCCGGCGTCAGCCGCACTGCGCCGATGGACAGGATCTCGGCCTCGCGCACATTCAGGCTGGTGGTTTCGCAGTCGAGGGACACATATTCGTCGGTCGGGGTATCGAGCAGGCCGAGCCATTCCGGGCGCAGGCGCCGCCGCGCCAGCGTCGTGCGCAGTTTTGCCCACATCAGAAAGCCCCGCTCTTGAAGTGGTGGCGGACGATGGTCTTGAAGCGCTTGACCACGGCCAGCGCATCCTTCAGCAGGTCGCGTTCCAGTGTCGACAGGCGGGCGGCATCGATCTGGGTATCGACCTTCTGGCCGAGTTTCTGTGCCTCCAGACCGTGAGCCAGTCGCAGTTCGAGCAGGAAGGACAGGGCTTCGGCCGTGTCGTGCGCCAGTTCGCCGTCGAGGCGGCCGGCCGCTGCCAGCGCGGTCAGCCGGTCAAAGGTATTGGTGTCGTCGAGCCCGGACTCCAGCGCATAGGCACGCACGCCATGGACGATGGGGAAGATGCCGGTCTTTTTCAGGTCGAGCAGCTCGGCGCCGTGGCGACCGCTGCCCAGCCACTGCGACAGCCGTCCCATCGGCGCATCGAACTGGTCGACGGCACGGGCGAAGCGGGCGAAATAGGACGCGTCGTCGTGCATGATGCCGAACAGGTACTCGCGAGCCTGTTGCAGCAGCGAGGCATCGCCGGCAACGGTGCTGGCATCGACGAAAATGGCCAGCTTCATCTGTGCCGCCTCGTCCGGCTGGTAGATCCAGCGATACAGCATGTTGCGGAAGCCGGTCTGCGACTGCACCCATTCCGGGTTGTTGACCATGATGCGGCCCGGGCATGGCGGGTAGCCGAAATCGGCCAGCGCGGCGGAGAACGCCTCGCAGGCGACCATGACCCCGTCGAGCGGGTAGCCGTCGCGCACGATCAGGGCATTGTCCTGATCGGTCTTGATGATCTGTTCGCCACGGCCTTCCGATCCCATCACCACCAGACAGCTGTTGGCGAACAGCCCGTCCGGCGCGATCAGTTCCCAGGCGCGGGCGAACAGTTTGCCGTTCAGCGCCTGCATCAGCCGGGCCAGTTCGCGTGCCTTGACGCCGTGGCCGGCCAGCATGGCGATCAGTGTCTCCATCTGCGCGGCGACCGCGCGCAGCGCGTCCAGCGAGTCGGCGACTTCCAGCTGCTGGGCGATCAGGTGCGAATGGTTGGAGAAGTACGACAGCAGGTCGATCTGTTCCAGTACGCCGACCGGGCGGCCTTCCTCGGTGACGACCACGCGCTGGATGATGTGGCGGGTCATGATCAGCAGGGCGTCGAACAGGTAGTCGTCGATGTCGACGGTAATCAGTTCAAAGCGGCACAGTGCGTCCAGCGGGGTGTCGGACGGCGTGCCGTTGATGATCACGTCACGGCAATCGCTGGTGGTGAAGATGCCGACCCGGTCAGTGGCACCGACCAGCACCGAGCGCACTTTGTGGTCGCGCATGGCGACGGCGGCGTCGAAAACGGTGGCATCGGCGGGCAGGAACACCGCCGGTTTCACGACGGCGTCCCGTACCGAGGCGGTCAGGATGGTCTGCAACTCGCGATTGTTGCCGCGACCGGCCAGCGCAGCGAATTTCTGTGCCGCGCTCTGGAAGAAAAAGGCGGCGAACAGGCTGTTGCCGTCGATCAGCGCCATGACTACCGCCTTCGGGATCGCGAACAGCAGCGTTTCCTCATGCGCGTCAATGCGGTGGCCGGCGCGGCCGGCGATCAGCGCACGACTGTCGAAGGTGTCGTTCTCGCGGAAGACGGCGACGATCTCGCCATCATCGGCGCGCTCGCAGGCCATGCCCTTCATGACCACGAACATGTGTTCGACCGCCTCGCCCGGAGCCAGAATCACCGCTTCGGCCGCAAAGTACAGGATGTCGACTGCCTGCTCGACCCGGCTGCGCTCGGCCGGCCCCAGAACGTCGAAAGGCGGGTGGGAAAAGTCGAATCGTTGCATGGCGGGGCGAGTCCGTCGTGATTATCCTTTCGTCATGATGCCCGTTTGCCGAACGCGCGTCATCAGGATTGTCGGACAAGATGTTTGCCATTGGGGAGCCGGCGAAAACCCGTGCTATCTTGTGCCTCCGCCCGGAAACACACTGCCATGCCACTGCACATTGAAACCCCGTTGATGGAATCACGCCCGTTGAGCGTGCTGAGCGGCCAGTCCGTCTGGCTGAAGCTGGAGGCGCTGCAAGTGCCAGGGTCGTTCAAGATCCGGGGTATCGGCCACGCATGCACCGTTTACCGGCAGCGCGGGGCGCAGCGTTTCGTGTCGTCATCCGGCGGCAATGCCGGGCTGGCCGTCGCCTATGCCGGGCGTTGTCTGGGGCTGCCGGTCACGGTCGTGGTGCCGGAAACGACGACGGCACGGGCGAAAGAACTACTGGCTCTGGAAGGGGCCGATGTCATCGTGCACGGCAGTTCCTGGCAGGAGGCCAACCAGCATGCACAAACCCTGCTGGGTGCGAGCGATGCCTTCCTGCATCCGTTCGATGATCCGCTGCTATGGGAGGGCCATGCGACGATGATCGACGAGGTCGCCCGGGCCAGTGGCAAGCCGGATGCCGTGGTGCTGTCGGTCGGTGGTGGCGGTCTGCTGTCCGGCGTCGTGGCGGGTCTGCAGCGCAATGGCTGGCATGACGTGCCGGTGCTGGCGGTGGAAACCGAAGGAGCGGCCTCGTTCCAGGCCGCCGTGCAGGCCGGGCATCCGGTGGCACTGGAGCGGATCAGCAGTATTGCCACTTCGCTGGGTGCCAAGCAGGTGTGCGAGCAGGCATGGCACTGCGCGCAGACACACCCGGTCCACAGTCTGGTGATACCGGATCGCAGCGCCCTTGCTGCCTGCGAGCGTTTTCTGACCGATCACCGCATTCTGGTCGAACCGGCCTGTGGCGCAGCGCTGGCCGCGGTCTACGAGCAGGCCACCGCCCTGGCCGCCTGCCGCAAGGTGCTGGTGATCGTATGCGGCGGCGCGACGGCGACCATCGACCAGATCCGTACCTGGGCCGGGCAGCAGGACCAGGCGTAGCGCGTCTGCCCGGGTGGCCGTTACGGCGCGATCTTTACCGCCTGCACGGTCACGTGTTTGCGGACCGGGCTCGACAGCACCAGTGAGGTCGTCACCGCGCCCTCGACGGCCAGGGCATCCACGACGCGTTCCAGGTCCTGCGGCTCGGCGATGGCGCAGCGCACGATAAAGCAGTCTTCGCCGGTCACGCGGTCAGCGCTCAGCACCTCGGGCATGGCCTCGAACAGCGCCAGATACCGGGCGATGCCGGCATGCGTGGTCCTGATCCGGATAATGGCTTCCAGGCCGACGCCCAGCGCGCGCAGGTTGACGCGGGCGCCGTACCCTTCGATAACGCCGCTGTGTTCCAGCTTGCGCACGCGCTCACTCATCGCCGGCTGTGAAAGGCCGATCTTCTTTCCCAGTGCCGCCAGGCTCTGGCGTGCGTCAGCCTGGAGCGCTTCCAGGATCTGGCGGTCCTTCTTGTCGACAGGCATGTGCTTCCGATCGGGTTGCTGACCGATGAATCATCGGTCAGGAGGGCGGATTTCCGATGAACTGCCATTCGCCACGAATGGCATCCCCGGTATCGTGGGGTACTTTCCTCGGGAGGACAAATGCAACTCATCGGAATGCTGGATTCACCCTACGTGCGGCGCACGGCGATTTCCCTGCGGCTGCTGGGGCTGCCCTTCGAACACCGGCCGCTGTCGGTATTCAGTGACTTTGACCGGTTTCGCGAGATCAATCCGGTGGTGAAGGCACCGACGCTGATCTGCGACGACGGCACTGTGCTGATGGATTCCTCGCTGATCATCGACTACGCCGAGGGAGTGAGCTGCCGCTCCCTGATGCCGGCTGCCGCCAGCGAACGGGTCCGCGCGCTGCGTCTCACCGGGCTGGCGCTGGTCGCCTGCGAGAAAACGGTGCAGATCGTCTACGAGCAAAACCTTCGACCGGCCGGGAAGCAGCATCAGCCCTGGCTGGACAGGATCGGCAGTCAGCTCGTTGCGGCCTGGTCGGCCATCGAGCAGGAAGCGACAGCCACACCGCTGTCGGCCGACGCCGCCCTCATGACACAGGCCGATCTGTCGGTTGCCGTGGCCTGGGCATTCATGCAACTGATGCTGCCGGACCTCCTTGTCCCCGACGCCTGCCCGCTGCTGGCCGACTTCTCGCTGCGCGCGGAACGCCTGCCTGCATTCCTGGCGTCGCCGCAGCGCTGACCGGTTCAATTAACCAGTACACCGCACAGGCCGGGCAGATGCAGGAACGGCTGCATGAACCGGGGGCATTCGATATCCATCCGGCCGGTGTCGCTTGTCGTGCCGAAGTGGTAATGGGCCTGCAGCGCTGGCGGCAGGGCATCCCAGTCGGCGCCGAGCACCTGCTGTATCAGACTTTTCATGATCCGGCTCCCGGAAAGTGTTTGAAGACCATCAGTGCCACGACCCGTACCATCGAGAGAAAGGCCGGGACGCCGAGCCAGAACCACCACCGGGTCATGGTCCAGTACCGCGCGGGCAGGGGCGTGCCCCGGACCATGGCTTCGCTGGCGAGGCGCTGCATGCGTATCTGCAGCCAGACCACGGGCAGTCAGCAGGCACCGGCAAAAAAATACAGGAACAGGCTGGCGGCAATCCATACGCTGGTTGGAAAAAGGCTAGAGAATGCCCCGGAAAGACGAAAGCAGTTTGCTTGTCCGCACCAGGCCCTGCTTCAGCAGAATGGCGAGGTAGTGATCCACCGCTATCGGTGGATTTCTGAGCTGCTCTCGCTGTTTCCGGGCTGCCTGGACGACGGCTGCCTGATCCAGATCGAACAGGTTTTCGATAAAGCTGTCCGGATGCTGAGCGTCGATTCCGTAGCCTGACAGTACCCTGGACGGAAAGTCTTTTTCATTGAAAGTCACGATCACGCTGGCATTGCCGTGTATGGCTGCGGCCAGCACATGGCGGTCATCAGCATCAGGCAAGGCCAGCGCTTCTATCAGGTGTTCATGACCTGTCACCACGGCATCCGGGATGGCCTGGTCCATCAGGGCTGCGGTGCGGCTGACTTGCCGGGGTGTCAGGTCCGGGCGGTTCTTCAGCAGGTTGCGCTGCCATTCGGCGTGGATTTGCGGGCTCCATCGTGCCCGGAACTGCCCTGACAGTCCGAGCCATATCAGCAGGTCCCGCAGTGGTGCAGGGTAGAGGACGCAGGCATCGCAGAGGGCGACAAAGGGCGTCGCCATCAGTCGTAGCCCATGCCCAGCGCCTGGGCCTGGCTGGCCAGTGCAGCCATGGCCTGCTCACTGTTGTGATCACGTTCAGCCTTGAAACGCATCAGGTCGGTGAGCCGGATACGTCGATGCTTGCCTGTCCTGTGGCAGGGCAAAGCGTCGTTATCGAGCAGCTTGACCAGATGCGGGCGTGAGACATTCAGCAGATCCGCCGCTTCCTGTGTGGTCAGTTCGGCATGCACGGGAACGACTTTGACGGTATTGCCTTCTGCCTGTTCGGCCAGGATATCCAGCAGCAGGCGCAGGGCAGAGATGGGCAGATCCAGCTGGTGGGACTGATTCTGTTCATCGAGTATCTGCAGGCGCTGGGTGCCGGGGCCGCTTGCCAGGCAGGCGGCCAGCGCACGTCGCCCTTCACCGGCCAGCTGTGCCTCCCGCGCCGCCGGGAGCGTCATTTCGGCTGACAGAACTGGGGTCATGGCTTGTTTCCCTTGTTTAGCCATATCGGACAGGTACACCGTAAACGAAATAATCGAAAATCGCAATAAACGAAATGGTGCCGGTGAGCCTGCCCGCCTCACCGGTTCCGCACGCGCAGCACCAGCAGCGCAATCACGCCGGCGACCAGCCCCCAGAAGGCCGAACCGACGCCGGCCAGGGTGACGCCGGACGCGGTGACCAGAAAGGTGATCAGCGCCGGCTCGCGATCGCTGTCCTCGCGCAGGGCGACCGCCAGGCCGTTGCCGATGGTGCCGAGCAGCGCCAGACCGGCAATGGCCAGCACCAGTTCCTTCGGCAGGGCGGAGAATACCGCACCGACCGTGGCGCCAAAGGCGCCGATCAGCAGGTAGAACACCCCGGCCGATACGGCGGCCATATAGCGGCGCGACGGGTCTTCATGCGCCTCGCGGCCCATGCAGATGGCGGCGGTGATGGCGGCCAGATTCAGCGCATAGGCGCCGAATGGCGCCAGCAGCAGCGTGGTCAGACCGGTCCAGCCGACCAGTGGCGACACGGGCACGTCGTAGCCGGAAGCGCGGATCACGGCGACGCCGGGCACATTCTGCGATGCCATGGTGACGACGAACAGCGGCAGGGCGATGCCGACCAGCGCGGCGAACGAGAACGACGGCAGGGTGAACACCGGCGTGGCCAGTTCCAGTCGCACATCGCCGAAGTGCAGCTGTCCATGCAGCAGCGCCACGGCCAGGCCGGCCGCCAGCGCGAGAATGATGGCGTAGCGCGGCAGCAGACGGCGGGCAAGCAGGTAGACGGCGCACATGCTCACGACCAGCAGGAACTGCGCCTGCAGGGCGACGAACACATTGAGGCCGAAACGCAACAGGACGCCGGCCAGCATGCCGGCGGCCAGCGAGACCGGAATGCGCTTTATTGCCCGCTCGAACACGCCGGAGAATCCGGCTGCGGTGATCAGTGCCGCCGAGACGACAAAGGCGCCGATGGCCTCGCTCATCGGCACGCCGGCAGCGCCGGTAATCAGCATGGCGGCGCCCGGTGTCGACCAGGCGGTGACGATGGGCACCCGGTAGCGCAGCGACAGCACGATGCAGGTCAGGCCCATGCCGAGGCCGAGCGCCCACATCCAGGAGGCGACTTCGGCCGCATTGGCGCCTGATGCCTCAGCGGCCTGGAACACGATGACGGCCGAGCTGGTAAAGCCGACCAGCACGGTCACGAAGCCGGCGATGATCGCCGACAGCGACAAATCCTTGAAAGCACGCATGGGTCAGACTGCCAGACACGAATGACGGGAGGGTGAGTGTAACTGCGAACCCGCCCGTGACGCCAAGGGGACGAGGCGTGGTTACTGGCCGCGCAGGAACAGCCCGTCCAGCTCTTTCATGCTCAGTTGCCGCCAGGTCGGCCGGCCGTGGTTGCACTGGTCGGAGCGTTCGGTGGCTTCCATGTCGCGCAGCAGCGCGTTCATTTCGGTCAGCGTCAGCGGCCGGTTGGCGCGGACTGCGCCATGGCAGGCCATGGTGGCCAGCATCTCGTCGCGGCGGGCGGTAATCGCCTCGCTGGCGCCGAGCTCGCGCACTTCGGCCAGCGTGGCCCGCGCCAGCGATACCGGGTCGGCATCGGCCAGCAGCGCCGGGCGGGCGCGGACCGCCAGCTGCGCCGGGCCGAGCACGGTCAGCTCGAAGCCCAGCCTTGCCAGCAGTTCGGCCTGGTCGGCGGCGGTGGCGACTTCAAAGCGGTCGGCCGGGAAGGTGACCGGAATCAGCAGCGGCTGGTTCGGCAGCCCGTCGCGGTCGAACGCGCGCTTCAGCCGTTCGTAGACAATGCGTTCGTGTGCCGCGTGCATGTCGACGATGATCAGCCCGGCGGCGTTTTGTGCCAGCACGTAGACGCCATGCAACTGGGCAATGGCGAAGCCCAGCGGCGGCAGGGTGTCGTCGCCGGTTGTCAGTGCCGGCGCCGGCTCGAGCGGCGAGCCGGTCTGTGGTGCTGGCGCATCGCCGTCATCGCTGCCGGCGGGCCGGACGCCGGCACTGGCGCGTTCCCGGGATTCGATATCGCCGAACAGCAGGCGGTAGGTGTCCAGCCCGCCTTCGGCCGCTTTCAGGTCCAGCGGCCGGGTGCCGCCGCGATAGGCGAAGCCGGCACTGCCATTGCCGCCTGCACTGTAGTGTGGCGTCGGCGAGGCCGTGTCGGGCCGGATGGCGGGGGCATCGGTATCGGGGGCATCGGTATCGGCCGGGCGGTCATCGCCGGTGTCGGCCTGGCCGGCTTCCCGGGTGCGGGTGGTCGCCAGCCGCCGGTTAACGGCATGGAACACGAACTGGTGCACGGCCTGGGATTCGCGGAAGCGCACTTCGACCTTGGTCGGATGCACATTGACGTCGACCGCTTCCGGCGGCACGCGCAGGAACAGCGCGTAGCACGGCTGGCGTTCATGATGCAGCACGTCGCGATAGGCCTGGCGCACGGCATGCGCCAGCAGCTTGTCGCGGACGAAACGGCCATTGACGAAGCAGTACTGCGCATCCCGGCCGGCCTTGCTCAGTGATGGCGAGGCAGCGAACCCGGCGATGGCCAGCGGGCCGGCCGCTTCGTCGATATCCAGAGCCGCGGCAACGAAGTCCTTGCCCAGCAGCCGGCCGACCCGGTCGGCCAGCGACTCGGACGGCAGCCGGTTCACCACCCGGCCATTGTGGCGCAGCAGGAATTCGACATGCGGGTAGGCGAGGGCGACGCGCTCGAACACGGTTGCGCAGTGGGCGAATTCGGTCGATTCGCTTTTCAGGAATTTGCGCCGCGCCGGGGTGTTGAAATAGATGTCGGCCACTTCGACCGTGGTGCCCGGGGCGTGGGCGGCCGGTTCCGGTGCTTCCAGTGTGCCGTCCAGTGCCGAGACCGACCAGGCGTGTTCACTGTCGGCAGTGCGGCTGACCAGTGTCATCCGCGAGACCGAAGCGATGCTGGCCAGACCTTCGCCACGGAAACCGAGCGTGGACACCTGCTCCAGATCGTCCAGTGACGAGATCTTGCTGGTGGCGTGGCGGTGCAGCGCCAGTGACAGGTCGTCCTGGCTGATGCCGTTGCCGTCGTCGTTGACCCGGATCAGCTGGATGCCGCCCTGGCCAAGGTCGACGGTGATGCGGCTGGCGTCGGCGTCGAGGCTGTTCTCCAGCAGTTCCTTCAGCGCCGACGCCGGCCGTTCCACCACCTCGCCGGCGGCAATCTGGTTGACGAGATGGTCGGGCAGGCGGTGGATGCGGGACATGCGGGCTCCGGCGGAACGGCAGAAAACGCGATTTTACCGGCTTAGCGCAGCCGGCGTACGCGCCACAGTTCGATCAGGCCGGGCAGGAAGGACACGAAGACGATGGCGACGATCAGCAGCGACAGATTGCTGCGGATGACCGGCAGGTTGCCGAACAGATAACCGGCGTAGCAGATGCCGGCGACCCAGAGCACGGCGCCGACCAGATTGAAGCTGAGGAATTTGCGATAACCCATGCCGCCGATGCCGGCCACGAACGGCGCGAAGGTGCGCACGATCGGCACGAAGCGCGCCAGGATGATGGTCTTGCCGCCATGGCGGGCGTAGAAGTCGTGGGTTTTTTCCAGATACGCGCGACGGAACACGCGCGAATCCGGATTGCTGAACAGCCGGTGGCCGAAATACTTGCCGATCTGGTAATTGACCGTGTCGCCGATCACGGCGGCGGCGATCAGCGTGATCACCAGCAGGTGGACATCCATGCCGCCCAGCGCGGCAATGGCGCCGGCGACGAACAGCAGCGAATCACCGGGCAGGAACGGCATCACCACCAGCCCGGTTTCACAGAATACGATCAGGAACAGGATCAGGTAGATCCACGGCCCGTAGGCGGCGACCAGCTCGGTCAGGTGCACATCGATATGGAGGATGAAATCGATGATGAAGCTGATGAATTCCATGGGGCGCACCGGGGAAAAAGACGGACTGTGCCAGTCCGGAGCTTAAGGATGAATGAATGAGCGGCATGCAAAACGTGCGGCCGCAGCCGCACGTTCACACTGCCGATAACCCCGCCCGGAAGCGCGGACGAGCGCAGCGGGGTCAGACGACCGCTTCTTCCTTCGGCTTGACCGGCTTGATCATGTGCTCGCGCGATACGCCGAGCGCCAGTGCGATCGGGCTGGCCACCAGCACCGACGAGTAGATGCCGAACACGATGCCGATGGTCAGCGCCATGGCGAAGCCGTGCAGTGCCGGGCCGCCGAAGAACAGCATCGACAGCACCATCATTTCGGTCGAACCGTGGGTGATGATGGTCCGGCTCATGGTTGCGGTAATGGCGTTGTCGATGATTGCCGCCGTGCTCTTGCCGCGCATGCCCGGCTTGCGGAAGTTTTCCCGGATCCGGTCGAACACCACCACCGATTCGTTGACCGAGTAGCCAAGTACCGCCAGCACCGCCGCCAGCACCGTCAGCGAGAACTCCCACTGGAACAGCGCGAAGCAGCCGAGAATGATCACCACGTCATGCATGTTGGCAATCACGGCCGCGACGGCGAAGCGCCACTCGAAGCGCACGGCCAGGTAGGCGATGATGCCGAGGCAGACGATGGTCAGCGCGGTCAGGCCGTGGGTCACCAGTTCTTCGCCGACCTGCGGGCCGACGAACTCGACCTTGCGCATCTCGACCTGGTCACCGCCGGACTTCAGTGCCGTCAGCACCTCGTTGGAGACCTGGGCCGACGTGCGGTCCTTGATGTTCGGCAGGCGGATCAGCACGTCGCGCGAGGTGCCGAGCATCTGCACTACCGGGTCGCCGATATGCAGGCCGTCGATCTGGGTACGGATCTTTTCCGGTTGCGCTGCCTGCTGGTACTGGACTTCCATCACCGTACCGCCGGTGAATTCGACCGAGTAGTTCAGGCCCTTGGCGTACAGGAAGAAGACGGCGGCGAGGAAGGTCAGCAGCGAGATGAGCGTGGTCACCTTGCCGTAGCTCATGAAGCGGATGTCGTGCTTCAGGAAGTGCTTCATCCACCACGGATGTTTGCCGGCCGGGGCCGGCGTCTTGCTGTCTTGCATGAATGAGGTTTCCATCGTTAGGCGGCATCGGGCCGCATGCAGGCGGCGAACGCGTCGCCACCGACAGAAAATCAGCCGGGTATGGTAGCACAGGGCCGTCGGCACATTGCTGACGGCCAGCTGATGCCGGCAGGGTTTTTACGGCAGTGCCGCATCGTCGGCACTGCCGCCGTCATCGCCGGATGACGAGGACGACGACACGGATGCCGCCATGTCGGCCGGCAGGTCGATCCAGCCGGCCGAGACGCCGACGCTCAGCATCAGCGACATCACCAGGATCGACACCGGCGCGAACAGCAGGATGCCGGCGATCACCCGGCCGCGCGACAGGCCGCTGATCAGGGTCAGCGAGCGCATCAGCAGCAGGATCGAATAGACCGACAGCGCGAAGTTCAGCCCCTGGCTGACATCCGGCGGCAGCCAGCTGGTCAGCGGCGTCAGCAACTGCGGGGCGTAGGTCAGCACGATCAGGCCGAACAGCGGTGCCGGCCGTTCCCAGCCGGCGTGCTTCATCCAGCCGCCGATAAACACCATGAACAGCAGCGTTTCCGCCCAGGTCAGGATGATGAAGAACAGCATCCGCGTGCCGGCGCCGGCCACGAAGCCGACCGCCTCGTTGCTGGCGGCCGAGGTGATGCCGACCAGCGTCAGCAGCAGCGCACTCTGCCAGAACGGATACTGGTAGGCCTCCAGCGTCCAGATGCGGAAGCGGGCCAGTTCCAGCGCGTCGTCGATCAGTCGCATCAGTCGAACACGACCGTCTTGTTGCAGTACGACAGCACGCGGTTGTCCACATGCCAGCGCACGGCGCGCGACAGCACGACCTTTTCCAGATCGCGGCCTTTTTCGATCAGCGCGTCGACCGCGTCGCGGTGCGAAATGCGGGCCACTTCCTGCTCGATGATCGGGCCTTCGTCGAGATCCTGGGTTACATAGTGGCTGGTGGCGCCGATCAGCTTCACGCCGCGGGCGTGGGCGCGATGGTACGGTTTGGCGCCGTCGAAGGCCGGCAGGAAACTGTGGTGGATATTGATGACGCGGTTCGGGTAGCGACGGACGAAGTCGGCCGACAGCACCTGCATGTAGCGCGCCAGCACCACGAAATCGATACCGGCTTCTTCCAGCAGGCGGAACTGCTCGGCTTCGGCTTCGGCCTTGTTGTCGCGGGTGACCGGCACGACATGGAACGGAATGCCGTTGAACTCGACCAGCCGGCGGCAGTCTTCATGATTCGAGATCACCAGCGGGATGTCGCAGCCGAGCTCGCCGATGCGCCAGCGGTGCAACAGGTCGACCAGGCAGTGCTCGTACTTCGACACGAAAATCGCCATCCGCGGCTTGCGCGACGACAGCGACACGTTCCAGTCCATCCGGTGCTCGTCGGCGATCGGCTGGAACGCGGCGGCAAAGCTTTCCATCGGCAGGGTGAAACCGTCCAGATCCCATTCCACGCGCATCAGGAACAGGTTCTCGCCGGCATCCTGATGCTGGTCGGCATGCAGGATGTTGGCGTTGTAGGTCATCAGGAAATTGGCGATGGCCGCGACCAGACCCTTCTGGTCCGGGCAGCTCATCAACAGCGTGGCGGAATGTTGTTCGCTCATGATCAATCTGTATAAATGCACGACGGGCTGCCCGAAAAGCAGCCCGTCTCAATATCGTAAGGCGGGAGTGCGCGCGAGGTTACGCGTTGCGGTTGGCGGCGTCGAGGGTGTTCTGCAGCAGCGTGGCGACGGTCATCAGGCCCACGCCACCCGGCACCGGCGTGATCCAGCTCGCGCGTTCGCGCGCGGCGTCGAAATCGACGTCGCCGGCCAGCTTGCCGTTGTCGAGGCGGTTGATGCCGACGTCAATGACCACGGCGCCCGGCTTGATCCAGTCACCCTTGACGAAATGCGGGATGCCGACGGCGGCAACGACCAGGTCGGCGTCGCGCACCCTGGCCGGCAGGTCGCGGGTCTGGCTGTGGCAGATGGTCACGGTGGCGCGTTCCATCAGCAGTTCCAGCGCCATCGGCCGGCCGACGATATTCGACTGGCCGATCACCACGGCGTTCATGCCCTTCACGTTGATGCCGGTGTGTTCGAGCATGATCATCACCCCGCGCGGCGTGCACGGGCGCATCAGCGGCATCTTCACCAGCAGACGACCCATGTTGTACGGGTGGAAACCGTCGACGTCCTTGTGCGGCGCAATGCGCTCGATCACGGTTTCCGACGCGATGTGCTCCGGCAGCGGCAGCTGCACCAGAATGCCGTCGACGTCGTCGCGTGCATTCAACTGGTCGATCAGTGCCAGCAGCTCGGCTTCGGTGGTGGTGGCCGGCAGGTCATGGGCGACCGAGGTGATGCCGACCTTCTCGCACGAGCGCTTCTTGTTGCGCACATAGACTTCCGAAGCCGGATTGTTGCCGACCAGGATGACCGCGAGGCACGGTGCGCGTTTGCCTGCATCGAGACGAATTTTTACGCCGTTTTCCACCCGGTCGAGCAGATCTGCGGAAATGGTTTTTCCATCAATCAGTTGTGCCGTCATGCCCTTGCTTTCACACCAGAAACCGAAAAGCGGATTTTCGCATTTTTTGGGCTTTTTGCTCAACAGGTGTTGACAGGAATCGTCCGGGTTTTTATAGTGGCGTCCTCTTGTTCGGGGCGTAGCGCAGCCTGGTTAGCGCACCTGATTTGGGATCAGGGGGTCGTGAGTTCGAATCCCACCGCCCCGACCATTCAAGGCAACGCCCGACGGTCCGTGCGCCCGTAGCTCAGTTGGATAGAGCATCGGCCTTCTAAGCCGAGGGTCACAGGTTCGAATCCTGTCGGGCGCGCCACTCGGAGTGGTCAGCAGCAAGAGTTGTAGTACCGGTTTCTGTGGTGGATGTAGCTCAGTTGGTAGAGTCCTGGATTGTGATTCCAGTTGTCGTGGGTTCGAGCCCCATCATCCACCCCAAAATTCACAAGCCCCTGATTCAGCAGAATCAGGGGCTTGTGTCGTTTCGGACGTTGTGGCGCCTGCTGGTCCAGGCTGAATTTCGGAAGATGATTTTGTGTTTTCGGAACTTGACCTGTTGTCGTGAGGTCACCGGACCGGCTTGGCGACCCTTGCTCGTCGTCTGTCGTAGTGCCGTTCGATCAGTGTTCCCCGCGTGCGCGGGGATGAACCGGGCATTCGTCTCGCTGTACTTGAAAGCCGGCATGCCGATGCCGCTTGAATGGCTCGGCGGCAGAATGCCTATGCAGCGTGCTCAGCGTACTCTTCGATAGCTTCGGCTACCCACTCATTCAGGCTTTTCCCCTGTGCAGCTGCAGAAACGGCGGCCGCAGAATGAGTGGCCGGATCAATGCGCACGTTGAATTTGCCAGAATAGGACTTGTAGGGCTCGATACCCTTTTCCGTGCACATAGCCAAGTAAACCCGGAGAGAGGTTTCGCCCTCGGCCTTGAGGCTGGCGACATCCGCCGCATAGAAGTCGGCTCCGCCGCTCAGACCGATGAACTCGCCGCGGAACATCTCGATTTCGGGATCGTAGGCAATGACGGCCTTCTGGCCGTTGATGATCATGATGTTGTTCATGGCTTGACTCCGTTTTCTTCCAACCACTTGCGGACTGATGCTACGGCACCCTTGTCTGTCTCCGGTGACGGGTGGGGCCGGTGAAACACGCGCACCGACCCGAACAGCGTCACGCCGATGCGCGAACCCTCGCGCTCTTCCACCGTGGCGCCCAGTTCGACGAGCAGGGCCTCAATCTCTTTCCAGCGGATGTTGCCGCTGACGGGGCGCTTGAAGATCAGTTCCAGCGTGGATTGGTATCTGCGTTTCATTGATTTATGGTACCAAATTGTAGTACCAAGTCAAACCATTGATGGGTAGATGCGGCGGCTGGTGTCGGTGTTGACCTTCCACCGGCATGGGGCTTTGTTTTTTTGGGGGAGCCCCATGCGACCGGATTTCCAGATCCTTGCCGATGGCAAGGACACTACCGCCACGTTCCGTGACCGTCTGATCAGCCTGCGCATTACCGACAAGGCCGGTCTGGAGAGCGATGCGGTCGAGGTCACGCTCGATGACCGGGACGGTGCCATCGATTGCCGCCCGCAACAGGCTGACCCCCGTGTGCCAGGTTAAAGCCGCCATCGACCGCCTCGACCAGATGAATGAGAGCGACCTGCACTTCATTATCCTGTGACCGGCCGGGGTGTGACGCCGGCGTCACAAACCCTTTCTGGCGACAAAAAGAATCCCTGCAAAATTCCGGGTTTTTATGCAGGGGTCAGATGAGAATCAATGGGGTAGCGGCAAGTGGCCGCCGGTGAGTCCGGTCATGGTCCCCCGTCTTCCGCGATCCGCTTCAACGCCCGCTCGCTGTCGGCATCGACCGGTACGTACACCAGCAAACGATCGCCGTTTCTTGGTGCCGACCACCAATTGACCTGCTGTAGCTCCAGCACACCAACCAGCGGGTGGCGGAAGCGTTTGCTCTGGTTCTCGATGCTGCGCACCTCATTGCGCTGCCAGGTGTCGCGGAAGTCGGCGGAGATGCTGAGAAAACGCTGCAATTGCGCGCCCCATTGCGGGTCTTCCAGATGGCCGGCCATGGCTGCGCGGAACGAGGCGACCATGCGCGGCAGGATATCGTTCCAGTCGGCCAGCCGGCTGCGCCAGACCGGGTGGGTCAGCGCCAGATAAATGCAGTTGCGATCCTCATGCGGGACCTGCGTCAGATCGACGCCGATCAGGCGGCTGTAGGCCGGGTTGTAGCCGAGGATGTCGAAGCGGGCATTCTGGATCAGGGCCGGCAGCGGATCGAGCTGGTCGAGCAGGATGCGGGAAGCGGTCGACAGTCGTTCGCAGGAAGGCGCGTGAGGCGCAACCGGTTCACCGAGGCCGGCAAGGGCGAACAGATGGCGGGTTTCCGCCGCGCTGCACTGCAGGGCGACGGCAATGGCGCCGAGCGATCTGGCCGAGGCCTGGATCGGCCGGCCCTGTTCCAGCCAGGTGTACCAGGTGACGCCGACCTCGGCCAGCTGGGCGACTTCTTCCCGGCGCAGGCCCGGGGTGCGGCGGCGGCCGACGCGCGGCAGGCCAAGGCGGACCGGGTCCAGACTTTCCCTGCGGCTGCGCAGAAAGGTACCCAGTTCGCGGGTGCGGTGGGCGGCGGCGTCGGTCTGGGGGGCGCTGGGCATGATGGCATTCCGGTGACGGGCAGTTTTTATACCAGGATAAGCAAGAACTGGTACCCGGTTAAACGATACGCGATGCTGGCACTTCACTCCAGCCGGAACCACGATTGCATCCCATGAAAAACCCCGTTTACCCGCCAGCGCTCGGCCGTGCCGGACTGATGATCCTGCTGGCCGGGCAGTTGCTGCCGATGATCGACTTCTCCATTGTCAATGTTGCGCTCGATGCCATCGCCCGCTCACTGGATGCCACGCCGACACAGCTCGAACTGATCGTCGCCATCTATGGTGTGGCCTTTGCCGTCTGCCTGGCCATGGGTGGCCGGCTTGGCGACAATTTTGGCCGGCGGCGGCTGTTCTGCCACGGTGTCTGGCTGTTCGGCTTCGCTTCGCTGCTGTGCGGGCTGGCGGGCACGGTATGGATGCTGTTGCTGGCGCGGGCGCTGCAGGGCGTCGGCGCCGCGCTGATCGTGCCGCAGATCCTGGCCACCCTGCATGTCAGCCTGCGCGGCCGCGAACATTCGCGTGCGCTCGGTCTGTATGGCGCCATCGGCGGGCTGGCCTTCGTGGTCGGCCAGGTGCTGGGCGGCTTTCTGGTCTCGGCCGATATTGCCGGGCTTGGCTGGCGCAGCGTGTTCCTGATCAATCTGCCGATCTGCGTGCTGGTACTGGGCTGCGCCCGTCTGTGGGTGCCGGAGACCCGGCAAAACGACGCCGCACGCATCGACCGGCCCGGCACCGTGCTGCTGGCGTTGCTGATCGTCTTTCTGCTGCTGCCGCTGGCACTGGGGCCGGCGCAGCACTGGCCGTGGCCGTGCGTGGCGATGCTGCTGGCGGTGCCGCCACTGCTGTGGGCACTGTGGCGGGTCGAGTTGCGCCAGGAACGGCGTGGTGCGTTTCCCTTGCTGCCGCCGGCCTTGCTGCGCCTGCCGAGCGTGCGCTTCGGCCTGCTGATCGCCGTGCTGTTCTTCTCGTGCTGGAGTGGCTTCATGTTCGTGGTGGCGCTGCTGCTGCAGTCCGGAGCCGGATTGTCGCCCTTCCAGTCCGGCAATGCCTTTATCACGCTGGGCGTGATCTATTTTCTGGCATCGCTGCAGACTGCGCGGCTGGTCGAGCGTTTCGGCAAGGTGGTGACGCTGCGGCTTGGCTGCGTTGTCCAGATGACCGGCCTGCTGGTGCTGATGCTGACGCTGAGCCGGGCATGGCCGCAGCTTGGCGTGCTGAGTCTGGTGCCGGGGTCGTTGCTGATCGGCAGCGGGCAGGCCTTGATCGTCAGCTGCTTTTTCCGCATCGGCCTGTCCGATGTGCCGGTGACCCGGGCCGGTGCCGGCGGAGCCATGCTGACCACGGTGCAGCAGGCCGCACTGGGGCTGGGGCCAGCGCTGCTGGGGGCGGTGTTTGCCCACCGCCTGCACGCGACCGGTGGTGATTATCTGCAGGCGGTGCTGACGGCACTGGCCGCCGAGCTGTGCCTGATGGCAGTGCTGGTGGCCAGTGCCGTACGCTATCGCTGCCGGTGACGGCAGGTACTGCTCAGAGGTTGACCATGGTCAGCTGCGCATCGTTGTAGCGCTGGCCGACCACGCTGGACGGGGGCAGGGCCGCCGTGATGGCGGCGCGTGCGTCGGCATCGAGTTCGATATTGGCGGCGGCGGCATTCTCCTCCAGATGGCTGACGCGGCGTGCGCCGGGGATCGGTACGATCTGTTCATGCTGTGCCAGCAGCCAGGCCAGCGCCAGCTGCGCCGGCGTGCAGCCCCGGCTGGTCGCCAGCCTGGTCAGCGCGTCGACCAGCACCAGGTTGTGGCGCAGCGCCTCGTCCTGGAAGCGCGGCAGCGTGCGGCGGAAATCGTCAGCCGCCAGGCTGTCGGTGCTGGTCAGCTTGCCGGTCAGGAAACCGCGTCCGAGCGGGCTGTACGGGACGAAGCCGATGCCGAGTTCGCGGCAGACCGGCAGCACTTCACGTTCGGCATCGCGGCTCCACAGCGAATACTCGGACTGGACGGCGGCAATCGGATGCACCGCGTGCGCGCGGCGCAGCGTGGCCGCCGACACTTCCGACAGGCCAAGGTGGCGCACCTTGCCGGCACGCACCAGTTCGGCCATGGCGCCGACGGTGTCCTCGATCGGCACCTGCGGGTCGACCCGGTGCTGGTACAGCAGGTCGATGCAGTCGACGCCGAGGCGGCGCAGCGAGCCTTCCACCGCCTCGTGCACATGTTCCGGCCGGCTGTTGACGCCGGCCATGCGCTCGGTGCCCTGGCCGTGCGGCAGGATGTTGAAGCCGAATTTGGTCGCCAGCACCACCTGGTCGCGGCGGCCCCTGATGGCGCGGCCGAGCAGGGTCTCGTTGGTATACGGGCCGTAGACTTCGGCGGTATCGAGAAAGCTGACGCCAAGATCAATGGCGCGCTGCAGCGTGGCGATGGCCTCCTGCTCGTCGGCGGCGCCGTAGCCGAAGCTCATGCCCATGCAGCCGAGGCCGATGGCGGAAACGTTCAGGCCTTGCCGGCCCAGTGTGCGGGTTTTCATTGCGGAGTTTTCCTGGTCAGGTGACGACCCCGGTAGTGTCGCGTGCTTCATTGCTGGTGATAAGTCCGCTTATGATGGATGAACTACTGAGGAAAATTCATCAATGACCCGATCCGACAACGAGGTTCGCGCCCATGGCCACCAGGCCCCGCCCGATCTGGGAGAGCTGGAGGCGTTCGCCTGCGTGGCGCGCCATCGCAGCTTTCGCAAGGCCGCCGCCGAGCGGCGGGTGTCGGCGTCGGCGCTCAGCCATGCACTGCGCGGACTGGAGGCGCGCATGGGCGTGCGTCTGCTGAACCGCACCACGCGCAGCGTCACCCCGACCGAGGCCGGCGAGCGCCTGCTGGCGCGGCTGGCGCCGGCGCTGCGCGAGATTGGCGAGGCGCTCGACGAGGTCAATCTGTTCCGTGATACGCCCAGCGGCACGCTGCGGCTGAATGTGCCGCGGGCAGCGGCAAGATTGCTGCTGGCGCCGCTGTTCGCACGCTTTCACCAGGCCTGCCCGCAGGTGCGGCTGGAAGTGGTCACGGATGACGGACTGGTGGATATCGTCGCTGGCGGTTTCGATGCCGGCATCCGTTTCGGTGACAGTCTGGCCGGTGACATGGTGGCGCTGCCGCTGGCGCCGGCATCGCGGCTGATTGTCGTTGCCGCGCCGGCCTACGCCGCACTGCACGGACTGCCGGTCACGCCGGACGAACTGAAGGATCACGCCTGCATCGGCCGTCGCTTCCCTGGTGGCGCGGTGTATGACTGGGAGTTTGTCCGCCATGGCCGGCCGCTGGCAGTGCAGGTGAATGGACCGCTGCTGCTCGACGACGATGTGCTGATCCTCGGCGCAGTGCTGGACGGCATCGGCCTGGCCTATATGTACGAGGCCATGGTGGCGGACGCACTTGCCGACGGGCGGCTGCTGCGCGTGCTCGACAGCTATTGCCTGCCGCCGCTGGACTTCTTTCTCTATTACCCGGGCCGGCGGCAGATGCCGGCCACGCTGCGGGCGTTTATCGGGCTGTTGCGTCCACCCGTTGCCGGCTGACGGCCTCGTGCGGAAATGAAAACGCCGCCGGCGCGGGCACGTCTCCCGCGCCGGCGGCGCCTGTCGGGCGGAGCGGATCAGGCGGCGATGGCGGCCTTGCTGCCGGTATCGTGCTTCTCCACTACCATGGCGTCGATCAACTGGATGGTTTCCTGGCTGGCCTTTTCCGCTTCGCGCATCCGGGCGAGGATGGCTTCGCTTTCCCCGGCACCGTGTTCGGCCAGGGTGGCGGTGGCGGTGGCGATATTGTCGCTGACCAGCGATATCCTGGCCTGCAGCGCCTGGAACGAGCGGGTGCTGCCGAACTGCGTCTGGCCTTCGCTCTTGATCCAGGTATCGCTGCGCACGTCGCGCTTGTCGGACTCGCTGGCCTGACGTGCGTCGAGGTGCATGTACGCACCCTGCTTGTAGATGATGTGGTCGACCTTGACCCGCGACACCAGCGATTTGTCGCGTACCAGCGACACGCGGCCGATCACTTCGCTCGACGTTTCCGCCAGGTTCTCGAACTGGCTGCGGAATGCGTCGATCGAGGTCTTGACCCGGGCGGCGGTCTCGCCGCTCTGGCTCGACTTTTCGCGCATGTTGGCGATCAGGTCCGACAGCACGGTCAGCACGTTCTTGACTTCGCCGGCCGTGCTCTTGCTGCGCTCGGCCAGGATGCGCACCTCGTCGGCGACCACGGCAAAGCCACGCCCCTGTTCACCGGCCCGCGCCGCCTCGATGGCGGCATTCAGCGCCAGCAGGTTGGTCTGGTCGGCAATGGCGGCAATCGACGACAGCGAGGTCTCGATATGGGTCCATTTTTCGCTGAGGGTCATCGCGGTTTCATTCACGGCGCTGACGCTGTCGACGATGGTATCCAGCTGCAGGCTCAGGTCCTGCGCACTCTTCAGGCTCTCGTCGGCACCGGCGGCATTGCCTTCCGCCAGCCGGGACACCGATTCCATCTCGCTGCTGATCACGTTCAGGTCACTCTGGTTGGAGGCCAGATTGCTCTGCAGGTACTGGGTGTTCAGTTTGTGCAGCTGGGATGACAGCTGGTTCTGGCGCACATAGACGTCGTTGTCCTCCATCGCCTTGATCGCCTTGGCGAACACTTCCATCGACAGCGAGAACACCCCCGGCATCCCGGACGACAGCGGATAGCGGTTGAAATCGCCCTTGCTGATGCGCACGAAGCAGGTATTGATTTCCTTGAAATAGGTCTCGATCAGGTCCATGAAATCGTTGAGTTCCCAGGCGACCAGGCCGATTTCGCCCATGCCCGGCGTGCGGGTTGCGCGGTGGTACAGCTCGCCCTTGTTCGCGTAGCTCAACTGCTCCTTCAGGATGCCGAGAATGGCGAACATCCGCGACGTTTGCCGGTGGACATGGAAGCTCAGCAGGATCGAACAGGCGGGCAGGGCCAGCAGGTACAGGCTGTCGTTGTCGATGAAGACTTCATGGCCGGCCGCGATCAGGATCAGGATGTTGAATGCCAGCAGATACAGATAGGTACGCTGTTTCAGGAACAGCGAGGAAGTGGTGGTGGTGCCCATGTAGGTTGATTCTCTGTTACTTGTTCAGGCCGAGGACGAAATTTTCGTACGAGCCGGCGTGGGCCTTGTCCAGGTAGTCCTGTAACCAGGCCAGCGAGGTATCCGGTGCTGCTGCCTTGCCGGCGGACTGTTCCACCGCGCGCATTTCGGCATAGATTCTGGTCATGGTGTCGATGGCATGCCGGGTCGGCATGCGGCGGACCGAATAATAGCCCTTGGTGCTGCCATCGATGCCATAGTCAGGCGTGACATTGGCGAACACCCAGTAGAACCCGCCATCCGCGGTGTAATTCTTCAGGATGCCGAAGAATTCCTTGCCCTGCATGAGTGTCTTCCACATCAGCCGGAAGACGCCGCGCGGCATGTCCGGGTGGCGGATCAGGTTGTGCGCTTGTCCCAGCAAGGCGGATTCCGCGTAGTTCGACACCTGCATGAACTTCCGGTTGGCATAGGTGATGATGCCTTTCTGGTCCGTCTTGGTGATGATCAGGTCGTCGGGCTGCAGTCGCACTTCCTGGTTGTTCATTGAAATCAACTCCGTTGCTTTGTGTCTTTGCGACCGGTCGTTCGCCATCGGCTACGCCACAACGCCGGCGGTGCATGGCGCACGGCAGGCGAGGGAAATGTCTGCGAGGGAGAGGGGGCGGCGGGAGGGGCGGCGGCCCGCCTGCCCGGGACCGGTACGACTTTTTGTCAGGGCTGCGCGGGCGCAGGGGGGAGGGCGGGTCATGACAGGGCTTCGTGGCAGGGATTTGCTGACGCACGCCGGGATGCCGTGGCGTCCGGTGCGGCCATTCGTCCGCTGTTGTTCCGCATTTTTTTGCGACAATTCTGATGCTGCCGGCATTGACGGAATTTAGGTTAATCCGCTTGCTATTGTCAAGCGGATTGCCTTGTTTTCGCTGGAAAAAATCAGGGTCATGACAAAAAGACAAGGGCGACGCGGCAGGCGTCGCCCTTGTCCCGGGACTGCCGGAAAAACTACTTCTTTTCTACCCGGCCAATCGGATACAGATAGGCATTGGCGTCATAGAACGGCGTGTGCTGGTAGAACCACTGCAGACGGGCGCCGGCATCCCTGGCGAAGGCCTTGTCGGTCTTCAGCTTGTGCTGGAATTCGGCCTTGAGTTTCGGGTCCTGGGCCAGCATCTGCCGCGCCATCGGTTCCATCACGTATTCCTCGGGTTCTTCGGCGGCGACCAGGGTCGAGTTGAAGAAGCCCCATGACCAGAACGAATCCGGGCTGGTCGGTTCGAGCAGGTTCATGGCCAGCACGCCGAGCGGCTGCCGGGCATCGATGACCACCGAGCCGGCCGGGAAAGTCTGCAGGCGCTTGACCGGTTTGGCATCGCCGCTGACCAGCAGGTGGCCTTCATAGCCGGGGATCTGGTTCTTCGCCGCCCGGTCGGGCTCGAAGCCGCCGGCGAGCTTGACGTTGTCCATCCGGTACAGGGTGACTTCGACCGGCGTCGGCTTGTCCAGGGTCTTCATCTGGATGCCGTGCGCGCGCAGCCGCTTGATCACGTCGCTCCACTGCACCGGCACGATGTACTCGGCCGGCCGGGTGACGGTCAGGTCCGGCACGTCGTTGGCGGTGACCGGTACGGTCATCGTCTTCGGCTTGTTGGTCCACTTGATGGTTTTCTGGCCGGTGATCGGCGACATCTCGTAGGTGTAGGCGCCGCCGGTGAACTGGACTTTCTTCGGTGTACCCGGCTTCCAGGTCAGGGTGACCTTGTCGTCGGACAGTGCCTTGCTGCGGTCGGCGGCAATGGCGGTCTTCAGCGAGCCGGCATTGTTGCCGACCGACTCGAACATCGCCTTCAGCATCACGTAGTTGCCGAGTACCTGGGTCTTGTACGGGTGCAGCGCATGCTGTTCGATCAGCACCGAGGGCACGCTGCGGATATCGCCGTACTGGTTCGAGAAGCGGGCCAGGTCGGTACGGTACGGGTAGTAGCCCTGGGTCAGGTCCTTGTTGTCGTTCAGGCTGATGCACTCGTGGATCTGGTGGCCGTAGCTCTGCACTTCCTTGTAGACGTGCGGCTGCATCACGGTATCCATCCAGCGGGTCGCGGCCGGCGACCAGCCTTCGCCGTTATTGCAGTACGAGCTGTCGTACGGATACATGGCGCCGTCGGTCGAGTGGGTGTCGGCGAAGAAACTCAGGTCGTACTGGTTGAACACCCAGGCCACGTTGCGGATTTCGGCGCTGTCGAGCTTGGTGAAGTCGCGGTTCAGGTTCAGGTTCTGGCCGTTGACGCGCCAGCCGGTGATGTCCGGACCATTCTGGTTGATGCGGCCATAGGCGCTGGTGCGCATGTCGCCGTCAACGTTGACGGTCGGGATGAACAGGATGTTGACCTTGTCCAGAATCGACGCCAGCGGCTTCTTGCCGGTGGTCATGTCGCGCAGCAGCATGAACATCGCGTCCTTGCCGTTGGCTTCACCCGGGTGGATTTCTGCTTCGACCAGCACGGTCGGCTTGCCGGACTTCTTCAGGCCTTCCGGGCTCTTGTCCGCCGATGTCGACGCGACGGCCAGCATCATGTCGTAGCCTTCGGCGCTTTTCTCCGGCATCCAGGTCAGCTTGATCGCGCCACTGGAGGCGGCCGCGAGTTTCTTCATGTACTCGACGGTCTGCGTGTAGTTGCTGGTCTTGTGGAAGTCGCTGGCCTCGGCGACGGTGGCGAGCGGATTGTCGGCACTGACCAGGAATCGGGTACTGGTCAGTGTCTGCTCGAACATCGGCGGCAGAATGCGGGTCTTGGCGGCCGGAACGGCGGTCGAATCGTCGATATAGCCCGGGGCTTGTGGCAGGGCTGCCAGTGCCGGCAGGCTCATGATGGCGAGCGCGCTGGTGGCAAGGGCGAAACGACGGGAAGGGAAGGTGTGCATTTATGGCTCTCCGTAACGGGTGAGGCATGAAAGCGGGGTCCGGTCGCGTAACGGACGTCGAGTCCGGTGTTGGCCGGAAGATCGGCGACTGGGCGCAGGCCGGGCGGCCGCCCGACTATCCACGATGGAATCCGGCGCCTGCATGCCGGGTGGGCATTCGAACGCGGATTCCGAGGTAATAAGTATATTAACTATTTCTTAAATTTAGGGTGATGCAGATCAATTGGGTGTAGCTGCAATTTTCGCAGGCACAAGAAAAAAGACTCGTGCGGGACGAGTCTTTGTCTTTTCCGTGTTCCTGTCGCCGCGTTTATTGCAGTGCCTCGGCAATGATGTGGCGGTAGGCGGCACTGAAGTCCGCAATGGCCTTGCGGACACGCTCGACATCGCGTGCGGTGACCGCCTTCAGCGTGGCGTCGACCAACTGGTTGGTCATGGCCATCTGCGTCTTGCCGCTCTTCAGCACGGCGTAGAAGCAGCGCTGGGTCAGCGGCAGCAGGTCGTCCAGCGTCTGTTCCAGATAGCGGTTGCGGCCGAGCGGATACAGTGCGCTGAGCAGGGCGACCGAGCTGTCGTAGTACGCTTCGAGGTCATCATGCTGCTGGGCTTCCATCAGCCGGGTGCTGATGTCGAAGAACGGCGCCAGTTCTTCGTTGTCCCAGGTCTGGCAGAAGGTGACCACCACCCGTTCGATCAGTGCGAACCACAGGTCGAAGAACTCGTCGGCGCTTTCCGCTCCGAGTTCCGCCACCACGGCGCCGCGGCGCGGGTAGATATTGACCAGATGGCGGCGTTCCAGCAGCAGCAGCGCTTCGCGCACCGACCCGCGGCTGACGTCCAGTTCGGCGGCAATGCGCAGTTCCTGGATGCGCTCGCCGGCATGCATGTCGTTCTGGATGATCTGCTTGCCCAGATAACGGGCAATCTGCTCCGTCAGGGAATCGTTGGCTTTGAATGTCATGATATGAACATGCCCGGTATTTTTAATATTAGTATTTTCCTATACGCTGCGACGGCACACAAGATTGTCTTGGTGTTTGACACAAGAACATGGCGCAGGGTGTCGCATTTATGTCGGAATGACCGGGGCTGGCGTGGTTGGACAAGTGCCGCAGATTCGCGTATCCATTAGCTGGAAACTGGTAGTACTATGACATTAAACACTTGTTTAACCCCGTCCGCCCGGCTTGCCGGCCGCTGCGGACCCGTCTGGAGAACCCGACATGGCATTGCCTTCCACTCTCGATGAACTGTTTGCCGGCATGCCGGCACGCCTGCAGGCCGACAAGGCCGCCGGCGTGGTCAGCCGCTTCCATTTCAAACTGTCCGGCGAGCCGGGCGGCGAATGGACCGTGGCGCTCGACAAGGGCCAGTGCCAGGTCGAAAAGGGGCTGACCGGCGAAGCGAAGTGTGTGGTTGAAGCCAGCGGTGCCGATTATCTGGCGATCGAGCGTGGCGAACTGCGGCCGGAAGTGGCCTTCATGCAGGGCAAGATCAAGCTGTCCAACCTGCCGGAAATGATGACGCTGATGCAGGCGTTCTCCCGCCCGGCCTGAGCGCCTGATTCAGCAGGCACCTCGCTGCGCTCGTCCGTTCTTCGCAGGCGGCGTTTGTGGACAGCAAAACGGCCCGGATTTCCGGGCCGTTTTGCTGATACGGGCTACGCGAGGTTCTTTTCGACGATTTCGTAGACGTCCTTGGACAGGGCCGGATGCGCGATCAGCCGTTCCAGCTCGGCCTGCATCATCTGCCGCCGCGCCGGATCGACCCGCTTCCAGCGGTTGAACGCCGCCACCAGCCGCGCCGCGACCTGCGGGTTGATCGCATCGACCGCCAGCACCTGGTCGGCCATGAAGCGGTAGCCGGCGCCATCCTCGCGATGGAAGGCGGCGATATTGCGGCCGAAGCTGCCGAGCAGCGCGCGTGCCTTGTTCGGGTTGCGCAGCGAGAACGCCGGGTGCAGCAGCAGGTCCTGCACCATCTGCAGCGTGTCGCCGCGATGGCTGGCGGCATTCAGCGCGAACCATTTGTCCATCACCAGCGCGTCGTCGATCCAGCGATGGGCAAACTCGTTGAACACCGCGTCGCGATCCGGATGGCGGATATCGCGCAGCGCGTTCAGTGCGCCGATCTGGTCGGTCATGTTGTCGGCATTGCGGCACTGGCTGACGGCCAGATCGATGGCCAGCGGATCGTCCAGTGCGGCCAGGTAGCCGAGGCACAGGTTCTTCAGCTCGCGCTGACCGGCGTGTTCATGGCTGAACGGTTTGATGTCGTTCAGTTCGTAGGCGGCAATCAGGTCGGCGCGCAACTGGCGGGCCAGTTCGGCGCGGGCAAAGGCGCGCACCTGGCGGATGCGTTCCGGATCGGCGGCGTCGATCTTTTCCAGCAGCTCGTTTTCCGATGGCAGTACCAGCGCCAGTGCAACGAAGGCCGGGTCCAGCGCGGTATCGACCAGCACGGCGCGGCAGGCGCAGATGAAGTCGTCCGGCACGGCCAGTTCGAGACCGTCGACGCTGGCGCGGTACAGCGCCAGCAGCATGCGTTCGGCCAGTTGCTGGCCGGCTTCCCAGCGGGCGAAGTCGTCGCGGTCATGAGCCAGCAGGAAGGCCAGTTCGCTGTCGCTGTAGTCGTAAGTCAGCCGGACCGGTGCGGAGAAGCCGCGCAGCAGCGACGGGACCGGTTTGCGGTCGATATTGATGAAAGTGAAATGCTGGGTGGCTTCCTGCACCGACAGCACGCGCGTGGTCGGGCCGGGGGCGGCGTCGCTGGACAGGGTCAGCGGGAATTCCCTGCCGTCCGGATCGAGCAGGCCGATGGCCAGCGGGATGTGCAGCGGCAGCTTGTCGGCCTGGCCCGGGGTCGGCGGTGTCGACTGGCTGACGGTCAGCGTCAGCGTATGGCCGAGTTCCGACCACTGGCAGGAGACTTTCACCTCCGGCGTGCCGGCCTGGCTGTACCAGCGGCCGAACTGGGTCAGGTCGGCGCCGTTGGCGTCGGCCATGGCGGCGCGGAAATCGTCGCAGGTGACGGCCTGGCCGTCATGGCGTTTGAAATACAGATCCATGCCGCGGCGGAAGCCGTCCTCGCCGAACAGGGTGTGGTACATCCGCACCACTTCCGCGCCTTTTTCATACACGGTCATGGTGTAGAAGTTGTTCATCTCGAGATAGCTCTCGGGACGGATCGGGTGCGACATCGGGCCGGCGTCTTCCGGGAACTGCATCGCGCGCAGATTGCGCACGTCGCCGATGCGCTTGACCGCGCGGCTGCCCATGTCGGCCGAGAATTCCTGGTCGCGGAAGACGGTCAGCCCTTCCTTCAGCGACAGCTGGAACCAGTCGCGGCAGGTCACGCGGTTGCCGGTCCAGTTGTGGAAGTATTCGTGGCCGATCACGCCCTCGACGCCGTCGAAATCGGTGTCGGTGGCGGTGGCGCGGCTGGCCAGTACGTACTTGGTGTTGAAGACGTTCAGGCCCTTGTTTTCCATCGCCCCCATGTTGAAGTCGCCGACGGCGACGATCATGTAGGTGTCGAGGTCGTATTCGAGACCGAAGCGGCGTTCGTCCCAGTCCATTGCGCGCTTCAGGCTTTCCATCGCGTGCTGCGACTTGTCCAGGTCCTGCGGCTCGACCCAGATTTCCAGGGTGACCTTCTTGCCGCCCCGGGTGACAAACTCGTCGCGCAGCACCGACAGGCGCGCGGCGACCAGCGCAAACAGATAGCTCGGCTTGCGGTACGGGTCGACCCATTTGACCCAGTGACGCCGCTTGTCGGTCTGGCCTTCGCCGACCTTGTTGCCGTTGGACAGCAGCACCGGGAAGCGGTTGCGTTCGGCGATGATGGTGGTGGAAAACTTGGCCATCACGTCCGGACGGTCAAGGTAATAGGTGATCTTGCGGAAGCCTTCCGGCTCGCACTGGGTGAACAGGTTGCCGTTGCTGGCGTACAGCCCCATCAGCGACGAGTTCGCATACGGGTCGACGCGGGTGGCGATTTCGAGAATGAAACTTTCCGGCACGTCACGCAGGGTCAGCGTTTCCGCGTCGTTCGAATAGTGGTTGACGGCGACCGGTTCGCCGTCGAGGGTCACCGACACCAGTTCGGCCGTGCCGTCGAGCACCAGCTCGCTGCTGGCCGCCGCCGCCGGATTGCGCCGGACCGTCATGCGGCTGTCGATGCGGACGTCGTCGTCGCGCAGGTCGAAGGTCAGATCGACCGAATCGATCAGAAAGGCAGACGGGAGATAATCGGCGCGGTACTTGGCTTGCGGTTGGCTCATGATCCAGGTCCGGGAAAGTGGCTTCAGACCCCGGGATTATACGCCGTGCCCGGCCGGGCGACCGAACACCGTCCAGACGGCTCATCAAGGTGGGCGCCGATGTTCACCGTGGCGTCGGTACACACCCGACTGACAGAATCTGTCCCGAGCACGGCAGTCTGCCTGATTGAACCCTGCCTCTTCTGTCCCCGCCGCCGCGGGGAAACCTCGCCACGCTCGTCCGTTCTTTGTGGCCGGGGTTCATGGACAGTCAGACGCCGTCCCGAAGGACGGCGTTTGCAGAGCGCGCAGGCCAGGATCAGTTCAGGCCGATGGAGACCGCTGCCAGCAGACCGATGATGCAGACGGCGCTGAGAATGGCGAACAGCGGCAGGTAGAACTTCAGCCACTTGCCGAACGGCAGGCCGGCCATGGCGATGATGGCCATGAAGTAGCCTTCGGTCGGCTGCATCAGGTTGGCCAGCCCGTCACCCCATTGCAGGCCGAGCACGACCACCTGGCGGTGCAGACCGACCAGGTCGGCCAGCGGGAAGAACACCGGCAGCGTGATCACGGCCTTGCCGGCGCCGGACGGCACCACCAGGTTGAATGCCCATTCCACGATCCAGATGCCGATGGCGGTCAGCGAGGTCGGCAGGCCGGACAGCATCTGCGCGAGGTAGTACACCATGGTGTCGAGGATATGGCCGTTTTCCAGGGCGACCGAGACGCCGCGTGCCACGCCGCAGATCAGTGCGCCGACCATCACGCCGCGCATCGCTTCGTTGTAGTTCGAGCAGATGTCGTTCAGGCGCTGGCCGACAATCAGGCTGCATACCACGGCCATGCCCATGAACAGGCCGGAGATCGGGACGAAGCCGAGCTTGAACTGCAGGATCGACCAGATGATGGTGATGAACATCACCAGGGTGGCGACGGCAGCGATCCGCTGGCGGACGGTGTATTCCACCGGGCCGGCGTTGGTTTCGGCCTGGTATTTGCTGCGCAGGGTGGCGTCGAGTTCCGGCGTCAGGCTGCGGGCCGGATCTGCCTTGACCCGTGCCGCGTAGCGCATCAGATAGGCGATCGAGATCAGGGTGCTGACCACCAGGAAGATCGCGCGATAGCCGGCGCCGGAGAACATCGGCAGCTGGCCGACGATATGCGAGGTGCCGATGGTGGCCGGGGCGGTCAGGGCGAAGGCGAAGCCGACCGACGGGCCGAGCAGCGCGATGGCGACGGCACTGGTGGTGTCATAGCCGAGCCGGAGCATCAGCGGCAGCACGATCGGCAGGTAGGCGATGCCGAGTTCCGGCGTGCCGACAAAGGCAGCGATCAGGCTGAAAATGAAGACCAGCACGAACATGATCAGGCTGACCCGCGCGCCGAGGGCGGCCAGCAGCTTGTCGATCGCATAGTTGATGACGCCGGCCATGCGGATGACGCCAACCGCGCCGCCGACCAGCAGGGTCAGGATGACCACGTCGGCCGCCTTGACCATGCCGTCAGGAATGGCGGACATGATCTGCATGAAGCTCAGCGGGGTCTGTTCGATGAACTGGAACGAACCCGGCACCACGGTCGAACGACCGTTGACCATGGTGCGTGCATATTCGCCGGCCGGCATGATGTAGCTGAGCACGGCGACGATCAGCACCATGGCGCCAAGGATGACGTAGATGTCCGGAATCACGAACTTCTTCGCCGCGGGTGACTTGCTGTCCGTCTTCTGCTCGGACGGGGTGTGCAGGGTAGCCATGATGACCTCCAGGTTTGGGACTGGGCGAACCGGCTTGGGCCGGCCGCCAGGGGAACGTGATATGACTCATGGCTAGTCTAAGCAGGGTGCGGAAGGGCTTTGCTGTCCGGGACTGACAATGCATTGTCCTTGCACGCCATGCCGTTGGTCGTCAGATGACCGGCTGGCGGCGATGCTTCATCAGCAGCCAGTACAGCGCCGAGGCGAGCAGCGTGCCGATGATCCAGGCGAACGGCGCCAGCCGTTCCAGCGGCGACCACAGGGCAATGACACAGGACGGAATGGCGGCGACGAAGAACGCCAGTACCGCACGGCGGTTGACGCCGCGGTGATACCAGTAGGCACCGTCCGGCGATTCGCTGTACAGCGCGCTGATGTCGACCTGGCGGCGGGCGATCGCGTAGTAGTCGGTGATGATCACGCCGAACAGCGGGCCGAGACAGGCGCCGAGGCAGCCGACGAACAGATTGATCACGATCGGGTTGTGGTACAGCGACCACGGCATGACCAGGATGGACAGCACGGCAGTGATGACGCCGCCGCGCCAGAACGAGATGTGCTTCGGCGCGATATTGGCAATGTCGTACGCGGCGGAGACGAAATTGGCGACGATATTGATGCCGATGGTGGCGATGACGAAGGTCAGGCAGCCCAGCACCAGCACGGTCGGGTGATCGATGCGCTGCACGACATGGATCGGGTCGAGAATGGCCTCGCCGAAGACGGAAACAGTACTGGCGGTGACCGCAACCGTCACCAGCGCGAAAGCGAGGAAGTTGATCGGCAGGCCGAGAAAATTGCCGCGCCGGACCGCCTTCGTGCTGACGCCGAAGCGCGAGAAATCGGCGAAGTTCAGTAGCAGTGCGGCAAAGTAGGCGATGACCAGCGCCACCACCGACAGCATCTGGTACAGGGTCTCGCCGGGACTCAGCGTCTTGTCAGACAGCGACAGGGTCAGGGCGCCCCAGCCGGCCTGCGACAGCATCCAGGCCGCCAGTGCGAACATGACCAGGTAGACCGCCGGGCCGCAGAAGTCGATAAAGCGGCGCACCCATTCCATGCCGCGCCAGAACAGCGCCAGTTGCAGACACCACATGATCATCAGGCAGATCCAGCCCAGCTCGGTCAGCCCGAGCCACATGCCGTCGAGCCGGCCGACTGCCGCCGGCCACAGCGCGGCCACCATGATCACCAGCGCGGTCGAGGCCAGCCAGGTCTGCACGCCGTACCAGACGATGCCGACAATGGCACGCAGGATGGCCGGCAGATTGGCGCCGAACACGCCGAAACTGAGCCGGGCGATGACCGGATACGGGACGCCGAGCTGCTGGCCCATCACGCCGACGCCGTCGAGCAGCTTGTTGACCACCAGGATGCCGGCCATCATCGCCAGCAGGATCTGCCAGCCGGACAGGCCGAGAAAGAACAGCCCGGCGGCGAATACATAGCCGCCGACGCTGTGGATATCGCTCATCCACATGGCGAAGTAGTTGTAGGTACCCCAGCTGCGCCGCGAGATCGGGAGCAGATCGTCATTGGTCAGACGCGGGCTGTACGAGGGCGGAAGGGTGGAGGGGTCCGGTGCGTTCATGAAAAGCTCCCTGAAGGATGAATTCCTGTGCCGCACCCGTTGCGGGAAGGTCGTCGCACGGTGCGGCGCTGTCGGGTGTGGCGGTCGCCGCTGGCCGGCCGCCACACCGGATATATCCGGTGGTGCCGGCCGCCTGTCGTGACGGCCGGAACAGAACCAGTTTACGGACCGGTTACCGGACGGGAGTTGTCATGACCCGACAGCATGTGGTCTTTTCGCGCCGTTCACTCACCCGGCCGCAGCAACTGGCCGGCCGGCTCGCCGACGATGCCGCTGTCGAGGCGGAAGACCGTGCGCCCGCGCAGCAGCGTGCGGGTGATGCGGCAGCCGATGCGCCGTCCTTCGTAGGCGCTGAAACGGTTCTTGTAGTACAGGTCCTCGGCGCGCAGCGTGTATGGCCGCGTCGGGTCGAGCAGCACCACGTCGGCATCCTTGCCGATTGCGATCTCGCCCTTCTGGCCGAGGCGGAAGCGTTCGGCCGGTCGGGTGGCCAGCAGCCGCATCAGCAGCGACGGGTCGATGCCGCGCTGGAGTACGGCAGCATCGAACATCGCGTCGACGCTGTTCTGGCAGGCGGACAGCCCGCCCCAGGCATCGAAGGCATTCGGCGATGCTTTCAGGTCCGGCGTGCATGGCGAGTGATCGGAACCGATGATGTGGATGCGTTCGGCACGCAGCGCGTCCCACATCCGTTCCTGGTTGGCGCGGTCGCGGATCGGCGGCGAGCACTTGGCGCGCGGGCCGATCGCATCCAGCTCCTCGGTGCAGAGCAGGAAGTAGTGCGGGCAGGACTCGACGCTGGCATCGACCCCGTCGGCTATGGCGCGGTGGATGGCGTCGACCGCTTCCGGGCAGCTGTTGTGGGCGATATGCACCCGGCAGCCGGTTTCCCTGGCGATCAGCAGCACGCGCTGGACCGCTTCGACCTCGGTGAACACCGGGCGGCTGGCCACGTAGTCGGACACGCGGGTCTTGCCGGCGGCGCGGGCGTCACGGCCGAGCTTGTCGGTCAGGGCTGCGTTTTCGCAGTGGATGACCAGCAGGTCACCGGTTCTGGCCAGCACCTGCATGCCGCGATACAGCTCGTAGTCGTCGACATTCATGAAATCGCCCGGCTTGCCGGAGCCGCAGGTGGCGACAAAGCACTTGAAGGCGGCCACGCCGGCGGCGGACAGCGGTTCGAGGTCGGCGAGGTTCCACGGCACCAGCCCGCCCATCGGCGCATAGTCGACGTGGCACTGGCCCCGTGCGGCATCCAGCTTGATCTGCAGCGAGGCCAGGTCGGTGGTGGCCGGGATGGTGTTCAGCGGCATCTCGACAAAGGTGGTGGTGCCGCCGGCGGCCATGGCCCGGGTGCCGCTCAGATAGCCTTCCCACTCGGTGCGGCCGGGCTCGGAAATGTGCATGTGCGCGTCGACCATGCCGGGCAGCACGTACTGGCCGTCGGCGTCGATGACTTCGGCGGCCTGCGCCGGGTCGAGGCGGCCGGCGAGACAGGTGATCTTGCCGTCGCGGATGCCGAGGTCGAGCGGAACGGTGCCGTCGCGCAACACGACGGCGCCATTGCGGATGATCGTGTCGAACATCATGGTAAGGAGTCCTTTCGGTTCATTGTGGCGGGCCTGTCGCCAGGCCCGCCTCTGGCGGTCCGTGCCCATCTTCATGGGCCGTCTGCGGCTACATGCCGAGGTTCATGGTCTGCATCAGGTACAGGGCGACACAGGCGATGGCGCCCAGTATCAGCATCAGCGGGGTGTAGAAGCGGATCCACTTGCCGAAGTCGACCTTGCCCATCACCAGCGTGGCGACGAAGAAGCCCGAAGTCGGGAAGAAGATGTCGGTCAGCTGGCCACCCCAGGCATTGGCGGTGACGACGGCCTGCTGCGAGATGCCGAGCAGGGTGCCGAGCGGCGACAGCACCGGCATGGTCAGCACGGTCAGGGCAGTGGCGCCCGGCACCAGTGCATTGAACAGCGCCTGTTCCCAGAACACCACGATGGCGGACACTTCGGCCGGCACGCTGCGCATGATCTGTTCCAGCCAGTACACCAGGGTATCGGTGATCACGCCACGGTCCATGACCACGGCGATGGCGCTGGCCACCCCGCACAGCAGCGCGGCGACCATCATGTCACGCATGCCGGCATTGACGTCGTCGCAGATCTGTTGCGGCCGCTTGCCGGCAATGGCGGATGCCGTGATGCCGATGAACAGGAACAGCCCGCCGATGGCCTCGAAACCGAGGTTGTTGATCAGGATGGCGGCAATGGCGCACGGGAACATCACCAGGCAGGCGAGGCCGGCCAGGATGTGGCGGCGGGTGACGACCAGCTCGCCCTGTTCGCGCTGCGCTTCCTGCAGCTCGGCACGCATCAGCTGGTCGGAGTCCAGCGTCAGGCTGCGGCTCGGGTCAGCCTTGACCCGGGCGGCATAGCGCATCACGTAGGCGACGGTGACGATGGTGACGATCACCAGCACCACGGCGCGGAAGGCCGAACCGGAGAAGATCGGCAACTGGGCGATCTGCTGGCCGACACCGACCGAGCCCGGAATGGTCAGGCCGAAGGTGAAGCCCATGCACGGTCCGAGCAGGGCGACCGCCATGGCCGACATGCCGTCATAGCCGAGCCGGTAGAACAGCGGCAGCAGCACCGGCAGGTAGGCCAGCGACAGTTCCGGCACACCGATAAAGGCGGCCAGGCCGGTGAAAATGCCGATCAGGATCGGAATGACCAGAAAGCCCTTGTCGCCGACGCCGTCGATCAGCTTGTGCACGCCGATGTCGATCAGTCCGGCACGCTTGATCAGCCCCATGCCGCCCCCGACCATGAAGGTCAGGAACACGATGGATGCGGCGCGCTTCAGGCCGTCAGGGATGGCGGTGACCAGTTGCATGAAGCCGACCGGTTGCTGGGCGACCTGGTGGTAGGTGCCGGCCACGACCAGCGTTTGCGGACCGTGGGCGGTCTGCAGGGTTTCGCGGGTGTATTCGCCGGCGGGGATGATGAAGGTCAGGACGGCCATGACCAGGATAAAGACCGACAGGACGATGTAGATGTCCGGCATCCGGAATGATTTGCGGGCCGGCCGGCTGTCGGGGGGCATCGGCGCATTGGTGGCGGGATGGGTGCTCATGCTTCTCTCCAGAGTGTTGACGGGTGTCAGCACACCGGACGACGGCCAGGGACTTGCCGGGTTCGGGCGTCAGGGTCCGGTATGCGTATGCCGGAAAACCGGCAGACAACATGCGGCAGCAGGTGCTTGACCGGGTCGGGGACATCCCCGTCCGTCAGCAGGGCGTCCCGGCCAATGACCGATCCACCTCCTGGCACAGGGCGGCATGGCAGGGCGCCGTGTCGCCTCCTGGCATCTGAAGCCAAACAGTACTCGCGACCGGCCGCCGCACCGGGTACGCCGGGACGGCGGCATTCGCAACGCAAACCGGCCACCGCAGGCAGCGGCCGGTACTGGAACGAGGGAACCTGATCAGTTGACGCCGATGACCGATGCCAGCAGGGCCATGCGCACGGCGACCGAGAAACCGATGGCCTTGAAGTACAGCTCGTGTTCGGTACGGTCGATGGCCATGTCGAACTCGCCCGGGTTGCGCGGCAGCGAGTGATGGACACCGACGACCTTGCCGGTCTTCTTCTTCAGGTTGTCGAGCATGTCGAGCGACACGTAGTGGTTTTCCAGCTTGCGCATGAACGCTTCGCGGTCCGGATCGTCCTTTTTCACCGAGCAGCCCGGCAGGTAGATCAGGTCGGCGCCGACGTCGGCAAACATTTCCGCATGCTTCTTCTGGTCGAGGTCGAAATGCTCTTCCCAGCGTGCGCCCATGGCGGTCAGCTTCTTGCGGATGATTTCCGGCGTGCGCAGCTCGCTGGTGCCGGTGTAGACAATGCGGGCACCCATGGCGGCCAGCGCCAGAGCGAACGACTGACCGGAGCGGGCGCGGGACAGGTCGGGCGAGCTGATCACCACGGTGGCGTTCTGCAGGTCGCCAAAGGCGCGCCAGCAGGTGTAGCTGTCCAGCAGGCCCTGGGTCGGGTGGGTCACGTGGCCGTAGCCGCCGGAGATGATCGGCGAGCTGTCGGTGCCGAGCTGTTCGATGGCGCCGAGCGCTTCCTTGTCGTCCGGGTGACGCATGACGATCACGTCGGCGTACTGCGAGGTGACGCGCAGGCTGTCGTACAGGCTTTCGTTCTTGGCTACCGACGAGTTGTGCAGCGGGTCGGCTTCGGTGATCACGTTGCCGCCCAGGCGCAGCATGGCGTTTTCATGGCTGCAGCGGGTACGGGTCGACGGCTGGAAGAACAGCGTGTACAGGGTCTTGCCCTTCAGCAGGTCGACGCCGGTGCGCAGGAACGGTTCGAGCATCTTCGCGGATTCATACAGCGCATGGATCTGTTCGCGCTTGAAATCGTCGAGGAAGGTGATGTTCTTGCCCTTCATGCCGGTAGCGGCCAGTTGCTCGCGGATGTCCAGGGTCTTGAAGTTCTTGGTGAGAGCCATGATGCGATTCCTTCAGAAAGGGATACGGAATGGAGCGTTCATAAGGGCTGTCCGCGCCTCCCGCCCGGTGACGGGCCGGACGGGGAATCAGGCGGTTAGCGGAGAGGAAAGGAAGCCCGGCGCGGACAGAAAGCTTCAGATCTCGACGTCGCGGTTGCAGTCCTTCGAGTAGATGTAGGTCAGCGGGCCACGTCCGGTCCCATAGCAGGCCTGTTTGGTGAACGGGCCGAACCAGATGAAGTCTTCCGCCTGCACGTGGATCCAGTCGGTATCGAGCAGGTACAGGCCTTCGCCTTCGTACAGGTAGGCGCCGTGTTCCTGCACATGGGTTTCGATGATCGGATGGCAGCCAGCCGGATCGAAACTCAGGATGTGCATGTTCATGTCGAACGCTTCGTTGATCGGCAGCAGGTCCTTCAGGTGGACGTTGCTCATGCCGTCGTAGTCCTGCCATTCGATTTCATTGGTATTGCCGAACACGGTGAACGGCTTGCGGCCATCCGGGTGCGGCACATAGCGCTGCTTGTACAGCAGGATCCGGCATTCCTTGCCGTTGGCGTTCTCGAAGGCAATGCCCTGGCCGGCGGTGGCATACGCATAGCCACCCTGACCCATCACCTTGCTTTCGCCACCGACGGTCAGCTTGAGCTGGCCTTCACCATCGAGGATGTAGATAAAGCTTTCTTCGTGCGGCTGGGCGGCGTAAGTCAGCGTGGTGCGACCTTCCGCGCCGACCGTGCCGATGAACTGGATGAAACTGGCACCCATCTTCGGCGTGGCGAGGATGGTCAGCTTGCAGTCGGCGAAGCCGGGAACGCAGTTGATGACGCGACCGTCGTTCGACAGGACGGCATAGTTGCCGTGCTTGACTACGGAGCGGTTCTTCAGCGGGCCGTCGGGATAGGGCATGATTATCTCCAAGTTCGGTTAACGTGCATTCATCTTTCAGAAAAATCGCCGTACTCATGGTGTTTGTGGCGGTTTGTCTTCAGGTGTTGAATGAAGTCTACGCGTGGCCCCGTGCAAGTCGCATGGCCGGGGATGACAAGTCGTTGTCTCTGCGCGCCATGTGTTTCAAGCTGTTGAAAGGCAATGAAAAAACCGCCTTGCGGCGGTCGTTTTTTCCTGTTCGCAGTCATTGTTTGCCGGTTTGGCCGGCCTCGGCGCGCTCCAGCCGGGTCCATTCGTCCGGGGTGCTGCCGATCTCGATCAGTACATGACGGCGGAAAGCCGGGCGCGCCGACAGCCGCTCGAACCAGGCGTCGACATGGACCAGGGTCGGGCGATCCAGCGGCAGCGCCCTGTAGCGTGCGGTCAGCGTGCCGGCCGGGATGTCGGCCAGCCCGAATTCGGCCCCGGACAGATACGGGGTCCGGGCCAGCTCTCGGTCCAGCAGGCCGAAGGTGTCGGCCAGCGCTGCCGCGCGGGCGGCAATCAGCTTGTGGTCGCGTTCGGCCGGGGCAGTGCGGATGGTGGCGAGGAAGGCCGGGCCGACCACCGGCGCCAGGGTGGACAGTTCCCAGTCCATCCATTTTTCGCGGGCGGCGCGTTGCGCCGGATCGGCCGGCCACAGCGAGTCTTTGCCGTAGCGGGCGGCCAGGTAGCGCACGATGGTGTTGGACTCGAACAGGGCCAGGTCGCCATCGACCAGGGTCGGCACTTTCCCGTTCGGATTCAGTGCCAGATAGTCGGCAACCTGGGTGCCGCCGAAGCTGCCGCCGGCATTCAGGCGCTGGTACCCGATACCGATTTCATCCAGGGTCCAGAGGACTTTCTGCACATTGCCGGAATTGCGCCGGCCATAAAGCGTGATCATGTCGATCTCCTGTTCTTGCGGGGAGGGAGCAACCGGCCGCGGGGCTACTTGCGTGCGGGCAGCCGGTCGGGGAGGGTGAAGCGGGCCCAGTCGACAACGGCGTCGGCAAGTGCCTGGGCGCCCAGTACCAGATCGTCGGGGCGGGTGTCTTCTTCCGGGCAGTGGCTGCGTCCGCCAAGGCTGGGGACGAACAGCATGGCGGCCGGCATGACCTGGGCAAAGATGCCGGCGTCGTGCATGGCGCCGCTGGGCAGGGTGATCCAGGCGCCGGATGCGCGACGTTCGGTTGCCCGGACCAGGTGCGCCTGCAGCACCGGCGACAGATGGGCCGGCAGGGTTGGCTGGCCGGCGCGGGCAATGTCGACGCCGACCTGCCAGCGGGTACGGATATCTGCCGCCAGCGGTTGCAGGGCGGCTTCCAGCCGGTCGAGCCGGCGGCTGTCGAGGTCGCGGAACTGCAGCCGCAATTCGGCGCGTTCCGGCACGATGGCGGCCGCGCCCGGCTGGAAGCTCATGCGGCCGATATTCCATACTGTTTCCGGGCCGGCCGTGCGGCTGAAGGTGTCCTCGATGGCACTGGCCAGCGCGATCAGCGCCCGGCCGGCATCATGCCGGCGCGCCATCGGCGTGGTGCCGGCATGATTGGCCTCGCCGCTGACGACGATATCGATATTGCGTGCGCCGACAATCCCGCTGACCACGCCGAGGCGCTTGCCGCCATCGTCGAGTACCGGTCCCTGTTCGATATGCAGTTCGATGAAGCCGGCGTAGCGGCGCAGGTCGAGTGGTGCGATCCGGCCGTCGAGCCCGGCGGCATGCAGGCGTTCCGGCAGCGAGGTGCCGTCGCGACAGCGTGCGGCGTCCAGTGTCTGCTGGTCGAGCTGGCCGCTGGCCGACAGGCTGCCGAGAAAGCTGTAATGCGTGCCTTCTTCGTCAATGAAACTGGCGACATCCAGGGCGATGGCACCCAGTACCGGGTCGTGTCGCAGGGTGCGGGCGACTTCCAGTGCGGCGATTACCCCATAGACGCCGTCGAGCCAGCCGCCGAGTGGCTGGGTGTCGGTATGCGAGCCGAGCAGCAGTGCCGGCCCCGGCTGCGGCGAACGGCCGATGACATTGCCGACACCGTCGAGGGTCGCGTCGAGGCCGGCATCGGCCATGCGCTGACGCAGCCAGTGCCGGGAGGCGATGTCTTCCGGCGACAGGCTGGGGCGGACCACGCCGTGTCCGACGGCGCCGAAACCGCGCAGGGTGTGCAGGTCGGCGAGCAGGCGCTCGCCGTCGATGGCCGGGTAGGAGAAGGGAAGCTGGGTCATGATTGACTAAGTCTAGGTGCTGGCGGGCGGGACGAATTGATTTCCTGCGCCAAATCCTTGTCATTGGACGCCAGTCAAGATTCCGCGCGGTTCCGGTTGCTATGATCACCAACATGCCGGCATGAGAAAAGCCGGCTATCTGCCAGACCAGGGCGGCGCGGAACACCGGTGTTGCACCGGCCCGGGGCCGCCACCGATCCGATTTTCGCAGGGAGACGCAAGTGGCTCAGGACAGTTACGCAGCATCGCTCGACCCGGTGTCTCCCAGTGTGCTGGCCAGCTGGATCCGGGCGCTTTGCCAGACCGTGCGCGGCTACGGCTGCGATCCGCTGCCGCTGATGGCAGGGGCCGGGCTGGACGCCAACCGGCTCAATGTGCCGGAGGCGCGCTTCCCGATGATCGGCGTGCGCCGCTTCTGGCGACTGGCAATCGAGGCGACCGGCGACCCGCTGCTCGGGTTGCGGCTCGGCGAGGAAGTCCAGCCGGCCACGCTGCACGGGCTCGGGCTGGCCATCCTCGCCTGCGGTTCGCTGTCCGAGCTGATGAGCCTGGTCGCGCGCTATGCGACCGTGCTGTCGACCACCATGTATATCAGTCTGCGCCATGATGCCGGCGGCAGCGCGCTGGTGGTCAACACGCTCGGCGGCAGCGAGATGAACCACGCGGCGCGCATCGCCATGCTGGCCTTTGTCTATCGCCAGGCATGCAAGCTGAGCCAGCGTCAGGTGATTCCGTCCTTCGTGACCCTCGGCATGCCGCCGGCGCCGGGGACCGAGCGGCTGGACCAGTATTTCCATGTGCCGGTGACGCTGGGGGCCGAGGCCGATGCGATCGGCTTTACCTATGCCGATACCATCGAGCCGTATGCCAGTGCCAATACCATGCTGGTGGGGCTGAACGAAAAGGCGATCCGCGACTATCTGTCGCGGCTGGAACGCAGCCTGTTCTCGGACCGGGTGCTGACCCAGATCCAGGACATGCTGCCCAGCGGCGAACCGAAGCTGGTCGATGTTGCCACCCATCTCGGGCTGTCGGTGCGTACGCTGCAGCGCAAGCTGCGCCAGGAAAACCAGAGTTTTCAGGCGCTGCTCGACCAGGTGCGGCGCACGCTGGCCAGCGACTGGCTCAGCCACGGCAATCTGGCGGTGGTCGAGATCGGCTACCGGCTGGGGTTCTCCGACCCCAGCAATTTCTGCCGGGCCTGCCACCGCTGGTTCTGCTGTTCGCCGAGCGAGTATCGCCAGCGCTGCCTGCAACTGGTGACCTGAGCGCGACTCAGGCCGCCGGCGACAGCCACAGCGGTGTGTCCTGCGGCGCCAGCCAGCAGGTATCGGCGGGCGCGGCCTGGACGATGACGTCGAAGGCCAGCAGCTCGTCGCGGCGGAAGGCGTGCAGGCGAACGCTGCCGCCGGGCCGGTGGCGGGCAAGCTGGCGTTCGAGATCGCTGGCGCGCAGCCCGTCGATCGCCACCAGAACATCCCCTGCCGACAGGCCCGCCGCCTGTGCGGCCCCCCCGTCCAGAACATGGGTCAGGCGGATGCCTGCCGGATCGGCCGCGCTGCGCACGCCGATGACGGCACGTGGTGGTGTGTCGCTTGCGGCGGGCAACGGCGCGCCCCCCTTGTCGGCGCCACTCTGGGCGACACGCCAGGCAACGGTCACGCCGGCGTCCTGCAGCAGCGCCTGCAGCGGCAGGTCGGCCGTCGAGCGGATGGCCTGGTCAAAGAAGGCGCCCAGATCCAGCCCGGTCGCCTGCTGAGCGATCCGTTCCCACTCCGTCTCGCCGATGCCGGCGCCGGTATCGCGCCAGCGCCGCCACAGCGCCCGCATCACATCGTCGAGTGAGCGGGTGCCGTGGCTGTCCTGGCGGATCTTCAGATCCAGCGCCAGCGCGGCCAGCGCACCCTTCTGGTAATAGCTGACAATGGCGTTGGGGCTGTTTTCATTCTGCTGGTAGTACTTGGTCCAGGCATCGAGGCTGGATTCGGCCAGCGTCTGCTTGTGGCGACCACTGCCGCGCTGCACGGCGGTGAGGGTTCGCGCCAGCTGGGCCAGGTAGCGTTCGACCGGCACCACGCCGCTGCGCACCAGGGTCAGATCGTCGTAGTACGACGTGACGCCCTCGAAGGCCCACAGCAGCGAGGTCAGCGCCGCCTGTGACAGGTCGTAGGGGGTGAAGGCGGCCGGCTTGATCCGCTTGACGTTCCAGGCATGGAAATGTTCGTGGCTGAACAGGCCGAGCAGGTCGAGATAGCCGTCGCTCAGCGTGTCGTCGCCGTGGACCGGCAGGTCGTCGCGGCTCGCCATCAGCGCGGTCGAGTCGCGATGCTCCAGCCCGCCATAGACGTCCTTGCCGACAAACAGCTGGAACTGGTAGCGGTGAAACGGTGCCGGTTCGCCGAACAGCCGGATCTGCCATTCGCAGATCCGTGCGACATCGCGCGCCAGCCGGTCGAGATCGCCGCGATGGCGGCCGGATACGACAATTTCATAATCGGTGTTGCAGACGCGGAAGGGGACAACGTCGAAATGGCCGAGCTCGAACGGGTGATCGATCAGCGTGTCGTAACTGTCGGCGACAAAGTCGCCAAAGCCGAACGGCGCAGCGCCGTCGGCCGGCAGCGTGCCGGCCAGACGCCAGTCGCCGCTGACCGTGCCCGGCGCCGGCGCGTCGACACGGAGCCCGTGTGACTGGCCGGACTGTCCGACTGCCTCCAGACACAGGCTGGTCGGGTTGAAGAAGCCCCGCTCGCGGTCGAGATAGGCACCCCTGACCGACAGGTCGAAGGCATAGGCGGTGTAGCTGAGGGTCAGCGGGCCATGGCAGGGCGCGGCCTGCCAGCTGTGGTTGTCGAGTGCGGTCAGCGTGACCGGCCCGTGCGCCGACCGGGCCGACAGCGGGCCGAGATGGCGGGAGAAATCACGCAGCAGGTAGCTGCCCGGAATCCAGCGCGGCAGGCGAAATACCTGGCCGTCGGCAGCCGGCCGACGAACGGTCATTTCAATGGAAAACAGATGGGCGGCGGGGTCGGCCGCGGTGATCCGGTAGTGCACGGGGTGGGACATGAGAAGCGTTCCGTCAGATCCAGGCCCATGACGGGCGAGTGAAGGGCCGTCCGCAATTGACCTGCGTCAAGGGGTCAAACGGTCATGACAATATAATCCGCCGTATGCAAGATGTGGCTGTTTACGTGCTGCGCGCATGGTGCTTTAAGCTTTTGTTCAGCTAGTTCGCCATGCGGGTTTGCATTAGAATGCCACCATGCAAACGGGGTGCTCGCCAGAAGATGGTGGCGCGCCGTCAAAAAATCAATCCGGAAACATGTCATGGTCTGGCTGGGGGCCGGCCTGACTGGCTGTCAGACGAAGGTCTGGCGGTCTTTTGCGGATGACTCGTTCGTAACCTTGGAGAATCCTCGATGGAGACGCAATCCACTTATAACTATAAGGTGGTGCGCCAGTTTGCCGTGATGACAGTCGTGTGGGGTGTCATCGGTATGCTGGTCGGCGTGACGATCGCAGCCCAACTGGTCTGGCCTGATCTGAACTTCGGACCGTACTTCCACTTTGGTCGCCTGCGCGCACTTCATACCAGCGGTGTGATTTTCGCATTTGGCGGCTGTGGCCTTTTCGCGACCAGCTACTACGTGGTGCAGCGCACCTGTCAGACCCGCATCTTCTCTGATGCACTGGCCGCCTTTACCTTCTGGGGTTACCAGGCAGTCATCGTCCTGTGCGTGATCACCTACCCGCTCGGCCTTTCCTTCAACAAGGAATATGCCGAGATGGAATGGCCGATCAAGGTACTGCTGACCATTGTCTGGGTCGCCTACGCGGTCGTGTTCTTCGGCACCATCGCCAAGCGCAAGGTCAAGCACATCTACGTCGCCAACTGGTTCTACGGTGCGTTCATTCTCGCCGTGGCCCTGCTGCACGTGGTCAACAGTGCCTTCATCCCGGTGTCGATGTGGAAGTCCTACTCGGCTTACGCCGGTGCCGTCGATGCGATGGTGCAGTGGTGGTACGGCCACAACGCGGTCGGCTTCTTCCTGACCGCCGGCTTCCTCGGCATGATGTACTACTTCGTCCCGAAGCAGGCCGGTCGTCCGGTCTACTCGTACCGCCTGTCGGTGGTCCACTTCTGGGCGCTGATCTTCACCTACATGTGGGCGGGTCCTCACCATCTGCACTACACCGCGCTGCCTGACTGGACCCAGTCGCTCGGCATGGTGTTCTCGCTGATTCTGCTGGCACCGAGCTGGGGCGGCATGATCAACGGCATCATGACCCTGTCCGGCGCATGGCACAAACTGCGTACCGACCCGATCCTGAAGTTCCTCGTGGTGTCGCTGTCGTTCTACGGCATGTCGACCTTCGAAGGCCCGATGATGGCCATCAAGACCGTCAACGCGCTGTCGCACTACACCGACTGGACCATTGGTCACGTTCACTCCGGTGCGCTGGGCTGGGTTGGCTTCATCACCATGGGTTCGCTGTACTACCTGATCCCGCGCCTGTTCAACCGTGAACAGATGTTCTCGACCAAGCTGATCGAAGTTCACTTCTGGCTGGCCACGCTGGGCGTCGTGCTGTACATCGCCGCGCTGTGGATCGCCGGTGTGACCCAGGGTCTGATGTGGCGCGCCCTGAACCCGGACGGCACGCTGACCTACGCGTTCGCCGAAGTGGTCAAGGCAACCTATCCGTACCACTTCGTTCGTCTGATCGGTGGCCTGCTGTATCTGGTCGGCATGCTGGTCATGGCTTACAACGTGTTCCGCACCGTCACGATGGGCCGTGCTGTCGACGCCCGTATCCCGGCCGTTGCCGCACACGCCTGATATAGCTGACGAGAGAGACGCAAATGGAAAGAATCCAAAAACTGGTCGAAGAGCATGTCGGCTATCTGATCGTGTTTACCCTGCTCGTGGTCAGCGTGGCGATGCTGGCTGAAATCCTGCCGCTGATGTTCCAGCGCTCGACCACGCAGCCGGTTGCCGGTGTCAAGCCGTTCACGGCACTGCAACTGACCGGTCGCGACATCTACATCCGCGAAGGCTGCTACAACTGCCACTCGCAGATGATCCGTCCGTTCCGTGCGGAAACCGAGCGTTACGGTCACTACTCGGTGGCGGGGGAGTCGGTCTACGATCACCCGTTCCTGTGGGGTTCGAAGCGTACCGGTCCCGATCTGGCCCGTGTCGGCGGCCGCTATTCGGATGAATGGCACCGCGTCCACCTGATCAATCCGCGTGACGTGGTCAGCGAATCGAACATGCCGGCGTTCCCGTGGCTGGCCCGCAACCTGGCTGACGCGGACAGCGTCCAGGCCAAGATGCGCGCCCTGCGCCTGGTCGGTGTGCCGTATTCGGATGAAGAGATCGCCAAGGCCAAGAGCGAAGTGGAAGGGAAGTCGGAAATGGACGCCCTGGTCACTTACCTGCAAGGCCTCGGTCTCGCGCTGAAAAACACCCGCTGAGAGCAATCGATATGCTAGATACCGCCACGCTGATTCACATCATCGTCACCGTTGCCGCATTTGCCAGCTTCATCCTGATCCTGATCTGGGCCTTTGGTGGCAGGGCGGCGAAGAAAAGCTTCGAGGAGGCGGCGAACCTGCCGTTTGCCGACGATGACAACGATAATGCTGCGCGGTCCGGCCTGGGTCGCCTGTCGACCCCGGGCCACAACGGAGCAAAATAATGAGTGATTTCGTAAGCGATTTCTGGAGCTACTGGATCTCCGGCGTCGTCGTCGTCGGGATTGTCGGTCTGACCTATCTGCTGTTCTCGCAGAACAGACTGAAAGTCGAGTCGGGGACCGAGGTCAAGACCACGGGCCACGTCTGGGACGGTGATCTGGCCGAGTACAACAACCCGCTGCCGAAATGGTGGATGTGGATGTTCACGCTCACGCTGGTGTTCGGCGTTGCCTACCTGGTGCTGTATCCGGGCATGGGCTCGTTCAAGGGCATCCGCAACTGGACGTCGGTTGGCGAGTACACGGCGGAACGCGCCGCGGCGGAAGCCAAGTACCAGCCGCTGTATGACGCCTTCCTGAAGCAGGACATCCCGACCGTCGCCGGCGACCAGAAGGCACAGGAAATGGGCTATCGCCTGTTCCAGACCTACTGTGTCCAGTGCCACGGCTCCGATGCCCGCGGTGCGAAGGGTTTCCCGAACCTGACCGACAACGACTGGCTGTACGGTGGCTCGCCTGAGAAAATCCAGGAAACCATCCTCAACGGTCGCCATGGCCAGATGCCGCCGTTCGGCGCTGCATTCGGCGAGGAAAAGGTCAAGGACGTGGCCAACTACGTGATGTCGCTGTCCGGCAAGAAGCACAATGCCGAACGCGCCACCCGCGGTGCCGACACGTTCAAGGCCATCTGCGCGACCTGCCACGGTCCGGACGGCAAGGGCAACAAGGATATCGGCGCGCCGAACCTGACCGACAATATCTGGCTGTACGGTGGTACCGAAAAGACCATCGTCGAGACCATCACCAATGGTCGCAGCAACCAGATGCCGGCGTGGAAGGACTTCCTCGGCGACGGCAAGGTGCACCTGCTGGCCTCCTATGTCTGGGGCCTGTCGAACAAGCCTGCCAAAGCAGCCGCCCAGCAGTAAACTGGTCGTCTGACGGTACGCTGTAAGTGTGAATCGCTGCCCGCCCCGTGCGGGCAGTGACGCTTGTGGAAGCGGTCCGGCCGGTGCCGTGATCGTTTCCGTCTCCTGTAATGTGTAATGCGCATCATCGGGAGGACTGGATCGAGACCGCTTGCGCGGTTTCCGTCGAATCCTCCGTAAAGGGAACTGCCGAAATGAGTGACCCGCAGCAGCAAGACCCCGACAACAAACCCAGAAAAGTGGTCGAGATCCAGCCGATCTCGCTGTACGAAAGCCACAAGAAGATCTATGCGCGCCAGGCCTGGGGCGTGTTCGCCAACTGGCGCATCGCGCTGGTCGTGCTGACCCAGCTGGTGTATTTCGGTCTGCCGTGGCTGACCTGGAACGATCGGCCGGCCGTGCTGTTCGACCTGATGAACCGCAAGTTCTATCTGTTCGGTCTGACGCTGTTCCCGCAGGACTTCATCTATCTGGCCGCGCTGCTGATCAGCTGTGCATTCGGCCTGTTTGTCTGGACCACCATCGCCGGGCGGCTGTGGTGCGGCTATGCCTGTCCGCAGACGGTCTACACCGAAATCATGATGTGGATCGAGAACCTGGTCGAAGGCGATCGCAACAAGCGGATCAAGCTCGACAAGGGCCCGCTGACTGCGACCAAGATCGGCAAGAAAACGGTCAAGCATGCGCTGTGGATTGCCGTGTCGCTGCTGTCGGGCATTACCCTGGTCGGCTATTTCCTGCCGATCCGCAGCGTGTTCGGCGATCTGGTGTCGCTGAACGTGGCGGGCTGGGAAGCGTTCTGGGTGTTCTTCTATGCCGGCGCCACCTATCTGTTTGCCGGCATGCTGCGCGAACAGGTCTGCAAGTACATGTGCCCGTACGCCCGCTTCCAGAGTGTGATGTTCGATGCCGATACGCTGATCATTTCCTATGACGCCGAACGTGGCGAACCGCGCGGCGCACGCAAGAAGGGCGTCGATGCCCACGCGGCCGGCAAGGGCGACTGCGTGAACTGCGGCATCTGCGTCCAGGTCTGTCCGACCGGCATCGATATCCGCGACGGGCTGCAGTACGAGTGCATCGGTTGCGCTGCCTGTATCGATGCCTGCGACGACGTGATGGACAAGATGGGCTATCCGCGCGGGCTGATCCGCTACACCACCGAGAGCGCGCTGGAGAAGAAGTATCCGGAAAGTGCGATCCTGACCCGGCTCAAGCGGCCGCGCGTGGTCATGTACGCCGTGGTGCTGCTGACCGTGCTCGGGGTGGCGATGACCTCGCTGGTCATGCGCCAGCCGATGCGGCTCGACATCGTTCGCGACCGTGCGTCGCTGGTGCGTGAAACCGATGAAGGGATGCTGGAGAATACCTACAACCTGCGTCTGATCAACCTGTCCGAGAAGCCGCAGCAGGTCCGGCTGGGCGTCAACGGGCTGGAAGGCATCAAGCTGGTGACCGACACCCCGGTGGTCACGATCGGGCCGACCGGCAACGAAGTGATTACCGTGCATGCACAGGTGGACCCGGAAGCGGCGACCAGCGGCAGCCATCCGATCCACTTCACCGCGACCTCGGTCGACGGCGGCAGCATCTCGCTGTCGGAAAAGTCGAGCTTCATCGGCGAATGACAATGATCCATGGCCGGGCGTGAGCCCGGCCGACTGCAAACGGAGAATCCGCATGAGCACCACCCTGACCCCCCCGTGGTACAAGCAGCGCTGGCCGTGGCTGCTGATGCTCGGACCGGCCATCGTGGTCGTTGCCGGGATTGCGACGCTGGTGATTGCCGTCCAGACCAATGATCCGCTGGTCAACGACGACTACTACAAGCGCGGCAACGAGATCAACGAGGACCTCGGGCGCGATGCCGCCGCCGCACAGCGCGGACTGAGCGCGCAGATGCTGTTTGCCGATCAGGGCGGTGCGGTGCGCGTGCTGCTGCGCCAGCAGGGCAGCCAGCCGCTGCCGGACACGCTGACGCTGTCATTCCAGCATCCGACCATCGCCGGTCATGACGTGACCGCAACGCTGAAGCGCGAGGGAGCGGGCAGCTATATCGGTGAGGTCAAGCTGACGGTGGCATCCAAGCACTGGTACGTGCGCCTGCAGGACCCGGCCGACAGCTGGCGGGTCGAAGGGCAATGGACGCCGGACAAGGGCAATGGCGTGATGCTGGAACCGGCACGTTGAGCAGAATCCGCCCGGTTGTGCTGGCGCTGGTGATGGCGGCCGGGCTTGCCGCCTGCGCCGCGCCGCCGCTGGCGCGGCCTGCTGCTGTCGCTCCGGCCCAGGTCACGGTGAGCGGCAGGGTGCTGCTGCCCGCCGGCGCTGCTGCCCTGCCGCCGGGTGCGCTGCTGCGCGTCCAGCTGCTGGACACGTCGCTGGCCGATGCGCCGGCGACCGTGCTGGCCGAGCAGTACACCGGACTGGGCGGCGAACGCACACTGCCGCACGCCTTCGAGCTGTGCACGGATGCGGACAAGGTGAGCAGGCACGCCCGTTATCAGGTGTCGGCCCGCATTACCGACCGTGACGGCCGGCTGCTGATGCTGACTGCCGATGCGTATCCGGTGCTGACGCAGGGGGCACCTGCACACGTTGACGTGACGGTGAGGCCGATAGGGCACTGAACATCCGCCAGTAAAAAACGGGTCCTGGAAAGGGCCCGTTTTTTATTGTGGCCTGTTGATGGCCGTTTAGCTGAAAAAATGAGCAATTTCACGGATATCGTTTAAAAATAAAGACTTGATCAGTGTCGTGGCCAGATATCCACAGGATGTCCACCCGCTTGCCCAGCGAGACTGGGGAGAACGCAATGTTTGTTAACAATTGGCGCCGGGCGGACACATGATCGTTACCAGGACCGCCTATGATGAATTTCACTTCCCCACCGGGGTCTCCTGATAATTCACCAAGAAACGGAGAACACGCCATGCGAACACCTGTACGCGCTACGGCGTCCGCCATGCTGCTGGGAGTGTCTCTTTTTTCGGGCGCTGTCGTCGCCGCGCCAGTGACCGACGGCGTCCCGCCGGCAGCACAAGTCATGCGGGCCGGCCCATTGTCGATGGAAGAGGGGGAACGGCAACTTGAAACGCTCCAGTCCAGACTCGAGCTCACCGGGAAGCAGGAGCCGGCCTGGCAACGTTACCGCGCGCTCCGTGAGCAGCAGCAGCGCCAGATGCGCGAACTCGCTGAAGCGAACCGCCGTCACCCGCCGGCCACCGCGCCTGAACGTGTCGAACGCCATATTGAAATGGCCCGCACGCAGGTCAGGCACCTCGAAGCCATGAAACCGGTTGTCACCGCGCTGTACACCCAGCTGACACCGGCGCAGCAAACGATTTTCGACGAAAAGCCCGCGTTACCCTCGCGTCAGCCCTAGTCAAACCTCGGTGGGCAGGTAGCCCACACCGGTAATGTCCTCATCGGCATTCCTCCATGGGTTCGCACCGTCTTCGGACGGTGCCTTTTTTTGTGTGCTTGATGCCACATGTCCCCATTTGCACCTTCCTGCTGCAGCCGTCATGACTGGCAGACTCTGTTACAGTTCTGACCATCAGTTCGATGACAGAGAACGCTCATGCTCACCAAGCTCGAAGCCCATGGCTTCAAAAATCTTCTGGATTTTTCCGTATCCCTGGGGCCATTCAATTGTATCGCCGGGCTGAACGGGGTGGGAAAATCGAATATTTTCGATGCCATAAAGTTCCTTTCCCTATTAAGTGATAAATCTATTGTTGAGGCCGCATTGGCGGTACGGGACTCCGAGTCGACCGATCCTCTGGATATTTTCTGGACCAATGGAGATTACCGGGCAGAGCGCCTGGTATTAGCAGCAGAGATGCTTGTGCCGCTGGATATCATCGATGACTTCGGAAGAAAGGCCATTGCGACTTCTACCTTTCTCCGCTATGAAGTAGAGCTCGCCAGAGACTTGCAGGAGGAGGCAAATGGCTCCTTTGGCCTTTATCTTGCCCGCGAGACGCTGAGCTATATCAACAAGGGTGAAGCGGTAAATCACCTGCACTTCCCATTGAGCGCTACCCGGTTTCGCGATCAGGCCGTGGTCAACAAGCGAAAAGGTGCAGGCTATATTTCAACGCAGGTGATGGATGATGGAATCATCGAGATTCATTTGCACCAGGATGGTGGCAGTAGTGGTCAGCCACAAAAAATCCCTGCACGCCATATTCCGAAAACAGTGATTGCCAATACCAATAGTGCTGTCTGGCCAACGATCCTCGCGGCTCGCCGAGAGATGCAGTCGTGGCGGTTTCTGTCGCTGGAACCCAGTGCAATGCGCCGCTCGAACAAAATCCACGAGAACGGTAGTGTCGGTGCCGATGGCGGCAAACTGGCGGCGGCGCTGTACAAGCTGCATCGGCGAGACGAAAACGTATATTCCCGTATTGCCAGCAGGCTGTCGGAGATTGTGCCAACCTCCGATGTCCGGGTGGATATGGATCCGGTAAGGCAATTGCTGACGCTGGAGGTCAAGGAACGAGCCGGCGCATTCCTGCCCGCTCGTGCTCTTTCCGATGGCACGCTGCGTTTTCTGGCCCTGTGCATCATGGCAGAAGACCCGGATTTCAGTGGGCTGCTTTGCTTTGAGGAGCCTGAAAACGGTATTCATCCGGCCAAAATGAGCGCAATGCTGGCACTGTTGAAAGAGTTGGCGGTTGACCCCGATCTGGCTGCGGGCGAAGACAACCCCATGCGGCAGATTCTTATCGCCACACACTCTCCGGTCCTGGTCAAACTGGAAACGCCGGATGACCTGATTTATGCCGATGCGGTCAAGGTAAGGGGGCCGGATGGCAAGCCTGCATCCACTATCCGTTGTAAAAGCTTGCGAGAAAGCTGGCGCTGCAAATCAGGGGAGGAATGCATAGACAAGGGATCCATTATTGCGTACCTGGCGCTTCCGCCTGACAGCCAGATATCGATGGATTTCGAACACTGAATACAGGGGCGAAAATATGAAATTAAGCTTCATTCTTACCGGAGAGGGCAGCTCCGATCTGCGTCTGGTTGAACATATTGGAAGCGTATTAATTGAAGAAGGTTTCACTGAGGTGCGTGGTGAAGCACCCGATCTCAGCCTGTTCAGCCCCGCTGTTGGTCGTTCTGTCAGAGAAAAACTTATGGCATTGGCAAGGCACTATCCGAATAGTGATGTGATATTTGTTCACCGTGATGCTGATAATGTCGGTGTTGAGACTCGTGAGCAGGAAGTATGGCGTGCCGCGCTCGGTATCTTGGCGGCTGAACGGATTATCCCTGTTATCCCGGTTACGATGCTGGAAACCTGGTTGCTGGCAGATGCGGAAGCCATCAAGAGAGTTGCTGGCAATAGTGGCTACAAGGGAAGCCTTGAGTGTATCCCCGGTATTTCAAGACTGGAGAAAGTCCGGGACAGCAAGCAGTTGCTGTGTGAGGCGCTTTGCGAGGCCAGCCAGACACAAGGCAGCCGGCTGAAAAAATTCAAGGGGCGTTTTGCTGACATGCGGGCACGGCTGACCTTTGATCTTGACCCGAATGGCCCTGTGAAAGGGCTGGACTCCTATCGGCATTTCAGGACGCAGGTAAACCGTTTTTCGCAAACCCGGCTGGGGGCTGCACGCAAGGAATAAGACCGGGGGGCCGTTCCTACGGCCGGCGCAGCCAGCGGCGCGGTTTCGGTTTGTCCTCGCCGCTGATCTGTTCGAGGTCGGCGAGCAGGATGGTCAGCGCATCGCCGGAAATCGCCAGTTCCATGACCGACAGCGCCAGCGAGACGCACATCAGCACCAGCGAGATGCCGAAGGCGATCAGGCCGGCCAGGTGCAGGCCGAAGAACAGGAAGGTCATGCTGACCGAGGTCAGCAGAATGCTCAGCGTGCCGGCGGTCTGCATCTGCCGGATCAGTTCGACGCGGCGGCGCAGGTTGTCGAGCTGGCGCAGGTGGCGCGGATCGGGCTTTTCCCGGTGACGGTCGTACAGGTTGCGGATCACCGCCGACAGGCTCAGAAAGCGGTTGGTGTAGGCGAGCAGCAGCAGGGACAGGGCCGGGAACAGCAGTGCCGGGGTGGTCAGGGACAATTCCATTGTCATGGGTCCTGGTGCAGCGGGTCGGAAGAAGGCGCGCCAGCGGACAGGGGCGCCGGGTCGTGCGGGGCATCGATCAGGACTTCCAGGCCGGGGCGGGCGATGCGGTACAGGTCGATCACGTCCGGGCTGGACATGCGCACGCAGCCTTTCGAGCTTGGCGTTCCCCACGGTACATGATCGCCGGCACCATGGATGTAGATGAAGCGGCGGTAGCTGTCGACCACGGTGCCGTCGTCGCGCTCCCCCTGATTGCGGCCCGGTTCGACGCCGCACAGCCACAGGATGCGGGTCAGGATCCAGTCCTTGTCCGGATACTGTGCATGCAGCGCCGGTGTGTAGCGCCAGTCGGTGACCTGCTGGCGATAGATGATGGTGTCCGCCGGTGCGTCGTCGCCGATCTTGTCGCAGACCACGTGCCAGCCGCGCGGCGTCTGGTAACTGCCTTCGGTTTCGCCCACGCCATTGCTGGCCGTGGAGACACGGTAGTGGCGACGCGGCGTACCGTCGGCGTCGTACAGGGTCAGCCACTGGCCGGCGACGTCAACCCGCAGCCACGGTTTGTCCGGGCTGCGCGGATTGGTCGCGTGAGCCAGCAACGGTACGCGTTGCTGTGCATCGACAAAATCGGCCGGTGCCGCCTGGGCGAGGGCGGCGGCCAGGAGCAGGGTGGCAGCCAGCGGCAGACCGGCATTCATTCGATGATTTCCACCGGTGTGCCGACCGGTACGCGGTCGAACAGGTCGATCAGGTCATGGTTGCGCATGCGCACGCAGCCGTGCGAGCCCGGCTTGCCGATATCGACCTCGTCGGGGGTACCGTGGATATAGACATAGCGGCGCATGGTGTCGACCTTGCCGAGCCGGTTGCGACCCGGTTCGCAGCCGGACAGCCACAGGATGCGGGTCAGGATCCAGTCGCGGTACGGATTGGCGGCATAACTGGCGGCATCGCAGATCTCCCCGGTCGGTCGGCGCGCCCTGAACACGGCGCCTGCCGGCTGGCCGGCGCCGATCCGGGCGCGGATCAGGTGGCGGCCGCGCGGGGTCTGGAAGCTGCCGGACTGCTCGCCGGCGCCGCGCGCAGCGGTGGAGACCGGATAGCGGCGCACCAGTGCGCCCGCGTCGTCAAGCAAGGTCAGGGTCTGGTCGGCAAGAACAATGCGAATCTGCATGGGCACTCCGCGCCGCCTTCTGGGCCGCGCGCCGGGAACGGAAAAAATCGGACAGCATGTCGGCGCAGGTCTGGGCCAGTACGCCGCTGGTGACGTCCGCATGGTGGTTCAGCAGGGGTTCGGCAAACAGGTCGACCACGCTGCCGGCCGCGCCGGTTTTCGGGTCGCGGGCACCGAAAATCACCCGCGCGATCCGCGCATGCTGGATCGCGCCGGTGCACATCACGCACGGTTCCAGCGTCACGTACAGCTCGGCGCCGGGCAGGCGGTAGTTGCCCAGCCGCTCGCCGGCCGCGCGCAGGGCGACGATTTCGGCGTGTGCAGTCGGGTCGCTGTTGCCGATCGGCGCGTTGGAGCCGCGACCGATCACCTTGCCGTCGAGCACCACGACGGCGCCGACCGGCACTTCGCCCCGTGCAGCCGCTTCCATCGCCAGTTCAAGCGCCTGGCGCATGAAAAATTCGTCGTGGGGAAGGGCGGGGGTCATGGCGGCATCGGCGGTGAGAATCCGGGAATTATACGCGCCGCCCGTCGGCGTCGTGGCATCGATTACTGGCGTTATTGTTGCTAAAGACAACTTTTACGGCTACATTGCAGTCATTCTTGGTTCCGTCGGGAGAAGCCGGATGGCTGACGACAGGCAGATTGCCCAGTTGCGCAATGTCATGCGTTTTTTCATCAATGAACAGAAACAGGCGTTGTCGACGTTCGGCCAGCCGGCGCAGAGCCGCATGCTGTCGTGGCTGTATCGCCATGGGCCGATTTCGCAGGCGGCGCTGTGCCGGATTGGCGCGTGGGAAAAAAGCTGGATCAGCCGGGCGGTGGACCGGCTGGTGGCCCAGGGCTGGGTCGAACGCCAGCCGAGCGAGACCGACCGCCGTGGCGTGCTGCTGACGCTGACCCCGGCCGGCCAGGAGCAGGCGGCGCGGATCAATGCCGAGCTCGACCGTCATGCCGGCGCCCTGCTCGATCGCGTGCCGCCGACGGCGCGCGACACCGTTCACGATGCGCTCGATATCCTGCAGCAGGTATTCGAAACCGGCCAGGCGGCACGAGGTGAATCATGAGTGCCAGTCCGGTGCGCAGCCGCTCGCAGTCGGTAGCGGCCATGCTGGGTATCTGCCTGGTCATGTTGCTGATTGCACTCGACCAGACCGTGGTCGGCACCGCCCTGCCGCGCGTGGTGGCCGAGCTGCAGGGCTTCGCGCTGTACCAGTGGGTGGCGTCTGCCTATCTGCTGACCACGGCAGTGATGATTCCGATTGCCGGCCGGCTGGGCGACCTGCACGGCCGCAAGGGGCTGGTGCTGGCAGCGATCGTGCTGTTCACTCTGGCTTCCGCACTGTGCGGCATGGCCGACAGCATGCTGCAGCTGGTGCTGGCGCGTGGCTTGCAGGGGATTGGCGGCGGCATGCTGGCCGGTACCGCCTTCGCCTGCGTCAGCGACCTGTTTCCCGAGCCGCTGGAGCGGGTGCGCTGGCAGGCCATGCTGTCGGCGAGCTTCGGCATTGCCACGGCAATGGGGCCGGTACTGGGCGGCTGGCTGACCGAGCACCTTGGCTGGCGCAGCGTGTTCTACGTGAACCTGCCGGTCGCGCTGCTGGCGCTGCCCGTGGTGTGGATCTTTCTGCCGCATATCGTCCATCGGCGTGCTGACGATGCCGGTATCGACTGGGGCGGTGCGTTGCTGCTGACACTGTCGATGTGCGGGCTGCTGCTGGCCTCGGAGCAGGGGGCGACGCTGGGCTTCGGCAACCCGCTGTACTGGGCCATCGTGGTTGCGGCCATCGTGCTGTGCACGGTCTTCGTCCGCCACCAGCGTCGCAGCCGTGCGCCGGTGATTCCCGCTCACCTGTTCTCCACCCCGGCCGTGCGCCAGTTGTGCGTGATCAGCGCGCTGACCGGGCTGGCGATGTTCGTGCTGGTGTTCTATGCCCCACTGCTGCTGCAGGGCGGCTTTGGCTTCTCGCCGAAAATGGCCGGTCTGCTGGTCACGCCGCTGCTGGTGTGCGTGACCATCGGCAGCATCATCAACGGCCGGCTGATGCCGCGGCTGGCGCATCCGGAAAAACTGATTTCGTGGGGGCTGCTCGGTCTGATGGCCGGTTGCGCGCTGCTGGTGACGCTCGAGCATGACTCGCCGGTCGCATGGCTGGCGCTGGTATTCGGCCTGTGCGGGCTGAGTCTGGGCTTTCAGCTGCCGAACCTGACGCTGCAGGTCCAGTCGGCCGTGACGCGGCAGGATACCGGCATTGCCTCGGCGCTGATCCAGACCAACCGCACGCTGGGCAGCATGTTTGGCGCCAGCCTGGCCGGGATGCTGGTCAATGTGCGTTACGGGCATGAGATCGGGGCGGCACTGGCCGGCCGCGGGGTCACCGATGCGCGCGTGACGCAGCTGTTCGACAGCCCGCAACTGCTGGTGCGGGCCCAGGACCTGCAGACGCTGTCTGCGCTGTCGCATGCGGGCGGGTTCGATGCCGCCACACTGGTCGAACAGGCGCGACTCGGGCTGGTCAGTGGCATCCATCTTGCCTTTGCCGGCTGCGTACTGATCGCCGGCATCAGCTTTGCCATCAGCCGGCGCCTGCCGCCGTTCGCAGACCGGCGGACCGACAGCCCGGCCTGAGACGACGATGGCCGGGGGACCCGGCGCGCGGGAGGGAGATGTCGTCCGGCCTGCGGGCTGATCGGTGCCGGGCCGCATGCTAGTCTGATGCCTTTCCTGACCGAAGAGGCCGATTGCCATGCGCTGGATCGACGTACGCAGTGACACCGTGACCCATCCCACCCCTGCCATGCGCGACGCGATGGCGCGCGCCGAGGTCGGCGACGACGTCTATGGCGACGACCCGACCGTGATCGAGCTGGAGTCGCGCGTCGCGGCCCGGCTGGGCAAGGAGGCGGCGCTGTTCGTGCCGTCCGGCACCTTCGGCAACCAGCTGGCGCTGTTCACCCACTGCCGGCGCGGCGACGAAGTCGTGCTCGGCGATGACTGCCATATCGTCTGGCACGAGGGCGGCGCTGCGGCGGTCATTGCCGGTGTCAACCTGCGCACGCTAGCCAGCGATCAGGGGGTACTCGATCCGGCGGCGGTCGCCGCGCGCCTCCGCTGCACCGACGATATCCACGAGCCGAAAACCGGGCTGGTCTGTCTGGAAAACGCCCACTCGAACGGACGCGTCATCCCGCTGGACAATATGGCCGCCATCGCGGCCCACGCCCATGCCCTCGGCGTGCCGGTGCATCTGGACGGCGCGCGGCTGTTCAATGCGGCCACGGCGCTCGGGGTCGATGCGGCCCGGGTCGCCGCCCATGCCGATTCGGTCATGATCTGTCTGTCCAAGGGGCTGGCGGCGCCGGTCGGCTCGATGCTGGCCGGCTCGCGCGATTTCATCACTGCCGCGCGACGCAAGCGCAAGCTGATGGGCGGCGGGCTGCGTCAGGTCGGCATCCTGGCCGCCGCCGGGCTGATTGCGCTGGACAGCATGACGCAGCGACTCGACCAGGACCACGCGAACGCCCGCCGCCTGGCGGCCCGGCTCGATGCCCTGCCAGGTATTTCGGTCATGCGCGGTCAGCTCGATATCAATATGGTCTGGTGCCGCCTCGCCCCCGAAGTCGACACCGTGGCGCTGATGGCGGCACTGACGGCGCACGGGATCAGGGCCAATCCGCCGGAACACGGGATGATGCGTTTCGTGACCCACTGGCAGATCACTGAAGAAGATGTGGCGAAGCTGGCTACTGCAGTCGAGTCGGGGCTGACGGTATAAAGGGGGGGCCCGTTTCAGTAACGGGCTCCCCATTCGTCGGCTGGCCCCTGCCACAGGTTGAACTCACCTATAAAGCAGAAGAGTAATCACTGCACAGTGCCACCAGCTTTCTTTCCGGGCTGCGTGTTTTCTGATTTTCCTTATTAAAAATCGCATGCACACTTTCCTGTCACTCGTTGCGAGCCTGGTCTGATCATGCGCTGACGGTTCCAGCATGGAAATATCATGCCTTCTGCCTCTACCAATCCGACTTCAGGCGGCCGGTTGCTGCCGCAGGCAAGGCAGGGCACTGCGCCGGTTCGAGGTGCCCTGACGACATCTGTGGGCTTGCACGGCGAGCGAATAACCTGGGTGGGACAGCGCTGCCAGCTGTATTTTCTTGGTAATGGTGCCCGCAGCTATGATCCAGAGTGCGGGCGCTTTCTGAGCCAGGATCCATTCAGCCCATTTTCCATTGCTGGCACCAATTCCTATGCCTATTGCCTGGGCGATCCTGTCAATCGAAGTGATCCATCCGGCTATGTCTCAGCTGCGGACTGGTTTGGTATTGCACTCGCTGTTCTGGGTATTGTTCTGAGTCTGGCCACCTTTGGCGTATTTTCAATTTCGTTATTGCCTGTCGGACTGTTTCTTGCGGTCAGCTCATTGGCGCTGGGCGTGACAGCCGGGGTATATGGAATTGTATCCATCCTTGTGAAGGAGGTTGATCCAGTGCTGTCGCGTGCACTGGGGTGGACTACGCTGGGGCTGAGCATTGCCTCCATTCTGCTGGGGCTGCCCATGCCGCTGGCAGCAAGCTATGCCAAGCTGAGGGGACATTATCTCAAGGGAGTGGCAAGCGGCTATATCAAAAATAATTTCAGTCCAAAATCCAGTGATAAGCCAGCAATAGATTTTCTGTTTGCCACAGATTTTAAACAAGGTTCTCTGGTGGCGACGCATGGCAGACCAGGCATTCTGCAGGGATATAGTGGGGAGTATATGCCGGTCAATGTCTGGGCTAATGAATTGGCCAGAATGGAGGTTTATCGTTTGAGCTCAAGCCGTACGCCACTTTATCTGATGTCCTGCCATGCAGCAAAGAACGGGGCCCACGCAAATGCTGCACTCCTGGCGAGAAGGCTGAACAGAGAAGTCATTGCGCTCGGAACCAGTTCTCTGTATGGCATCCGCCGATTTGATCCGGCAAGGGGATTTGATCTTCTGTTCTTTGATGCAAAGCTGGGTGGGCTGATGCATTTTTGACGCAATGCTTTTTTGCACAGTCATGGGTGCAGCCAATATTTTTCCAGGAGAAACATGATGCCTCCTTTTCGTTTTTCCCGCCCGCCGCAGAGGAAAAAGCCTGACCGGATCGCCACTCAGGAAGAGAAAGCATCCAGCGTGGTCAAGGCCGACAGCGTTCCGCCTTGCATCGGCATGCATGGAGAACGGATTGTCTGGGTAGGGCCCCACTGTCAGCTATATCTTCTTGGTCATGGTGTACGGTGCTACGATCCGGCATATGGGCGTTTCCTGAGTCAGGACATTTTCAGCCCTTTTTCAATAGGCGGTGTCAATCCATATGGATTCTGCTCGGGAGATCCTGTCAACCGAAGCGATCCGTCAGGCTACGCAGATATCAGTAACATTGATGTGAGGCAAAATTTGATATTGGGCCTGGGTAATTTGCTGATGGTTTTTCTGGGGTTTACCATATTGCTCTTTGCCGGGGGGGCCGGAATTGTCCTCTGGTCTGCAATCCTCTCTGGCGCGTTGATGCTGTCAGGGGGAGTACTGCAAATTGTGGGTGCGCTTGCCCAGGATGATAATCCTGCATTGTCCGCAACCCTGATAAGGGTTGCCAACGGCTTTTATATTGTGTCCGTAGTATTTCTCGTCCTGGGCCAATTGGCTGCACTACGGGGGGCAATAACTGCGAGGACCGTTGCCAAAGCACTCGCCGCACAAAGCGGCCGCAGTACCTTGACCTCGTCCAGGCGGTCTGTCTCTTCCGGCATGAGCGGATTTTCAGGGATGACACGCACGGCTTCGAATCCAGAATCCCTGGTTGGGCTGCCCGGTTCAAAGTCGGCATCAAACTGGTTTTTGATGGAAGCACGAAGCCATAGCGGCATGTCATCTCTGCAGCAGTTGCGCGAAGGGGGGTCATTGGGCAGCTCATTGCGTTCGTTACCTACGCCTGAGCATGTGTTTTTTACGGCCCCGTCCAGTTTTCAGAATTCCTCGCATGCAAATTCTGTTATTTCGATGCAATATTTTAATATCATTATTTAACCAGTCAACGCCGGTCCGAATACTATATCAGGTAGGGGGGGGTATGCTGTTCTATTCCAATATTTTCAGCCTGATGGACTGGGCGAAAAATGGCATTGACCCATGTAGTGGAATGTATCTTCGTCATATCCCGGTGGCCAGCGTATCAGGTAATAAATTGCAGGGGCCTGAAATCTCGCTAGCCCTTCGCTTCAACCAGTTCAATGCATTGAATTATGGATTTGGCGTTGGCTGGGAATTTAATCTTTCTCATATCGATACCGAGGTTGACGAAAATAATAACGCCATTCAGACACTGGTCCTCTCAAACGGGGCGCGCTATCAGTTGATTGAAGATCAGGATGGCACCGCGACATTGAAATACAAGCGGACATTGACATTTGATTTCAAACAAATCCCTGCAAATCCTGATAAATACCAGCTGGTAGGCAAAGAAGGCATCATTGAAACAATAGAAAACGGGAGAACGACCCGGGTTGAACTGCCCAATGGTCTCGGCCTCAATCTGGCCTGGAACAGTGATTCTTCGTTTGTAATCAGTGATGATGGAGGTGTAAATCTTGTTACGACAACAATTGCGACGACAGCGACGGGGAAAATTCATACTGTATCGGTTGTGGACTCGCTGCTGGATTTTACCTGCGACAGCAGTGGTGTTGAACAGCTGACTGGCGTCGCCATTCGCTCAGGGCCATCACTGTGCAGCATGAAGTATGCGATTCATAACGACAGTTATCTGGAAATAATAAAATGGGATGCCTGGGTTAATTATGTTCAACAGGATATCATTTCTTATAAAAGCCTGCCAAAACCATCGGGGCTCAAACAGGATGTCCGGGCTGTTGATTTCATTGATTCCCGTCAGTCAGCAGAGTATGCGGTACACTTTGCGTATGAATATGGAAAAACGAATTACCTGGGGGGGGCTGACGGCCCGGCATGGATTTCTGATGCCGACAATCTGGAATCCCGACCGGATGACTATACGTATATTGTAACCGAGAAGATCGGGAATACGGCTCCGCCGGCCAAGATTACCGAATTTCATTATAATAAATTCTATCTGCTTGTGAAATGTTTTCCTCGTCCAGGCAGGGAAGATGGCGCCGCGCGCAGAAAATACAGCACATACGGATATGCATTGGTTCCTGGAAAGGGTATTGATGCGCAATCATCGACTTTCATGCTGTCTGTTTTGAATGTCAATGTGAGCACCGGCAGTGATCGTGCCGGAACACCTTGTAACGTTTCACGGCTGACATCCTGTCAATATGATCAATTTGCCAATCTCGTCCAATTCACTGATGAAAATGGAATGAAAGAGTGGTATGAATATTATGACGTGATGGGTGAGAAGAATGGTGACGGGGAAGTGTTGTGCCCTGCTGATCCAAATGGATTTGTCAATTATATTAAAACAAAGATTATATCTTCAGGCAATGGATCTGGTGATTATCCCAGAAAAATTTTTGGCTACACTTATCAATCCATTGCTGCGACTTCATTGGTCATGGTGAAAACCGAACAGTTTGCTCTGCAAAATGAAAGTACGGCCGCTTTCGTGGCACAGTCGATGGTTAGCCATACTTATGGTAGCCATGGTGCACCATTAAAAAAAATATCCAGTATCAAATCATTGACGACTGATGATTATTTTTCAACGATACTTTATTTTATTTATCAGCGAAACGAAAATACCAGACAGCTGTCTGTCACCAAAAAGATTGTCGGCTGGGATCAAGTGACCAAAAGTGAAGTGGTGACGCGTGCGTACACCACGGGGCTTGTTCAGTCAGCTGTTAATGAAAATGGTGTGATCACCGAATATGGCTATGATGAGATAGGGCGTACCATCAGGACCGTTTACGCGCCGGGGCGACCGTACGGTTATACAGTGGATGTCACGTATCAGTGGCAATCCGGCAAGCAGGTCACCAGGAGTACAACAGATGCTTTCAGTGAAACCCTTGTCCGGGATGGATCCGGTCATGTGGTTAAAAAAGAAGTGAATATCATTCGGGATGGAAAGGTGCTGGATTATTTGATGGCTGGTTTTATCCATAACGAAATTGGTCAGCTGATACAAGAAACGCAATATGACTATGCAGGAGAGCAGGTTTTTTCGAAAACAACCCTGTCGGACTATAATGTCTATGATGAATTGGTTAGTATGAAAAAACCGGGGTGTTCTTCTGACGACTATCAGTTTTTTCAAATGGCAGACGGGACATTTTCCATTGAGCAGGTTCATCAGCCTGGTGACGTCAAAACCCTGACCTGTTTTGATGCCCGTGGCGAGCTAAGCAAGCGGGAAATCTGCAGTCCAGCCAGCAAGGCGATGGCGGATGTGACCGAAACCCTGTTCTATGATGCTTTTTTACGCTTGATCCGTCATGCCAAAACAGCCCGGGAAACCGAATCTTTTGAATATGACGCATTTGATCGCCCCGTGGCCAGAACAGGGTCATCGAGCGGGCGGCAGACGATGACTTACGCCCCTCATTTACTGGATGAGTCGGTATGCATGATTGCCATCGACGAAAAAGTGATCGGAACTCGAGAATTTGACGGGTTGGGACGGCAGAAATCCTCAATTGTGGATGGGGTCAGTACCTCATATGACTATGCCGGTTCAGCCATGTTTTCTCGCCCGTCAACGGTGAAGATTTTCAACGGAAGAACCTGGGCCTATCAGTACGATGCCGTCCTTGATAATGTTACAAGACGGGATGTCAGCAATGCCGATGGTACGGAATCGGCATCGAGGATTTATGAGTATGATACTCGTACCCGCTTGCTGAAAAGTCATCGCGCTGACCAGTATACGCATACGTTTTCCTATGATGAGTTCAACAACGAGAACGGCAGCAGTGGTGGATGGGCCGGTCTGGCATTCGGATCCTATTCCGTCCAGACCCCTCGCTCCGTGCAAGGCCTGCTGCTGCGGGCATTGTTCTCTTTTCCTGTGACGCCGCCGGCACACACAATTGTTATCGACTGTCAGTATGACTCGCAGGGGCTGACACGGAAGATGAGCTGGTCGATGCATGACGCATTGCTGTGCGAAGCAACTATCATGCGTGATGAAATAAATGGAAATATCAGAAATATCCGCGGTTCTTCTGCACGAATCGTTTCGCCGGGTTTGGAACGGATACCCATGGAAATTAATTATGGGTACGGGAATTATAACAGGACAAACCATGCCGAATGGAAGCTGGGGCCTCCCCCGAGGCAGGACAGTGCAGGTACGGTAGCCGGCAAGCTCCGGCGGATTATGGCGGTTTCCATGAATTATGACCACCATGGTTTGTTGCTGCTGGCGAAGCATACTTCCAGCCTGGGAGGAGGGGGAACCCGCTGGGTGGATTCGTTTGCATATAATGATCGCGCACAACTTGCCAGCTGGCACCGGACGGGAAACCTGGTTTGCCAGGATCAATTCGGTAATTCCATTGCTTCCCAGTCATTCCTGTATGACCATGCCGGGAATATATCGCAGATCAATAGCGAAACAAGTGATGGTTACAATCATGCTGTTTATCGCTACAATGCCAACAACCAGTTGTTCCAGATTGGCAATAATAGTCAGACTGTTACAAGCTATTTTCCGGATGCCGTTGCTTTTACTAATGATGACGAAGGACATGTCAGCAAGCAGCAGTTTGTTCTCCATGGCAGCTATAATATAAAAACATTTGATTATGGCATGGAGGATGGTGTCAAGACCGTTACTGCAAAATGGTTGAAGACCACCTCGACGCTGGCTAACTGGTACGATGCCGGTGGGCGCCTGATTTATCTGCGTGCTGCCGCGGATGGCGTGGAACAGGATACGGCGCGCTATTACCTGGACGGAGTGCTCCTGTTCGAGTGGCAGAGACCGAACGCCAGTCCACAAGACGGCACATTGACGATTTTTCATCGTGTTGAAGGCAATATGCTATACATGACGCATGTGGACAAGGACGGTGACAAGTGGGTCCAGCCTTGTCTGAGCCAGCCAGATGGGACATTGCTGGCCGTGGGAACCATAGATAAATATTCACGGAGAATTTCACCCAGCAGTGAAACCCTTAATGTCTATCGATACTATGATTTTCACTTTCAGGGACAAACTGCGTACGGCTTGACCTTTGATTTGAAAAACCGGGCTTCTTACATCTTTTCCGATAAAGTATTGACTAAATAAAATTGGTGTGGAGAAGCCAGTGATTCAGCTGGATGGAAACAGCTCCCGCCCGCTGTCTATGATCAGACCGGCCAGATAGGCGACCAGCGGGTCGGCCTGATTGCGGCGGTGGCTGACAACATGCAGTGCCAGCGCCAGGCCATCGAGCGGAATCGGGACGATGCGCAACTCGCGGTGGTGCAGGAACGGGCGGGTGGCAATGGCCGGCAGGACGGCGAACAGTGCCGACTGGCTGACCACGAATGGAATCGACAGCAGGCTGGCGCTGCGCACGACAATGCGCCGCTGCAGGCCCTGGCGTTTCAGTGCCCGGTCGAAAATCCCCAGCGAGTCGCCGCCGTAAGCGGTGTGGATGTGTGGCACGGACAGGATCTGTTCCAGCGTCGGCGCCTCGCCGAGCGGCACCAGGGCCGGATTGAACATGCCGTAGTAGGGGACATCGAGCAGCGGCACGGCCTGATGCACATCGCGCAGCTCGGGGAAGTGACCGGCCGCAAGCAGAATCTCGCCGCGATCGAGCAATTCCAGCTGCATCGGTGCCGACGACGGCTGCACCGACAGCGTCAGTCCGCGGGCCTGCTCGCGCAGGCGGGCGATCAGCCCGGGCAGCAGGATGGCTTCCAGCGGGTCGGACATCGAGATGCGAACGTGACTGTTCAGGGTCGACGGATCGAACGCGCTCTGCTGGGTCAGGGTGCCGGCCTGCATCAGCAGCGGGCGGATGCGGGCCGCCAGCTCCAGCGCCCGCGAGGTCGGTTCCATGACCGCGCCGTTGCGGAACAGCAGCTCGTCGCCGAACAGCTCGCGCAGGCGCGCCAGGGCATGACTCATGGCCGGCTGGCCGATATACAGCCGCTCGGCCGCGCGGCTGACGCTGCGCTCCTGCATCAGCGCGTCGAAGGCGACCAGCAGGTTCAGGTCCAGCCGGCGGAAGTCCGCATGTTGAATATTATCCATGTCGATACTGTAAATCTTTCGCATCGATTGGTGTGATTGGGCTGATATTCCTACAATCGGGCTCTTCTCCCCCATTGCCCCCATCGCATGACCCAGCCAGCCTCCCCGGGCGAGCCGCTGCCCGGCCCGCTGTTCCTGTTGTTCATCGCCAGCCTGACCTGCATCGAGTTCCTGCAGAACGGCATGGTCAATTTTTCCGCCTCGTATATCGTCGGCGGCATTGGTGCTGCGCCGGAAGAATTCAGTTTCGCCGCCATGGCCTACTCGGTGGCCGCCATCCTGATGCTGTTCAAGCATCGCTGGCTGGCCGAGCAGCTGGGCTACCGCGACTTTGCGCTGGTGTCACTGCTGGTGTACGCGATCGGCACCGTAGTCTGTGCCCTGTCCGCCAATGTGCCGGAATTCGTGCTGGGGCGCGTGCTGCAGGGCGCGGGCGGCGCGACCTTCTTCTGTGCCGGCCGGGTCATGTGCAATACCGTCGCCGGCCCGGGCCGGCTGCGGCCGCTGCTGGCCTTCGTCATCGCCCTGCTGGGCGCATCGACGCTGGCGCCGCTGCTGGCCGGCTGGCTGCTCGACCATGGCCAGTGGCGCGACCTGTTCTGGTCCATGCTGCCGGTGCTGGCGCTGGTCGCCGTACTGTGCTGGCGGTTCATGCCGACCGAGGTCGGCTCGGCGGAAGACAAGAGCCAGGCGCACTGGGGCGGGCTGATCTGGGTGGTCGTCGGCGGGATCGGCCTGCAGTATGCGCTGCAGCGCTCGCGCTATGACTTCTTCAGCGAGTCCGGCCGGCTGCTGGCGCTGTCGGTGGCCGGTGCGCTGTGCGTGCTGTGGTTCTGCCGCCGGCAGATGGGGCACGCGCGGCCGCTGATCGACTACCGGCCGCTGTTCCAGGCCCGCTTCCTGATCGGCATGATGTGCTATTTCTTCGGCTATCTGGTGGTCAACGCCAACGGCTTCATCATGCCGAAGCTGGCGCATGAGGGGCTGGGCTTCACCATCCTGAATACCGGCGGGCTGGCGGCGCTGTCGTCGATCGGCAGTCTGGCCAGCGCCCTGCTGCACGTGACGCTGCTGCGGATCAAGGCCGGTTTCCGCGTCTACATGCTCAGCGGGCTGGTGATTCTGGCCGGGTCGTCGGCGCTGATGAGCCGCTTCTCGCCGGATGTGACCTGGGCCTGGTTCGGCGTCACCATGCTGCTGGGCGGCGGCTTCATGTCGCTGTTTATCGGTCCGGTGGCACAGGGCGCGTTCATGAACATGGACGAGCGCACGTTCTCGCATGCCTACCAGAGCAAGAATGTCATCCGCGAGCTGGCATCGTCGTTCGGCATCACGCTGGCGACGCTGTTTCTGCAGTCGCGCGGCGCGGTGCACTACAGCCGGCTGTCGGAGAATTTCAGCCTCTTCAACCCGCTGTACCGGCAGCAGGTCGAGCAACTGGATGGCATCCTGCACGACCCGGGCGGGCAGATGGCGCTCAGTGTGCTGGCGCGAAGCGTGGATCGCCAGTCGATGCTGATGTCCTGTCTCGACTACTACCAGTTGCTGGCGGTGATGGCGGTGATCGTCGGCCTGATCGTCTACCGGCAGCGGGTCTACAACTGACTGCCGGCCATCCATGAAAAAACGCCACATCCGGACCGGATGTGGCGTTTTTCTGCAGATGGCTGACCGTTTCAGGGTTTGGCGGCCACTTTCGTGGTTTCACCGAGCCCGCCGCCAAGCACCTTGTACAGCGTGACCTGGTTGGCCAGCTGCGCGAGGCGCACGGTGATCAGGCCCTGACGGGCGCTGTACAGCGAGCGCTGCGAGTCCAGCACGTTCAGATAGCTGTCGACCCCCTTGTCGTAGCGGGCGCCCGACAGGCGGTAGGCATCGGCCGTGGCCGTGACCAGCGACGACTGGGCGTCGAGCTGATCATTGACCGTGCCGCGCTGGGCCAGCGCATCGGCGACCTCGCGGAACGCGCTCTGGATCGCTTTCTCGTACTGGGCGACGGCGATCTTCTCTTCGGTCTTTGCCACGTCCAGATTGGCCAGGTTGCGGCCCCCGGAGAAGATCGGCAGATTGATCTGCGGGGCAAACGACCAGGCGCCCGATCCGGCCTTGAACAGGCCGGACAGGGTGTTGCTGGCCGTACCGCCGGATGCCGTCAGCGTGATGCTCGGGAAGAACGCCGCGCGGGCCGCGCCGATATTGGCATTGGCCGCTTTCAGCTGGTACTCGGCCTGCAGCACGTCCGGACGCCGGACCAGTACCGTCGAGGGCAGGCCGGCCGGAATGTCGGTGACCGCGGCGACGCGTTCGACCGATTCGACCGGCAGCAGGTCCTGCGGAACCGGCATGCCGACCAGCAGTGCCAGCGCGTTCTCGTCCTGGGCGACCTGGGCGGTGAAGCCGGCGATATCGACCCGGGCCGAATCGACACTGGTCTGCGCCTGACGCAGGTCCAGCGCCGAGGCCGAGCCGAGCTCGAAGCGACGCTGGATCAGCGTGTACGACGACTGCTGGCTTTTCAGCGTGTCAGCGGCGACCCGCAGTCGTTCACGGTCAGCCGACAGGGTCAGCCACGCATTGGCGACTTCCGCCACCAGGCTGATCTGTGCGCTGTTGCGCGCCGCTTCGGTGGCGAAGTACTGCTCGAGCGCCTGGTTCTTCAGGCTGGTCAGCCGGCCGAACAGGTCCAGCTCATAGGCGCTGAAGCCCAGTCCGGCGGAATACTGACGCGTGGTCAGCGCCTGGCCGGTGGTGCTCAGGCTGCCCGGCGTGCGCTGGCCGGTGCCGGCGCCCTGGGCGTTGATCGACGGGAACAGGTCCGCGCGCTGGATCTGGTACTGCGCACGCGCCTTCTCGATGTTCAGTGCGGCGACGCGCAGGTCGCGGTTGTTGTCCAGCGCCAGCGCGATCAGGCGCTTGAGCCGCTCATCGACGAAGAAATCGCGCCAGCCGATATCGGCCGCCGGGGTGGCGTCGGCCGGCGACGCCTCCTTCGGGTAGGCCGGGCCTTGCGGCCAGGCCGCATCCACCGGCTCGGCCGGCCGGTGGTAGGTCGGCGCCATGCTGATGCAACCGCTGAGCAGCAGCGCGGCGGCCAGTGCGGAGAGGGGGGCGTACTTCATGTCATTGACCCTCTTGGGATGGGGTAGCTTCGGTTGCCGTCGCGGCCGTGCGCTTGCGGTCGGCCAGATGGCGGACCAGCACGAAGAACAGCGGAACCAGGAAGATCACCAGTACGGTGGCGGAAATCATGCCGCCGACCACGCCGGTACCGATCGCGTTCTGCGCGCCGGAACCGGCACCGTTGTTGATTGCCAGCGGCAGCACGCCAAGCGTGAAGGCCAGCGAGGTCATCAGGATCGGGCGCAAGCGCATCCGCACCGCTTCCAGCGTGGCGTCGATCAGGCCCATTCCGCCTTCGTACAGCTCCTTGGCGAATTCGACAATCAGAATGGCGTTTTTCGCCGCCAGACCGATCGTGGTCAGCAGGCCGACCTTGAAGTACACGTCGTTGGACAGCCCGGTCACGCTGGTGGCAACCACCGCACCGACCACGCCAAGCGGCACGGACAGCATCACCGCGAACGGAATCGACCAGCTTTCGTACAGTGCGGCCAGGCACAGGAACACCACCAGCAGCGAGATCGCGTACAGCGCCGGTGCCTGCGAGCCGGTCATGCGTTCCTGGAACGACAGACCGGTCCACTCGTAGCCGATGCCCGGGGGCAGCTTGGCGATCATGTCCTCGACTTCCTGCATCGCCTCGCCCGAGCTCTTGCCCGGCGCCGGTTCGCCGAGGATTTCCAGCGACGGCACGCCGTTATAGCGTTCCAGACGCGGGGAACCGTATTCCCAGCTTGCGGTGGCGAAGGACGAGAACGGCACCATGTCGCCCTGGGTATTGCGCACGAACCACTTGTTCAGGTCTTCCGGCACCATGCGGTACGGTGCATCGGCCTGCAGATAGACCTTCTTCACCCGGCCGCGGTCGATAAAGTCGTTGACGTAGGCGCCGCCCCAGGCCGACGACAGGGTGTCGTTGATCGCGGCGATGCTCAGCCCCTGTGCGGTGGCCTTCTGCTGGTCAATGTTGATGCGCAGCTGCGGCGTATCTTCCTGACCGTTCGGACGCACCCCTGCCAGCGCCGGGCTCTTCGCCGCCATGCCGAGCAACTGGTTGCGCGCTTCCATCAGCTTGTCGTGACCGAGGCCGCCGCGATCCTGCAGTTGCAGGTCGAAGCCGGTCGCATTGCCCAGCTCGACCACGGCCGGCGGGGCGAAGGCGAACACCATCGCGTCCTTGATCTGCGAGAACGCACCCATCGCGCGCCCGGCCAGAGCCTTCACGCTCTGGGTCTTGCCGTCACGCTGGTCCCAGTCCTTCAGGCTGACGAAGGCGATCGCGTTGTTCTGGCCATTGCCGCTGAAGCTGAAGCCGGCGACGGCGAACACTGACGAGACCGCGTCCTTTTCCTTGACCATGAAGTGCTGTTCGACCTGCTTGATGACCTCCAGGGTACGTTCCTGGGTGGCACCGGCCGGCAGCTGGATCTGGCTGAACAGGATGCCCTGGTCCTCGTCTGGCAGGAACGAGGTCGGCAGGCGCATGAACATCAGCGCCATCACGGCGATGATCACACCGTAGATCAGCATGAAACGCTTGCTGCGGCCGAGAATGCCGCGCACGCCGGACTGATAGCGCTGGGTGCCGGTGTCGAACACTCGGTTGAACCAGCCGAAGAAGCCGGTATCGACGATGTGGTGGCCCTTCTGGACCGGTTTCAGCAGCGTCGCGCACAGGGCCGGGGTCAGGATCATGGCCACCAGCACCGACAGCACCATGGCCGAAACGATGGTGATCGAGAACTGGCGATAGATCACGCCGGTCGAGCCGCCGAAGAACGCCATCGGCACGAACACGGCCGACAGCACCAGGGCGATGCCGACCAGGGCGCCGGTGATCTGTCCCATCGACTTGCGGGTTGCCTCGCGTGGCGACAGGCCATCCTCGCTCATCACCCGCTCGACGTTTTCCACCACCACGATCGCATCGTCGACCAGCAGACCGATGGCGAGCACCATGGCGAACATGGTCAGCATGTTGATCGAGAATCCGGCCGCCGCCAGCACGCCGAAGGTGCCCAGCAGCACCACCGGCACGGCGATGGTCGGAATCAGCGTCGCGCGCCAGTTCTGCAGGAACAGGTACATGACCAGGAACACCAGCACGATGGCTTCGCCCAGCGTCTTGATCACCTCATGGATCGACACTTTCACGAACGGCGTGGTGTCGTACGGGATCACGACCTTGGTGCCGGCCGGGAAGTACGGCTGCAGTTCGGCCAGCTTGGCTTCGAGGGCCGATGCCGTGTCCAGCGCATTGGCACCGGTCGCGAGCTGGATGCCCACGCCGGCCGCCGGCTTGCCGTTGAAGCGCGCGACGGTATCGTAGCTTTCGCTGCCGATCTCGACCCGGGCGACATCCTTCAGCAATACCTTGGAGCCGTCAGGCTGCACCCGCAGCAGGATCTGCTCGAACTGCTCGGCCGTCTGCAGCCGGGTCTGCGCAGTAATGGTGGCGTTGATCTGCTGGCCCGGAATCGACGGCGTGCCGCCGAGCTGGCCGGCGGAGATCTGCGCGTTCTGCGCGGTGATCGCCGTGGCGATGTCGCTCGGTGTCAGCCTGAACTTGTCGAGCCGGTTCGGGTCCAGCCAGACGCGCATCGCATACTGCGAACCGAACACCTGCACGGTACCGACCCCGTTGACCCGGCTGATCGGATCACGGAGGTTGGCGACCACATAGTCGGTCAGGTCACTGCCGCTCATGCTGCCGTCTTCGGACACGAAGCCGAGCACCATCAGGAAGCTCGACGAGCTCTTGGACACGGAAATGCCCTGACGCTGGACTTCCTGCGGTAGCAGCGGCGTCGCCAGCGACAGCTTGTTCTGCACCTGGACCTGGGCGATATCGGGATCGGTGCCGGCATCGAATGTCAGGGTGATGCTGGCCGAGCCGCTCGAATCGCTGGTCGAGGACATATAGGTCAGGTGGTCAATCCCCTTCATCTGCTGTTCGATCACCTGGGTGACCGTATCCTGCAGCGTCTGGGCCGAGGCACCCGGGTAGTTGGCGCTGATCGTGACCGACGGCGGCGCAATGCTCGGGTACTGTGAAACCGGCAACTTCAGAATCGACAGGGCGCCCGCCAGCATGATGACGAGGGCGATGACCCAGGCGAAAATCGGCCGGTCAATGAAAAACTTGGCCATGAATGAATCCTCTTACGGCTTGGCGGCCGCGGCTTGCGGGGCGGGTTTGGCCGGCTTGGCCGGGACAGGCTTGACCACCGCGCCCGGGTGCACTTTCTGCAGCCCTTCGACGATGACCCGGTCACCCTGCTTCAGGCCGCTGTTTACCAGCCACTTGTCGCCGATGGTGCGCGACACGTTCAGCACGCGCTCGGCGACCTTGTTGTCCTGACCGACCACCAGTGCGGTGGCTTCGCCCTTGTGATTGCGGGTCACACCCTGTTGCGGAACCAGGATCGCCTGGTCATTGACCCCTTCTTCCAGCACGGCGCGGACATACATGCCCGGCAGCAGATTGCGTTCCGGGTTCGGGAATACCGCGCGGATGGTGATGGCGCCGGTGCCCTGGTCGACAGTGATGTCGGAGAACTCCAGCCGGCCTTCATGCGCATAGTCGCTGCCGTCTTCCAGCCGCAGCTTGACCCGGGCGCCACCGTTGCCGGCGCGGGCCAGCTTGCCGCTTTCCAGTTCGCGACGCAGGCGCAGCACTTCGGTGCTCGACTGGGTCACGTCGACATAGATCGGGTCGATCTGCTGGACCGTGGTCAGCGCATCGGCCTGGTTCTGCGTCACCAGGGCGCCCGGCGTCACCGTCGACTTGCCGATGCGGCCGGAGATCGGCGAACTCACGCGGGTGTAGTCGAGGTTGATGCGCGCGCTTTCCACGGCAGCCCTGGCGCCGGCCACGTCGGCGGCGGCCTGCTTGAAGGCGGCGTCGGCGTCGTCGTATTCCTGCTTGCTGACGGCATTGATCGACACCAGCTCGCGGTAGCGTTCGGCCTTCAGCCGCGCGGTGGTCAGATTGGCATCGGCCTTGGCCAGCGTGGCGCGGGCACTGTCGTAGGCGGCGCGATAGGTGGCCGGATCAATCTGGTACAGCGGCTGGCCAGCCTTGACGTCGGCGCCTTCGCGGAACAGGCGCTTCTGGATGATGCCGCCGACTTGCGGGCGGACTTCGGCAATCTGGAACGATGAGGTGCGGCCCGGCAATTCGGTTGTCATGGCCAGTTGCTGCGACACGACCGAGACCACGGACACTTCCTGCGGCCCCGGGGGCGGCGGGGCGTCCTTCTTGCCGCAGCCGGTCAGCAGGATGCTGCCGGAGAGCAGGATGCCGGCGGCAGTCAACTGCGCGACAGTTCGATTGATCTGCATGTGGAACCTCTCTGGAATGAAAGCTGGCCAATGAGCGCAGGCGGGCATTGGCGATTGTTATTTTTGGCTGCTGTCTGATGCTTCGTACGATGGCGTCGCGGTGGCCGGCTGCATGCCAGGGCGGCGCTTGCTACAACAAGGGGAGGGCCTGTGGCCCCTGCCACGGATCTGCGCGGCAAAAGAGGAATGGCGGGCGCCCGCGCGGTGAGTCGCGCAGCGTAGGCCGTTCGAGTTAATGGCAACTGAATCGCACGACATAGCGATTCCACTAGTGGGTGGACGCGCAGTCTAGCACCGTTTCTGGCGCTAGAGTGAACGTTCATTCTAGTTTTTTACCTGTGGCGGCGCATTGCCACTACAATGCGGTCACGCGTCAAGCACAACATGTTCGGGAGACAAAGGAATGGCAGGTAAGGAAATGCACGCGGCGGGTTCGCCGTGCTGTGCGGACAGTCGGCGGGAACAGGTCATCAAGGCCGCAGCCGACTGTTTCAGGCAGCATGGCTTTCATGGCGCGGGCATGGCGGGCATCGCCAGAGAAGCGGGGATGAGCGTTGGCCACATCTACCATTACTTTGCCAACAAGGAGGCGATCATTGCCGCCATCGTCCAGCGTGACCTGGCCGACATGCTGGAAAAGATCGCCGCCTTCGAGGCCGCCGAGGACGTATTCCGCCATCTGCTCGACTGTGTCGACGAGGGCGTCGAAATGTCGATCGACCCGTACGAGGCCGGGCTGTGGCTGGAAATCCTCAGCGAGGCCTCGCGCAATCCGAAGGTCTCGGCCATGGTGTCGGAGGCCGATGCCATCGTTCGCGCCCGCTTCCGCAACATGCTGCGCAATGCGCTGCAGACCGGCTGGGTTCAGGATGAGCGGGAACTGAACGGGCGGGTGGAAATCATCAGCGCCATTTTCGACGGGCTGATCATCCGCTCGGTACGCAATGACGACTTCGACAAGGAAGCCATCATGCGCAGCCTGAAGATGGTCATGCAGTACCTGCTCAGCGCCTGACCGCCATGCCCACGCGCATCGGTTTTGACTGGCGGGACCTTGAGCTGTTTATCGCCGCCGCCGACAGCGGCAGCATCGCCCGCGCCGCCGAGCGCTGCCATATCGTGCCGAGTGCCGCCAGCAAGCGGCTGTCCGACCTTGAAGCCGCCTTCGGTACCGCACTGCTCGAGCGGCACAATCGTGGCGTGCGGCCGACTGCGGCCGGGCTGGCGCTGCTGGTGCGCTCGCGCGGCCTGCTGGAAGAAGCCGGCCGGGTCGAGCGCGAGATTGCCAGCTATGGCGCCGGGCTCAGCGGCCATGTGCGGCTGTTCGCCAATATTTCGTCCATCGTCGAATTCCTGCCACCGGTGCTGGCCAGCTTCGACCGGCAGTGGCCCGGCATCCGCGTCGATCTGGAAGAGCACGTGTCGGCCCGCATCGCCCAGGCGGTGACCGAAGGCGTGGCCGACCTTGGTGTCGTCAGCGAACTGCTGCGCCACGACGGGCTGGAACTGACACTGTGCCGCAGCGACGAACTGGTGCTGCTGGCGCCGCCCGGCCATCCGCTGACCCGGCAGACGCGGCTGCGCTTTGCCGCGGCACTCGACTATCCGATGGTCGGGCTGAAAGCCGGCAGTACGCTGCATGGCCGGCTGCTGCTGGCCGCCGGCGATATCGGCCGTGACCTGCCGCTGCGCATCCAGGTCGGCAGCTTCGATGCCGTCTGCGCGATGGTGTCGGCCGGGCTGGGGGTCGGCGTGGTGCCGCGCGCCGCCATCTCGCCGTATCTGGTGCCGCTCGGTCTGGCGGCGCTGACGCTGGACGAACCGTGGGCCACCCACCATCTGTACCTGTGCCGCAAGGCGGGGGCCTCACTGTCGCCGGCCGCCGAACGCCTGTTCGGCCACCTGGCCGCCAGCGGCGAAAGCGCCTGATCCAGCCATCGCCATCCGCGATGTCTGCGTCGTCCGATTTCAGTGCCGATGAGGACGGCGGGCGTGCATAATCGCTGCATATTCTCCCGCCATCTCCTTACCGGAAGGTTCACCATGGCCGCACTCACCCTTTACGACAAACTCTGGCAGAGCCATGTCGTGCGTACCGACGCCGACGGCACCGCCCTGCTGTATATCGACCGCCACCTGGTGCATGAAGTCACCAGCCCGCAGGCGTTCGAGGGGCTGAAGATTGCCGGTCGCAAGCCGTGGCGCATCACTTCCATCGTCGCCACCGCCGATCACAACACGCCGACCGACCACTGGGAGGAAGGCATCGCCGGGATCAAGGACCCGATCTCGCGGCTGCAGGTCGAGACGCTGGATGCCAATGTGCGTGCCACCGGTGCGCTGGCCTACTTCCCGTTCATGGACCGCAACCAGGGCATCGTCCACGTCGTCGGTCCGGAGCAGGGCGCGACGCTGCCGGGCATGACCGTGGTCTGTGGCGACTCACACACCTCGACCCATGGTGCCTTTGCCGCACTGGCCCATGGTATCGGCACGTCCGAAGTCGAGCACGTGATGGCGACCCAGTGCCTGACGGCGAAGAAATCGAAGAACATGCTGGTCCGCGTCGACGGCAAGCTGCAGCCCGGCGTGACCGCCAAGGACATCGCCCTGGCCATCATCGGTCATATCGGCACGGCCGGCGGTACCGGCTACGCGATCGAATTCGCCGGTGACGCGATTCGCGGACTGTCGATGGAAGGGCGGATGACGCTGTGCAATATGGCTATCGAGGCCGGTGCGCGCTCCGGCCTGGTCGCCGTCGACCAGACCACCATCGATTACGTGAAGGGACGCCCGTTTGCGCCGACCGACGCGCAATGGGAAGCCGCCGTCGCCAACTGGCGCACGCTGGTGTCCGACGACGGTGCGCAGTTCGACCACGTGGTCGGGCTGGATGCTGCCGCCATCGCGCCGCAAGTGACCTGGGGCACGTCGCCGGAAATGGTGACCGACGTCACCGGCCGGGTGCCGGACCCGGCGCGCGAGACCGACCCGGTCCGCCGCGACGGCATGATCCGCGCCCTCAGCTATATGGGACTGGAAGCGAATACGCCGATCACCGACATCGCCATCGACAAGGTATTCATCGGCAGCTGTACCAACTCGCGCATCGAGGACCTGCGTGAAGCGGCCGCGATCGTGGCCGGCAAGCACAAGGCCGATTCGGTCCGGCTGGCGATGGTGGTGCCGGGGTCCGGCAACGTCAAGGCGCAGGCCGAGGCCGAGGGGCTGGACCAGGTGTTCCGCGCTGCCGGCTTCGAGTGGCGCGAGCCGGGCTGCTCGATGTGCCTGGCGATGAACGCCGACCGGCTGGAGCCGGGCGAGCGCTGCGCATCGACCTCGAACCGCAATTTCGAAGGGCGGCAGGGGCAGGGCGGGCGTACCCATCTGGTCAGCCCGGCCATGGCCGCCGCCGCTGCCGTCGCCGGCCATTTCGTCGACCTGCGTACCGCGGGCTGACGCCGCACGGTCCGGCACGGCGGATTCACGCGCTATGCTTAGGGTGGCCATCGGATGATGGCAGCACCTCAAGGAGCGTGACATGAAGCTGTTGTTAGTGGCTGTAGCGGCGCTGGCCGCCATCGGGTTGTCCGCGTGCAACACCGTGTCCGGCATGGGCAAGGACGTCAAGGCTGCCGGGCAGGGCATGTCGAATTCTGCCGAGGACGTCAAAGAAAAAATGTAGCGACACCTGCCGCACATTGACTGAAGGGGGCGGCAGTCCGGGGCCTGCGGGTCGGTCCCGGACTGCTGATCGATAGATGAAAAACATGACAAAGCTGAGCGTACTTGTTGTTCTTCTGGCCGGCGTTCTGGCCGGCTGCAACACCGTGCAAGGGGTCGGCCGCGACATCAGTGCCGGCGGTCGCGCCATTGAGAGAGTAGCCAAATGAAAGCCTTTACCCGACTCGACGGACTCGCCTGTCCGCTCGACCGCGCCAACGTCGATACCGACGCCATCATTCCGAAGCAGTTCCTGAAATCGATCCAGCGCTCGGGCTTTGGCCCGAACCTGTTCGACGAATGGCGCTATCTCGACCATGGCGAACCGGGCATGGACAACAGCAAGCGGCCGCAGAATCCCGATTTCGTGCTGAACTTCCCGCGCTACCGTGGTGCGCAGGTGCTGCTGGCACGGCAGAATTTCGGCTGCGGCAGTTCGCGCGAGCACGCGCCGTGGGCGCTGGACGACTATGGCTTCCGTGCCGTTATCGCGCCGGGCTTTGCCGACATCTTCTTCAACAACAGCTTCAAGAACGGCCTGCTGCCGATCGTGCTGCCGGAAGCGGTCGTCGACCAGCTGTTCCGCGAGTGCGAGGCCAGCGAAGGCTACCGGCTGGTGGTCGATCTGGCCGCCCAGGTGGTGACCACGCCGTCCGGCGAGTCGTTCCCGTTCGACATCACCGAGCACCGCAAACACTGCCTGCTGAACGGACTGGATGAAATCGGCCTGACCCTGCAGCACGCGGACGAGATCCACGCATTCGAGGACGCGCGCAAGCAGTCGCAGCCGTGGCTGTTCGCGTCGTAAGTGCCTGATCTTTCCGGCGGGACCGGGGTCTGCCCCGATCCCGCCGGTGCACTTACAGCGCTTTTACCGCTTCCAGCACCTGCTCGGCGTGGCCGGGTACCTTGACCTTGCGCCACTCGGCGGCGATCGCGCCATCCCGGCCGATCAGGAAGGTGCTGCGCTCGATGCCGCGCACCTGCTTGCCGTACATATTCTTCATCTTGATCACGTCGAACAGCGTGCAGACGGTTTCGTCGCTGTCGGACAGCAGTGCGAACGGCAGCTCGAATCTGGCGCGGAAATTCTCGTGCGATTTCAGGCTGTCGCGCGAAATGCCGACCACCTCGGCGCCGGCAGCGCGGAAGGCCGGGTACAGGTCACGGAAGGCGGCGGCCTCGTTGCTGCAGCCGGGCGTGTTGTCCTTCGGATAAAAATACAGCACCAGCAGCTTTGGCGCGCTGGACAGCGTGAAGCTGGCGTCGCCAGTGGACGGCAGGGTGAAATCGGGGCAGGGCGTGGCGCTCATGAACTTCTCCGGCTGGGGTCTTCAGTCTGCATAGTGTAGCGAATGGCGCCGCCGCTTCCAGTCTTCGCGCCGCCCGCCGCTTGTGAGAGCATGCCACTTTTCCTCCGCAGGCCTCTCCCCATGCCCGTGCTTTCCTGGGATATCTTCTGCACCGTCATCGACAATTACGGCGATATCGGCGTGTGCTGGCGGCTGGCCCGGCAACTGGCCGCCGAACGGTGCGAGCCGGTGCGGCTGTGGGTCGACGACCTGCACAGCTTCGCCCGCATTGCGCCACAGATCGACCCGGCGCTGGCCGCGCAGACGCGGGATGGCGTCGACGTGCGCCACTGGTCTGCGCACTGGGACGAGGTCGTGCCGCACCGGGTGGTGGTCGAGGCTTTCGCCTGCGAGATTCCGCCCCGGTTTCGTCAGGCCATGGCGGCTGCGTCGCCACCGCCGGCGTGGATCAATCTCGAATACCTGTCGGCGGAGAGCTGGATCGACGATTGTCACGGCATGGCCTCGCCGCAGCCGCCGCTGCGCAAGCATTTCTTCTTTCCCGGTTTCACCCCGCGCAGTGGCGGACTGCTGGCCGAGCGTGCGCTGTCTGCGCAGCGCGATGCCTTCGTGGCTGATCCGGTCGCGCAGGCCGCGTTCCGGCACGAGGCCGGCCTGAGCATCGACGAGGGCGCATTGACCGTCTCGCTGTTCGCCTACGAGAACCCGGCGCTGCCGGCCTGGCTGGACGCGCTGGCCTCTGGCGAATGTGCCGTGCACGTGCTGGTGCCGGAAGGGCGCGTGCTCGATTCGGTCGCCGGCTGGGCCGGACGACCGCTGACCCGTGGCGAAACACTGCACCGCGGTGCGCTGGCCCTCAGCGTGCTGCCGTTTGTCGCCCAGCCGGATTACGACCCGCTGTTATGGTCTTGCGACATCAATTTCATTCGCGGCGAAGACTCGTTCGTGCGTGCACAGTGGGCGGCCCGGCCCCTGCTGTGGCATATCTACCCGCAGCAGGACGATGCCCATCTGGTCAAACTGGACGCGTGGCTGACCCGGTATTGCGAGGGCCTGAGCCCGGCGGCGGCGGCTTCGGTGCGGCAAATGCATCGGGTCTGGAACGGGGCCGGCGACGGGATCGGCGAGGCCTGGCAGGCCTATGTCGCCGCACTGCCGGAAATTCGCGCACATGCGCGCCGCTGGGCGGACCGGCTTGCCGCGCTGGGGGATCTGACGTCCAATCTGGCGCGTTTTTGCGAAAGTCTTTTATAATCACGCGTTTTCCGAAACGCGGGCACTTTGCCGCTCGCCAATCAGACAGTCAGTTACAGGATATTAGATGAAAACCGCTCAGGAACTTCGCTCCGGCAACGTGTTCATGTTCGACGGCCAGCCGATGGTCGTGCAAAAAACCGAGTACAACAAGTCGGGCCGCAATGCCGCCGTCGTCAAGATGAAGATGAAGAACCTGCTGACCGGCAGCGCAAGCGAAGCCGTGTACAAGGCAGACGAAAAGTTCGACGTCATCACCCTCGACAAGAAGGAGTGCACCTACTCGTACTTCGCCGACCCGATGTACGTGTTCATGGACACCGAGTACAACCAGTACGAGATCGAAGCCGACAACATGGGTGACGTGCTCCCGTACCTGCAGGACGGCATGGAAGACGTGTGCGAAGTGGTGTTCTACGATGGCCGCGCGATCTCGCTCGAACTGCCGACCACCGTCGTGCGCGAAGTCGAATACACCGAACCGGCCGTTCGCGGCGACACGTCGGGCAAGGTGCTGAAGCCGGCCCGTCTGCTGAACGGTACCATCGTTCAGGTGGCGGCATTCGTCGAAATCGGTGACCTCATCGAAATCGACACCCGCACTGGCGAATTCAAGAAGCGCGCCTGAGTTCACTCACCGCCCCCCCGGGGCCGCAGTTGAATCTCTGGCCGAAACGCCGCTTTTCTCACGGAAAGCGGCGTTTTCATTTCCGGCCGGTATATGACCGGGATTGCCCTGATTGTAGCCTTCTGCCGACTTGATTTATCTGACATGTCCATGGCATCAGAAATGACGCCACTTAATTTGAGAAAAATCCTATTGCTGGTGACCGTGCGGAATATTTAGCATGGCTAAGCCTAGTTGGTCAGCGGAGGGAACTCAAGGTCACTCCGGTCTGGTCACGCGGAATACTGGCACCCAGACAGGTGTTATTTGCTGGCGAATACGGTTTTTATCGGGGGTAATATGGATAATCAGCTCAGCCACGGCGCGGCCCAGTCGGTCATGGCGGTTGGCAGCCGCAAACCGTTTGTGCGCAAATTGTTCGATAACAGCGATGTCATTCGTATCCGGGAGGGAGTCGGATTAACCCAGAAACAGTTCTGGAGCCCATTGGGTATTTCACAAAGTGGCGGCAGTCGCTATGAGCGTGGTTACTATATTCCGAAACCGGTGCGGATATTGCTGAACCTGCTCTACGTCCGGCACGTCGATATTGAAGCGCTGAATGAAGATGATCTGAAGATTGTCCATTATCTGCGCGACCAGCATCCGGAGCTGTATGCGAGCCTGGCAAAAATGATCAAGCGCAAGGGCTGACCGTGCCCGTGCCGCCGGCTGCCATGCGCAGGCTCCGTGCCCGTTGCTGGCGCGGCGGGGCGATGCCCGGCAGATGAAAAAATCCGGCCGGGGGCGGTATGGGCCGGCTCCGGCTCATTGCGTCGCAGCATGCCATTTCCGCGACAGCGTGCGGCGATTCGTGCACAATTTGCCCTCTCCTGACAATCGGAAAGGTGTGGGACATCCGCTGGTGTCCCCGATATGGGTAGTAACTTATTACTCGTTTTTGCTGCGTTCCTGCTCGTTCTGCTGAACGGGTTTTTCGTTGCGGCCGAATTCGGCCTGGTCAAGCTCCGGCAGACCCACGTGCAGGCAATGGCCAAGACGCACGGGCGTCGCGGGCGTCTGCTGGTCAGGGTGCATCAGGACCTGGACGCCTACCTGTCAGCCTGCCAGCTCGGCATCACGCTGTCCTCGCTCGGTCTGGGCTGGATTGGTGAACCGGCTTTCTCGCGCCTGCTCGAACCGCTGCTGCAGGCCGCAGGCATTGACTCGCCGCAACTGGTGCACGGCATCTCGTTTGTCGTGGCCTTCTTTACCATTTCCTATCTGCACATCGTCGTTGGCGAACTTGCCCCGAAATCGCTGGCCATCCGCATGTCGGAGAAAGTCGGCCTGTGGACGGCTCCGCCGCTGTACGTGTTCTACTGGGCCATGTATCCGGCCATCTGGCTGCTGAATCACAGCGCCGGCAAGGTGCTGAGCCTGCTGAAACTGGATGGCGACACCGGGCATGACAGCCACTATTCCGCCGACGAGCTGAAGCTGATCCTGCGCTCGTCGCGTGCCGACGGCCAGTTCACCGGCGACGAATGGCGCGTGCTTGCGCAGTCGCTCGATTTTCGCAAACTCGAAGTGTCGGACCTGATGCGCCCGTTCAACGAGGCGGTGTGCCTGCGGGCCGAGGACGATTTCCAGACCAGCCTCGACCGTGCGGCCCAGCACCGTTTCAGCCGCTACCCGTATCTCGATGACAATGGTCACGTGCAGGGCATCATTCACCTGAAAGACGTGCTGTTCGCCATGCAGAAGCATGACGACGTCGATCTCGGCGAACTGCTGCGTCCGGCACTGCGGGTGTCGCCGCACCTGTCGGCCATGGAGCTGTTCCGCCGCCTGCAGCAGGGAGCGCCGCACTTCGCCATCGTCGAGGACAGTGACGACGGCCAGCCGCTCGGCTATCTGACGCTGGACAACCTGCTCGGCGCGATGGTCGGCGAGATCCGCGACGAGTTCCGCCAGGCGCGCAACGAATGGGCGCGGCTCGACGACGGCTCGCTGCTTGGCAAGGGCAGCCTGCCGATCTTTACCCTGGAACGCGCGCTGGGGGTCGATATCGAGCCGGACCAGGGCGAAGAGGTCGACACGGTCGGCGGGCTGATTTTCTCCCGGCTCGGCAATGTGCCGTCCGAAGGGGAACGGATCGAGTTCGAGCACTTTGACGCCGTGGTCAAGAAGATGCATGGCCCGCGCATCGTGCTGCTGCGGATTTACCCGCACGACGAATAAAGCGCAGGGCTGCGTAAACCCGGCGCTGCTGCTGTCGCCGCAGTCAAAGCCCCGTGCTGCCATGGCAGCACGGGGCTTTTTCATGCCGGTTTCCCGCGGGCCGGACTAGCGGTTGAAGCGTGACACCAGCGCCTGCTGGTCCAGCGCGGTCTGGGTCAGGCTTTCGCTCAGGCGCGCGGTCCGGTGCACTTCGTCATTGGTGGCGTCGGTCAGCCGGGCGATGGTGCCGACATTGAGGTTGATCTCCTCGGCCGAGCGACTTTGCGCATCGGCGGCACTGGCAATCTGCAGGGTCATCTGGTTGATGCGGGAGACGGCGTCGCTGATGCCGGCCAGTGCCTGCTCGGCCTGACCGACCTGCACCACCGAGGCGCTGGCCTGGGTACAGGCCGTATCCATGGTGGCGACCGCTTCATTGACCGTGCCCTGCAGGCGGGCGATCAGCCCGTGAATCTGCTGGGTCGACTGGGCGGTACGCTGGGCCAGCGTCCGCACTTCATCGGCCACCACGGCGAAGCCGCGGCCCTGGTCCCCGGCGCGTGCGGCCTCGATCGCCGCATTCAGTGCCAGCAGATTGGTCTGTTCGGCAATGCCCTCGATCACATCGACCACCCCGCCGATCTCTTCGCTGTCGCGGGCCAGGCGCCCCATCGACTCGCCGGCCTTGCCGACCACCTGCGACAGACGCTGGATCGCGTCATGGGTTTCGGTGGTCATGTCGCGGCCCTGACGGGTCAGCTGATTGGCTTCGTGGGTGGCGTTGGCCGTGCTCTGCACGCCGTCGGCGACGCTCTGCACCGAACTGGCCATCTGGCCGACGGCGACCGCAATCCGCTCGGTTTCCTCCTGCTGGCGCTTCAGGCTGTCGGAACTGCCGTGCGTCAGGCGATCGGCTTCCTGCGCCTGGCTGGCCAGCTGCACCGCACTGTCCTCCAGCCGCGTCATGCAGGTGCGCAGCCGCGCTTCCTGGCTGAGCATGGACATTTCCAGCTGGGCGACCACGCCGCTGCGGTCGGTGTACAGCGCGGCCAGCAGCGGATCGGACAGGGCCTGTCCCGGCAGTTCCAGCAAGCGCGCCAGTTCACGACGCTGGAAGCGCAGCCCGGCCAGACCGACCGGTACCGCCAGTGCCACGGCGGCGCCCAGACCGGCGGCGGGGCCGAACAGCGCGCCCGCCACGCCACCCAGTACGGCCACGACGCCGTACGGCAGCCAGTCGATCACCTGCGGCAGCACGCGGCTGATGCGGGACGTGGCCGACTTGCCGGCATTGATGCGGGCATACAGCTTTTCCGCCCGGGCGATCTGCTCACGGGTCGGCTTGACCCGTACCGATTCGTAGCCCGACACCTGGTCGCCGTCATAGACCGGCGTCACATAGGCGTTGACCCAGTAGTGATCGCCATTCTTGCAGCGGTTCTTGACGATGCCCATCCACGGCTGCCCCTGCTTCAGCGCGGCCCACATGTGACCGAATACGGCAGCCGGCACGTCGGGGTGGCGGATCAGATTGTGCGGCGCACGGATCAGCTCGTCACGGCTGAACCCGCACTGATGGACGAACGCATCGTTGCAATACGTGATGCGGCCTTTCAGGTCGGTACTGGAGATCAGTCGCTGTTCGCCTGGAAAACTGCGTTCTTGCTGGGTGACGGGCTGGTTGTTGCGCATTCGGGAAGGCTTTTTCTTATAAGGGGCGAAATCATTATAGCGGCACGGTTGACCTATTTATGTCAAAGAGCTGACTTTGCAGGCATGTTCCTGGCATGTTTCATTGCAAATGGCTGTTTTCAATGCTGTTTTCCCCGTTTTCTTTCGTCGGGCTCCGCGGCCCGGCACGCCTTTTTTTACATTCCGTTTACAGGGATGGCCGGGCTCTCGACGCCGGATTTATACGCCGGCGCCTAGCATCCATGACGAAATCCCCCACTGATCTGGAGACCGGAATGGATGTCGTCTATCTGGCGCTTTGTGCGCTGTTTGCCCTGGCTGTAGCCGGTCTGCTGTCCGGCTGCCGCAAACTGGAGACCCGGCGATGAGTATGCTTTACTGGATGGCCGGCGCCGTGGCGCTGGGCCTGGCGGTTTACCTGGTCTGGGCGTTGATCAACGCCGAGGAGGTCGCATGAACCATGCTGCCATCCTGCAGGTCGGGCTGTTCCTGGCCGTGCTGCTGGTTCTGGCGTGGCCGCTGTCGAATTACTGCGCGGCCCTGTTCGACGGCCGGCTGGCCGCGCGCTGGCGCTGGCTGGATGCCGTCGAGCGTGGCGTCTGCCGGCTGGCCGGCGCCGATGCGGACCAGGACATGCACTGGAGCCGCTACGCCAGTGCACTGCTGGTGTTCAACGTGATCGGCCTCATCGCCGTCTATCTGCTGCAGCGCGTGCAGGGCGGACTGCCGTTCAATCCGCAGGACTTTGCGGCCGTCGCCCCTGATTCGGCATTCAATACTGCCGTTTCGTTCGTGACCAATACCAACTGGCAGGGTTACGGCGGCGAATCGACGATGAGCTACCTGACGCAGATGCTGGCGCTGGCGGTGCAGAACTTCCTGTCCGCCGCGACCGGCATTGTGGTTGCCGTGGTGCTGATGCGTGCCTTTGCCCGTCGTTCGGCCAGCGGCCTCGGCAATATCTGGATCGACCTGTCGCGGGCGACCCTGGGCCTGCTGCTGCCGCTGTCGTTCCTGTATGCCCTGTTCCTGGTCGGCCAGGGCGTGATCCAGAACGTCGACAGCTACCGGCTGGCGCAACTGACCGAAACGGTCAGCTACAGCGTGCCGGTCGTCGATGCCGACGGCAAGCCGCAGACCGATGCGGCCGGCCTGCCGGCCATGAAGACCGAGCAGGCGACCACCCAGTTGCTGGCGATGGGACCGGTGGCTTCGCAGGAAGCGATCAAGCTGCTCGGCACCAATGGTGGCGGCTTCTTCAACGCCAACTCGGCACACCCGTACGAAAACCCGACCCCGCTGTCCAACTTCAGCCAGATGCTGGCCATCCTGCTGATCCCGGCCGCACTGTGCCTGGTGTTCGGCCGGATGATCGGCGACCGGCGCCAGGGTGTCGCCATTCTTGCTGCCATGACGGTGCTGTTCGTGCTGATGGCGGCGGCGGCGTTTATGGCCGAGGGCCAGCTGAACCCGCAGCTTGCCGGGCTCGATCCGGGCCTCGGCAATATGGAAGGCAAGGAAATGCGCTTCGGCGTGGTCGGCACCATGCTGTTCGCCGTGGTGACCACGGCGGCCTCGTGCGGTGCGGTCAACGCCATGCACGATGCGCTGATGCCGCTAGGCGGTCTGGTGCCGATGCTGGAAATGCAGCTGGGCGAGGTGATCTACGGCGGGGTCGGTTCCGGCTTCTACGGCATGCTGGTGTTCGCGCTGGTCGCCGTGTTCGTGTCCGGGCTGATGATCGGCCGCACGCCGGAATACCTGGGCAAGAAGATCGAAGCCTTCGAGATGAAGATGCTGGCGCTGGCCATCCTCATCCCGCCGACGCTGGTGCTGGGCGGCAGTGCCATCGCCGTGGTGGTCGAGGCTGGCCGCGCCGGCATGCTGAATACCGGGGCGCACGGCTTCTCCGAGGTGCTGTACGCGTTCACGTCCGCCGCCAACAACAACGGTTCGGCCTTTGCCGGTCTGTCGGCCAATACCCCGTTCTACAACGTGATGCTGGGCATGGCGATGTGGTTCGGCCGCTTCGGCGTGATCATCCCGGTGCTGGCCATTGCCGGTCATCTGGCCGCCAAGCCGAAGCTGGCGACCACCGCCGGCAGCCTGCCCACGCATGGTCCGCTGTTCGTCACCCTGCTGGTCGGCACGGTGTTGCTGGTCGGCGCGCTGACCTTCATTCCGTCGCTGGCGCTGGGGCCGATCGTCGACCACCTGCAACTGTTCCGCTGAGCCTGGCGCATCCCGCAGAAATCATTTGTGCCCGCTCCGGCGGGCCATGGAAACGATCATGAATACAACTCGTACCTTGCCGCTGCTTGACCCGGCGCTGCTGCGACCGGCGCTGAAAGACGCGTTCAGGAAGCTGTCGCCGTGGGCGCAGTGGAAAAATCCGGTGATGTTCGTCGTCTGGGCCGGCAGCGTGCTGACCTCGCTGCTCGGCTTTGCGGCGCTGGCCGGCGTGGCCGACGCCCCGGCCGGCTTTACCCTGGCGATCGCCGCCTGGCTGTGGTTCACCGTGCTGTTCGCCAACCTGGCCGAGGCGCTGGCCGAAGGCCGGGGCCGGGCCCAGGCTGCCGCGCTGCGCGGCGCCCGCAAGAATGTCAGCGCCAAGCGGCTGGCCTCTGCCGACCGTCTCTCGACCGTCAGCGTGATCGACGCCTTCTCGCTGCAGTGCGGCGACATCGTGCTGATCGAGGCCGGCGACATTGTGCCGCTGGACGGTGAGGTGATCGATGGCGTGGCGTCGGTCGACGAATCCGCCATTACCGGCGAGTCTGCACCGGTGATCCGCGAATCCGGCGGTGACTTCACCGCTGTCACTGGCGGGACCCGCGTGCTGTCCGACTGGCTGGTGGTGCGCATCACGGTCAAGCCCGGCGAGGCCTTCCTCGACCGCATGATCGCCATGGTCGAAGGCGCGCGTCGGCAGAAAACCCCGAACGAGATCGCACTGACCATCCTGCTGACCGCACTGACGCTGGTGTTCCTGCTGGCCTGCACCACACTGCTGCCGTTCTCGATCTACAGCGCCGATGCAGCCGGCAGTGGCAGTCCGGTCGGCATCGCCGTGCTGGTGGCGCTGCTGGTGTGCCTGATTCCGACCACCATCGGCGGCCTGCTGTCCGCCATCGGTGTCGCCGGCATGAGCCGGATGATGCAGGCCAATGTCATCGCCACTTCCGGCCGTGCGGTCGAGGCAGCCGGTGACGTCGACGTGCTGCTGCTGGACAAGACCGGCACCATCACCCTCGGCAACCGCCAGGCCAGCGCCTTCCTGCCGGCGCAGGGCGTGGACGAGCGCGAACTGGCCGATGCGGCACAACTGGCATCGCTGTCGGACGAGACGCCGGAAGGCCGCTCGATTGTCGTGCTGGCCAAGACCCGCTTCGACCTGCGCGGTCGCGCACTGGGCGATGCCCACTTCCTGCCGTTTACCGCCCAGACGCGGATGAGCGGGGTCGACATCGGCTCGCGCCATATCCGCAAGGGGGCTGCTGACGCGGTGCGCCGCCATGTGGCTGACGGTGGCGGTCAGTGGCCGGCGGCGCTGGACGGCACCATCGACGACGTTGCCCGCCGTGGCGCCACGCCGCTGGTGGTGGTCGACGGGCTGCGCGTGCTGGGGGTGGTCGAGCTCAAGGATATCGTCAAGGGCGGCATCAAGGAGCGCTTTGCCGAACTGCGCGCCATGGGCATCAAGACGGTGATGATTACCGGTGACAACCGGCTGACCGCTGCTGCCATCGCTGCCGAAGCCGGCGTCGACGACTTCCTGGCCGAAGCCCGCCCGGAAGACAAGCTGGCGCTGATCCGCCGCTACCAGTCCGAAGGCAAGCTGGTGGCCATGACCGGCGACGGTACCAACGACGCGCCGGCGCTGGCCCAGGCCGACGTCGCGGTGGCGATGAACACCGGTACCCAGGCGGCGAAAGAGGCCGGCAACATGGTCGACCTCGACTCGAACCCGACCAAGCTGATCGAGATTGTCGAGATCGGCAAGCAGATGCTGATGACGCGCGGTGCGCTGACGACCTTCAGTCTGGCCAACGACGTCGCCAAGTACTTTGCCATCATCCCGGCCGCCTTCGCCGTCACCTACCCGCAACTGGGCCGGCTGGACATCATGGGCCTGACCAGCCCGAGCTCGGCCATCCTGTCGGCGGTGATCTTCAACGCCATCGTGATCGTGTTCCTGATTCCGCTGGCACTGAAGGGGGTGCGCTATCGCGCACTGGGCGCGGCGCGGCTGCTGCGTCGCAACCTGCTGATCTACGGCCTCGGCGGCATCCTCGTGCCGTTTGCCGGCATCAAACTGATCGACCTGGCGCTGAATGCGCTGGGTTGGGCCTGATCCCCGACCGGAGACATTCCATGTACCAATCGCTTGCAAACCCGTCGCACCCGGCGCACGCCGCCGCTCGCGGCAAGGACTCGATCTGGCGCGGCGTGCTGCGCCCGGCGCTGACCGTATTTGTCGTGCTGTCGGCCATCGTTGGCCTGCTGTACCCGCTGGCCGTGACCGGCGTGGCCCGGCTGCTGTTCCCGGATCAGGCTGCCGGCAGCCTGATCGTCCGCGATGGCAAGGTGGTCGGCTCGCGGCTGATCGGCCAGTCGTTCACCGGTGAGCGCTACTTCTGGGGCCGCCCGTCGGCCACCGGGCCGCAAGCCTATAATGCGGCGTCGTCCGGCGCGGCCAACCTGGGGCCGAACAGCCCGGTGCTGGCCGAGCAGGTCGCGACCCGCGTTGCCGCGCTGCGCGCCGCGCATCCGGACCAGCGCGGTCCGGTGCCGGCCGACCTGGCCACCAGCTCGGCCTCCGGTCTGGACCCGCATATCTCGCCGGAAGCGGCGCTGTATCAGGCGGGTCGCATCGCCCGGGCGCGCCAGTTGCCCGAAAGCGAGGTCAGGGCGCTGATCGTGCATGCGACCGAGGGCCCGCAACTGGGGCTGTTCGGTGAATCGCGCGTCAATGTGCTGGCGCTGAACCTGGCGCTGGATGACCTGAAGCGCTGAGCGTTACCCCGATCCGCCGCCACCCGTCCCGCCCTGCGCGGGACGGGTCGACTCACATTCACAGACTGCCGTGCCGATGAACGATACCCGTCCCGATCCCGACCGACTGCTGGAAAGCCTGTCACGCGACAGCGAACGCGCCGCCCGTGGCAAGCTGAAAATCTTCTTCGGCGCCTGCGCCGGCGTCGGCAAGACCTACGCGATGCTGTCCGCCGCGCGCGAACAGCTGCAGGCCGGCGCCAACGTTCTGATCGGCGTGGCCGAGACCCATGGCCGGGTCGAGACCGCCGCGCTGCTCGACGGGTTGCCGATCCTGCCGCCGCGCGCAGTCGAGTACCGCGGACGGACACTGGCCGAGTTCGACCTCGATGCGGCGCTGGCGGCAAAGCCGGCGCTGATCATCGTCGACGAACTCGCCCACAGCAACGTCGCCGGCAGCCGGCACCCGAAGCGCTGGCAGGATATCGAAGCGCTGCTGGCCGCCGGCATCGACGTCTATACCGCGCTCAATGTCCAGCATCTGGAAAGCCTGAACGACGTTGTCGGCCGCATCACCGGTATCCGCGTGGCGGAAACCGTGCCGGACCGGGTGTTCGATGCCGCCGAGGACGTCATTCTGTGCGATCTGCCGCCGGACGAACTGCTGAACCGGCTCAAGGCCGGCAAGGTCTATCTGGCCGGCCAGGCCGAACGCGCGGCCGGGCACTTTTTCCGCAAGGGCAATCTGCTGGCGCTGCGTGAACTGGCGCTGCGGCGGACGGCGGCGCGGGTCGACGCCGAAATGCGTGCCTGGCGCGCCGACCGCGATATCCGGCCGGTGTGGCCAGCGGTGCCGAGACTGCTGGCCTGTGTCGGACCGGATGGCGGCGAGCAGGTGGTGCGGGCGACGGCGCGGCTGGCCGAATCGCTGCGCGCCGACTGGCTGGCGGTCTATGTGGAAACGCCGCAACTGGCGCGCGCCAGCGCCGAGGTGCGCGGCCGTGCGCTGTCGGCGCTGCAACTGGCGGCCGAACTCGGCGCCGAAACCGTATCGCTGGCCGGCGACGACATCGCGGCCGCGCTGCAGGAATGTGCCAGCCGGCACAATGCCGGCACCGTAGTGCTGGGCGCCGGCAGCCGGCGCCGGGGCTGGGCCGGCCTGCGCCCCCGACTGGCCGAATCGCTGGCCCGGCTGGCGCCGGGGCTGGAACTGCACCAGATCGCGCTCGATGTGCCGCGGGCGCCGATCCGCTCGCGCCAGCCGCGCCGCACCGACTGGCGCGGCTATGCGTGGACGGTTGCCATCGGCGTACTGACCACCGCGCTGACTGCCTTGCTGCTGACGGTGTTCGACCTTGCCAACGTGGTGATGGTCTATCTGGTGGCGGTGGTCGGCATCGCCTATCGCTGGGGCCGTGGCCCCGGCGCGCTGGCCGCCTTGCTGGCCGTTGGCGGACTGGATTTCTTCTTTGTGCCGCCGCGTTTTTCGTTCACGGTGGCCGACGGCCAGTATCTGTTCACCTTTGTGCTGATGCTGGCGGTGGCGCTGGGGATCGGCCAGCTGGCGGCGCGGTTGCGCTTTGCCGCCGATGTGGCCCGGGCGCGCGAACGGCGCGCCTATGCTCTGGCGGCGCTGGCGCGCGAGTTGTCGGCGGCGCTGACGCTGGACCAGGTGGTCGAGTGTCTGCCCCGGCATCTGGACAGTGCGCTGGGCGCAGTCAGCGTGCTGCTGCTGCCGGACAGCCACGAACGGGTACGGGCGGCGACCAGCGACGGGCAGGGCGGTGACTGGGTGCCGGACAGCGCGGTCGCGCAGTGGGTCTACGACAGCGGCCAGGCGGCCGGCGCCGGTACCCGGACGCTGTCGGCCGCCACGGCGCGCTACCTGCCGCTGAAAGCGCCGATGCGCATTCGCGGCGTGCTCGGCCTGCGCCCGGCCGATCTGGCGCGGCTGGACGAGCCGGAAACGGTGCAGTGGCTGGAAGCGTCGGCAGCGCAGATCGCACTGGCCATCGAACGGATCCACTATGTGGAAGTGGCGCAGGACGTGCTGGTGAAAATGGAATCCGAGCGTTTGCGCCATGCATTGCTGGCCAGCGTGTCGCACGATCTGCGTACCCCGCTGACGGCGCTGGTCGGGCTGGCGGAAACCGCGGCCAATCCGGCCCAGCCGGCGGCGACGCGCGACGGGCTGGCCAGTGCCGTGCATCACGAGGCGAAACGGCTGGCGGCGCTGGTCGACAATCTGCTGGCGCTGGCGCGGCTGCAGGCCGGCGGTGTCCGCCTGAACCGCGAATGGCAGGCCGTGGAAGAGGTGGTCGGCAGCGCCCTGCGTGCCAGTGCGGCCAGCCTCGGCGGCCACCGGGTCGAAACCCGGCTGCCGGCCGAACTGCCGCTGGTGCAGTTCGATGCGGTCATGATCGAACGCGTACTGTGCAACCTGCTCGACAATGCCGCCAAGTACACGCCGGCCGGCAGCCGGGTCCGGCTGTTCGCCCGGGTCGACGGTCACTATCTGGTGGTTGGCGTCGAGGACGACGGTCCCGGGTTGCCGGACGGTGACCCCGAGCGGCTGTTCGATACCTTTGCCCGTGGCGAGCGCGAATCGGCCACGCCGGGCGCCGGCCTCGGGCTGGCGCTGGCGCGCAGCATCATCGACGCGCATGGCGGTAAGATGCAGGCCGAATCCCTGACGGGGGGCGGCGCGCGGCTGAGCTTTACGCTGCCGCTGACCACACCGCCTGACATTGACGCAGCCGAGTCCGACGCATGAATACCGAACCCCGCATCCTGATCATCGAGGACGATCCGCCCATCCGCCGCTTTCTGCGTGCGGCACTGGAGGCCGAGCACTTTGTCGTGTTCGAGGCCGACGGTGGCCAGCGTGGCCTGATCGAGGCCGGGACCCGGCAGCCGGACCTGGTGGTGCTCGACCTCGGCCTGCCCGATCTGGACGGCATCGAGGTGCTGACCGACCTGCGCGGCTGGTCGGCGGTGCCGGTCATCGTGCTGTCGGCGCGCGAACGGGAAGAGGACAAGGTTGCCGCGCTGGATGCCGGTGCGGACGACTATCTGGTCAAGCCGTTCGGCGTGCCCGAGCTGCTGGCGCGGGTGAGGGCGCAACTGCGGCGCGGCACGCGTCTGGCCGATGACGGCGACAGCATCTGCCGCTTCGGCGATATCAGTGTCGACCTCGCCGCGCGCGCGGTCAGCCGCAACGGCGAGCCGGTCCGGCTGACGCAGATCGAATACCGGCTGCTGGCAACGCTGATCAAGGCCCACGGCAGGGTGCTGACCCATCGCCAGTTGCTGCTCGATACCTGGGGCCCCGGCTACGCCGACCGGCCGCACTATCTGCGCATCTACATGGGCCATCTGCGGCAGAAGCTGGAGGCCGATCCGGCCCAGCCGCGCCACCTGCTGACCGAGACAGGGGTCGGCTACCGGCTGTTGCTGTGAGGGACGTGAGCCCCCAGCCCGGATGAAATGGGGATTCTGGTGCCGGTGCCGTTACCACCGCGCACAGGCAGCAGAAACCATGGACGAGCGAAGCGGGATTCGCTTGCCGCAGCGAGACAGGGCGAGCACCGGAATCGAACAGGGGGCTGCCGTGTCTGGCGCCCCCTGGTGTTTGCCGGGCATGGAATGGCGCCACGGTGTTCCGGGCGCCGATGGGGGGAGCCTCAACCGGCCAGCCACGTCCCCGGATGGCCTTCGAGCCAGGTGCGGATGGCGCGCGCGTCGTTGGTGCGTGCGGCCGAACCGCCGGCGTCGAGGAATACCATGATCAGCGGCGTGGTGCCGACCATGGCGTGCATGACCAGGCAACGGCCCGCTTCCTGGATGTAGCCGGTCTTGGACAGCCCGATCTGCCATTCGCCCTCGCGCACCAGCGCATTGCTGTTCTTGTAGTGCGTGAGGCGGGTTTTCACGTAGACGTCATGTTCCTGCGTGGTGGTGAACTGGCGGATCAGCGGATAGCGGTAGGCCGCCGCCACCATCTTGGCCAGGTCCTGCGCGGTGGACACATTGCCGCTGTTCAGCCCGGTCGGGTCGTAGAAGCGGGTATGGGTCATGCCGAGCTGGCGCGCCTTCTGGTTCATGCGGGACACGAAGATGCCGGTGCCGCCGGGCAGGGCCGAGCGGGCCAGCACGTGGGCGGCGCGGTTCTCGCTGGACATCAGCGCCAGCAGCAGCATTTCGCGGCGGGTCAGCGTGGTGCCGACCGGCAGGCGGGACGTGGTGCGCTTGAGCCGGTCGACCTCGTCGTCGCTGATGGTCAGCGCGGCGTCCAGATCCGGATTGCTGTCCAGGGCGACCATGGCGGTCATCAGTTTGGTGATCGAGGCGATGGACGACAATTTGTCGGCATTCTTGCTGAATACCGGAACGCCGGTCTGTGCATTGATGATCAGCACGGCGTTGGAGTGCAGCACGGGAGCCGACTCCAGGCTGTCCAGCGACGCGACGCGCAGTTGCTCGGCGGCGGCGGGCAGCATCGGACTGAGCGCCAGCACGGCGGCGGTCAATCCGGAAATGAGAAAGCGGGGCAGCATTTATTGTTTCCTCCCTCGAGAGCCTGTCGCATGCGATGCGTCCGCCGCCCGGCAGACGGCATCGTCAAAGGCCGTAAGGGTTTCCCTGGTTGGCGAAGGCTCCGATTTTAAACGCAAGCACAGGTGGTTCCGAATCGAAAAATTGTAAATTCCGGGTCGGGCTCGCCGCGAGGGGCGGCATACGCCTACAATTTCCTTCTTATTCTTTGATTCATAGGCGATCACATGGCCGATGTCGTCACCTTTCCGGGCTCCCCGTACCAGTTGCACCAGCCGTTTCCGCCGGCCGGCGACCAGCCGGCCGCGATTGAAAAGCTGATCGACGGGCTGGACGACGGGCTGGCCTACCAGACGCTGCTTGGCGTAACCGGTTCGGGCAAGACCTACACCATGGCCAACGTCATCGCCCGCACCGGCAGGCCGGCCATTGTCATGGCGCCGAACAAGACGCTGGCCGCGCAGCTGTATGCCGAAATGCGCGAGTTCTTTCCCGAGAATGCCATCGAGTATTTCGTCAGTTACTACGACTATTACCAGCCGGAAGCGTATGTGCCGAGCCGCGACCTTTTCATCGAAAAGGATTCGCAGATCAACGAGCATATCGAACAGATGCGGCTGTCGGCGACCAAGGCGCTGCTGGAGCGGCCGGACTGTATCATCGTGGCGACAGTCAGCGCGATCTACGGTATCGGCGACCCGTCCGACTACCACAAGATGATCCTGCATCTGAAGGAAGGCGACCGCTGCCCGCAGCGCGACATCATCGCCCGCCTCGCCGTGATGCAGTACGACCGCAACGAGGTCGATTTCACCCGCGGCACCTTCCGCGTGCGCGGCGACATCATCGACGTGTTCCCGGCCGAAAGTGCCGAGCTGGCGCTGCGTATCGGCCTGTTCGACGACGAGGTCGAGACGCTGCAGCTGTTCGACCCGCTGACCGGGCGCATCCACAGCCGGGTCGGCCGCTTTACCGTGTTCCCGTCCAGCCACTACGTGACACCGCGCGAGACCGTGCTGCGCGCGTGCGAAACCATCAAGGAAGAGCTGACCGAGCGGCGCAGCCGCTTCGAGCGCGAGGGCAAGCTGGTCGAGGCGCAGCGCATCGAGCAGCGCACCCGCTTCGACCTGGAAATGCTGTACGAGATGGGCTTCTGCAAGGGCATCGAGAACTACTCGCGCCACTTCTCCGGCAAGCTGCCGGGCGAGGCGCCGCCGACGCTGATCGACTATCTGCCGGAAAACGCGCTGATGATCATCGACGAAAGCCACGTGACCGTGCCGCAGGTCGGCGGCATGTATCGCGGCGACCGGGCGCGCAAGGAAAACCTGGTCGACTACGGCTTCCGCCTGCCTTCCGCGCTCGACAACCGGCCGCTGAAGTTCGAGGAATTCGAGCAACTGATGCCGCAGACCATCTTCGTCTCGGCCACGCCGGGTCCGTACGAGGCCGACCACGCCGGACAGGTGGTCGAACAGGTGGTGCGGCCGACCGGGCTGGTCGACCCGCTGATCAGCGTGCGGCCGGTGGCGACCCAGGTTGACGACCTGATGAGCGAAATCACCCTGCGCGTGGCCAAGGGCGAGCGGGTGCTGGTGACCACGCTGACCAAGCGCATGTCGGAACAACTGGCCGATTACTACACCGAACACGGGATCAAGGTGCGCTACCTGCACTCGGACATCGACACCGTGGAGCGGGTGGAGATCATCCGCGACCTGCGTCTCGGCGTGTTCGACGTGCTGGTCGGCATCAACCTGCTGCGCGAGGGGCTGGATATCCCGGAAGTCAGCCTGGTCGCCATCCTTGATGCCGACAAGGAAGGTTTCCTGCGCAGCGAGCGGTCGCTGATCCAGACCATCGGCCGCGCGGCGCGCAACCTGCACGGCCTCGCCATTCTGTATGCGGACCGGATCACGCCGTCGATGGAGCGCGCGATCGGCGAGACCGACCGTCGCCGCACCAAACAGACGGCGTTCAACCTGGCCAACGGCATCGTGCCGCGCGGGGTGCAGAAGCGCATCAAGGACATTATCGACGGCGTTTATCACAATGACCCGAAGGCGAAGGCCGCGCCGAAGCTGCATGACGAAAAGCAGCTGGCCAAGCTGATCAAGACCACCGAGAAAGACATGATGGCAGCGGCCCGCGACCTGCGGTTCGAGGAAGCGGCCCGTCTGCGCGATACCCTGCGTTCACTGAAGGAGCAGTTGTTTGTCGACGAAGAATGATGAGCGGGCAGGCGATGCCTGCCGCATCCGCCAGGTCGAGGCGCGGGATCTCGACCGTTGCTACCGGATCGAGACCGAATCCTATGAGGGTGACGAAGCCGCCACCCGCGACAAGATCCGCATCCGCATCGAGACCTTTCCGCAGGCCTTCCTGGTGGCCGAGATGGACGGCGAGGTCGCCGGCTTCATCAACGCCGGCGCGGCCGACGTGGTGGAAATGGAGGACGAGGCGTTCAAGGAACTGGTCGGCCACGACCCGGACGGCGCCCATCTGGTGATCCTGTCCGTGGTCGTTCATCCGGACTGGCAGGGCAGGGGGCTGGCCGGCGCCCTGATGCGCGCCTTTGTCGAACGCGCACGGCAGTGGCGCAAGATCTCGATCCAGCTGATGTGCCGCGAGCGGCACGTGCCGCTGTACGAAAAACTCGGCTATGCGTATGTGCGACCGTCGCCGTCGCTGCATGGCGGTATGGCGTGGCACGAGATGCAATTGCTGCTGTAGCGATCCCGTGCCGGCGCCCGGTGCTAGTCCAGCGTGACGATTTTGCCCGGGTTCATCAGGTTCAGCGGGTCGAAGGCGCGCTTCAGCGCGCGCATCATGTCCAGCGCGTCCTCGCCATGCTCGGCACGCATGAAGTCCATCTTGTGCAGGCCGACGCCGTGCTCGCCGGTGCAGGTGCCGTCCATGTCCAGCGCACGGCGCACGATGCGGGCATTCACGGCTTCGGCGCGTTCGCGCGATTGCGGGTCGGCGGGGTCGACCAGCAACAGCACGTGGAAATTGCCGTCGCCGACATGGCCGAGCACGGTGGCCAGGATGCCGGACGCGTCGATATCGGCACAGGTGGCAGTCACGCATTCGGCCAGCCGGGAAATCGGTACGCAGACATCGGTAGTCACGCAGGTCGAGCCCGGCTGCAGCTGCAGCGAGGCAAAATAGGCCTTGTGCCGCGCCGCCCACAGCCGGCTGCGGTCTTCCTGGCGGCTGGCCCACTCGAAATCGGTGCCGCCAAACTCGTGTGCGATGGCCTGCACGGTCTCCGCCTGCTCGGCCACACCGGCCTCGCTGCCGTGGAACTCGAACAGCAGCGTCGGCGCCTCGCGCAGCGACAGCTTCGAGTAGGCGTTGACCGCACGGACGGCCTGGATATCCATGAACTCGACCCGTGCGACCGGAATCCCGTACTGGATGGTGCGGATCACGGTATTCACGGCGTCGGCGACGCTGTCGAAGGTGGCGACCGCCGCCGATACCGCCATCGGCTGCGGATGCAGGCGCACGGTGATTTCCGTCATGACGCCCAGCGTGCCTTCCGAGCCGACGAAGGCCCGGGTCAGGTCATAGCCGGCCGACGATTTGCGCGCCCGCGTCCCGGTATGGATGACCTTGCCGGCGGCGGTGACCACGGTCAGCGCCAGCACGTTCTCGCGCATGGTGCCGTAGCGAACGGCATTGGTGCCGGACGCGCGGGTGGCGCTCATGCCGCCCAGGCTGGCGTTGGCGCCGGGGTCGATCGGAAAGAACAGCCCGCTGTGGCGCAGCGCGTCGTTCAGCGCCTCGCGGGTCACGCCGGCCTCGACCGTGGCGGTCAGGTCGTCGGCGTCGATGGCGATGATGCGGGTCATGCGCGACAGGTCGAGGCTGAGCCCGCCCCGGATGGCGAGCAGATGGCCCTCGATCGACGAGCCGGCGCCATACGGGATGACCGGCACGCGGTGGCGGGCGCAAACCTGCACGATGCGGGCGACCTCGTCGGTACTGTCGGCGAAGGCGACCGCGTCGGGCGGCATGGCCGGGTAGGGGGATTCGTCGCGGCCATGCTGGTCGCAGACGCTGCGGGTGGTGGACAGGCGGTCGCCAAGCAGCGACGACAGCTCGGCCAGTGCGGCGGCAGGAATCATTGCAGTTTCTTCTCCCGGGATCCGTTCCGGATCGGTTGCAGTCGGTTTTTATGCAAAAAAGACTACGCCCCCCTCCGGCTTTTTGCAGCATCCCTTTATGAGTTGTCCGGCAACCTAAGATAGAATCCGCTACCTATGAGCTATCAAGTCCTTGCCCGCAAGTGGCGTCCGAAACGCTTTGCCGATCTGGTCGGCCAGGAGCACGTCGTGCGTGCGCTTGGCAATGCGCTGGCCGGCGAACGCCTGCACCACGCCTATCTGCTGACCGGCACACGCGGGGTCGGCAAGACCACCATCGCCCGCATTCTGGCCAAGAGCCTGAACTGCGAACGCGGCGTTGGCGCCGAGCCGTGCGGCGAATGCGCGGCCTGTCGCCAGATCGACGCCGGCCGCTTCGTCGACCTGCTCGAAATCGACGCGGCCAGCAATACCGGCATCGACAACATCCGCGAAGTCATCGAGAACGCCCAGTACACGCCGACTGCCGGCCGCTACAAGGTGTACATCATCGACGAAGTGCACATGCTGTCGAAGTCGGCGTTCAACGCCATGCTGAAGACGCTGGAAGAACCGCCGGCGCACGTCAAATTCATTCTGGCCACCACCGACCCGCAAAAGGTGCCGGTGACGGTGCTGTCGCGCTGCCTGCAGTTCAGCCTGCGCAACATGACACCGCCGCAGGTGTCCGGCCACCTGGCCCATGTGCTCGAAACCGAGCAGGTGCCGTACGAGCCCGGCGCGCTGACGCTGCTCGGCCGGGCGGCCAATGGCTCGATGCGCGACGCGCTGTCGCTGCTCGACCAGGCGATCGCCTATGGCCTTGGCGAAGTGCAGGAAGCCGGCGTGCGCGCCATGCTCGGGGCCGTTGACCGCCGCTACCTGTTCGCGCTGATCGCGGCGCTGGCCGATGCCGATGGCGCGGCCCTGCTGGCCGAAGCCAGCGAACTGGCGCAGCGCGGCGTCGGTTTCGATGCCGCGCTGGAAGAACTCGCCTGCCTGTTCTACCAGATCTCGCTGGCGCAGACCGTACCGCAGGCACTGGCCGAGGACGACCCCGACCACGAGGCGCTGCTGGCACTGGCGCAGACCCTGGCGGCGGAAGACGTCCAGCTGTATTACCAGATTGCCACCCAGGGCCGTCGCGACCTGCCGCTGGCACCGGACGAGCAGCTCGGCTTCAACATGACGCTGCTGCGCATGCTGGCCTTCCACCCGGCGCATGCGCCGGTGGCCGAAGCCGCTGCCCCGGCCAGTCCGGCACCCGCCGCTGCCGCGCGTCCTGCCGTCGAACGGCCGTCCTCCCCGCCGCCTGCGGGCGGCACCGGTCCGGCTGCGGCGCGTGCCGCACTGGAAAAATTCCTCAAGCGCGGACCGGCGACCCCGCCACCCGCGCCGGCGACCCGGGTCGCGCCGCGCCCGGCTGCGCCAACGCCACCACCCGACGACACGCCACCGCCTGAACCCGAGCCGGTACCGGCGCCCGAGCTTGTGGCGGAACCGCCGCCTGTACCGGAAGCGGCTGTCGTGCCGCCCTGGGACGACGCACCGGTCGCCGATGCCGTAGCCGATCAGCCGACGCCGGTCGTCGAGGCGCCGTCGCCGGTCGAGCCGGCCGCAGTGGCCGACGACGGTGCGCAGCCCGACGGGCTGACCGCGGCCGAGGCCGAAGCGCACGACGACATGTTTGGCGAACCGCCCGCCGCCGTTGCCGCGGAACCTGCTCCGGAACCGGAAGCGGCGGTACTGCCGCCTGCCGCCGACGCTGGCGTGCCGGCCGTAGCGCCGGTTATCGCGCCGGTTATCGCGCCGGTCGGCGCCGATTCGCCGCTGTCGTTCGACGGCGACTGGATTGCGCTGGTCGACCAGTTGAAGGAAGGACTGGGCGCGAAGGCGCGCATGCTGGCGCAGAACGCCGAGTGCGCCGGGCTGGACGGTACCCGCTTTGCCTTGCGCGTGCCGTCTGCCCACCGCTTCGTGTCCGGACACGATTACCAGCAGCAACTGGCCAGCGCGCTGGCCGATCACTTCGGCCAGCCGGTGCAGATCGATGTCGAGATCGGCGAAGTGGCTGGCGAAACCCATCTGATGCAGCGTGCACGGGTGCAGGGCGAAAAACTTGCCGCCGCGCGCGCCGCCATCGATAGCGACCCGAAAGTGGCCGAGCTGATGCGGGAATTCAACGCCACGCTCGTGCCCGAATCCATTCAACCGATTGAGGAGTAAGCCATGTTCGGCAAGAACGGTATTGCAGGCCTGATGAAGCAGGCGCAGCAAATGCAGGAAAACATGAAGAAGGCCCAGGACGAGCTGGCCACCATCGAGGTGGAAGGCCAGTCCGGCGCCGGCATGGTCAAGATCACCATGACCTGCAACCACGACGTCAAGCGCGTGCAGATCGACGACAGCGTGATGGACGACAAGGAAATGCTGGAAGACCTGGTCGCGGCCGCCGTCAATGACGCGAACCGTCGCATTGACACCACCACCCAGGAAAAAATGGGCGGTTTCTCGCAAGGCCTGAATCTGCCGGCAGGGATGAAGCTGCCGTTCTGAGTGATCCGGCTGCCCGGAGGGCGCGCGATGGATGACTGTCTTCAGGGCCGCTGCCTGTGCGGCGCGGTTCGCTACCAGTGTCACGGCCAGCCGCTGAAGGCAGGCTATTGCTACTGTCGCACCTGCCAGCGGGCGACCGGGGCGCCGGTGTATTTCGGCGTCTCGTTCCCGCGCGAGGCGGTGAGCGTGGACGGGCAGACTGCCCGTTACCGCTCATCGGCACGTGCGTGGCGGCATTTCTGTCCGACCTGCGGTTCGAGCCTGTTCTTCGAGCCGCTCGACGGCGACTATTTCGAAGTCAGCGTTGCCACGCTGGACCATCCGGAAGCCATTGCGGCGCAGGTCCATGTGTGGACCGCCAGCGCCATTCCCGGTTTCCATATCGACGATACCCTGCCGCGCAGCCTGCACGGCGAGCTCGACGACTGACCCCCCGACTGCATGAAAAATCCTCCCTCGCTCGATTCGCTGATCACCGCGCTGCGTGTCCTGCCCGGTGTCGGCCCGAAGTCGGCGCAGCGCATGGCCTATCACCTGATGCAGCGCGACACCGCCGGCGCCGACCGGCTTGCCCGCGCCATCGACCATGCGCGCAGCCACCTGAAGCACTGCGCCCGCTGCAATACCTTCAGCGAAAGCGAGCTGTGCGGAGTCTGTGCCGATCCGCAGCGGCGCCAGGACCTGCTGTGCATCGTCGAGATGCCGGCTGATGAAATGATGATTGAACAGACCCGCAGCTACGACGGCCTGTACTTCGTGCTGATGGGACGGGTATCGCCGCTGGACGGCCTGACCGCGCGCGACCTGCCGCTGGAACAGCTGGCGCGGCGGGCGCTGGACGGCACGGTATCGGAAGTGGTGCTGGCGACCAATTTCACCGCCGAGGGCGAGGCGACAGCGCATGTGCTGCACACCTTGCTGAAGGATCGCGGGCTGACGCTGACGCGCATTGCCCGTGGCCTGCCGGTCGGCGGCGAGCTCGAATACGTCGATCCCGGCACGCTCGCACAGGCACTGTACGAGCGGCGCGGGATCAAGGATTAAAGCGCCAGCTTGCCGCTGAGCATGGCGACGACCGCCGTCACCGCCAGCACCAGTACCACACCGGCTGCCAGTTGCTCGCCCCGGTTGGCGAACACCGGTTCGCCGCGTTCGCGCCGCGCCCACAGGAAGAACAGCAGCCCCGGTGCATACAGGATCATCGACAGCAGCAGGAACTTCAGCCCGGCGGCATAGATCAGCCATACCCCGTAAGCCGAGCCCAGCGCGGTCAGACCGATACGGGCGGTGGACGGCTGCGGCGCGTGCATGGCCTGTTGCAGCGAGAAGCCCGCACACAGCAGATACGGGATCAGCGCCATCGACGTGGCCAGCTGGATCAGTGCGTTGTAGCCGGACGCATTCAGATAGGCGATCAGCAGCAGACCGGAAACCAGTACATTGGTCAGCCACAGTGCCGGTGCCGGCGTACCGCGGGCGTTGACGCGACCGAACAGCGACGGCGCGGTATTGCGTTCGCCCCGGCTGGCCAGGTACAGCATTTCCGCCGCCAGCATGGTCCAGGCCAGCAGGGCACCTGCCACCGAGACGATCAGGCCGATATTGATCAGCGCCGCGCCCCACGGTCCGACGGCCGCTGCCAGCACCTGCGCCATCGACGGATTCTTCATCGCCGCCAGTTCATGCTGCGGCACGATGCCCAGCGACAGCACCGACACGCAGACCAGCAACAGCATGGTGATGATGAAACCGAGGAAGGTTGCCCGGCTGACGTCGACCATATTGCGCGCCCGGGACGCATAGACCGTGGCGCTCTCGATGCCGAGGAACACCCACACCGTATACAGCATGGTGTTCTTCACCTGGTCGGTCACGCTGCCCAGTGCCGCGCTGCCCCAGAAATCGATGCGGAACACATCGACGCGGAACATCAGGGCGGCACAGACAATGAACAGGCCGATCGGCACGATCTTGGCCACCGTGACCACGAAGTTGGTCAGCGCCGCGCTCTGCACACCGCGCAGTACGAAGGAGTGGACCAGCCACAGCACGGCCAGTTCGCACAGCAGGGCCGGCAGTGTGGTGCCGTCGCCGAAGAAGCTCAGCGCGGCGAACGAGCCGAGTGCGCTGAACATGACCACCAGATAGCCGGTACTGCCGATCCAGGCTGAAATCCAGTAGCCCCAGGCGGCATTGAAGCCCAGATAGCGGCCGAAGCCCTCGCGCGCATAGCCGTAGACCCCGTCGTCGATATCCGGACGCGATGTCGACAGCCACTGGAAGATCCGCGTCAGCGTCAGCATGCCGACGAAGGTGATGGCCCAGGCAATCAGGATGGCGCCAGCGCCAGCCCCTTCAGCCATGTTCTGCGGCAGGCTGAATATGCCGCTGCCGATAATGCCGCCCACCACCAGCGCCGTCAGCGCGGGCAGGCCGAGTCGTGTTGCGTTTGTCATTGTGCGCTCCACCGAAAAGGCCCGGGATTGCCCGGGCCGGTTTGCTCACCCGCCTGCATCATGCAGGATGGATGAGCGAAGCGGGGTCTGCCCGCCACTGCAGGGGCGGGCGGGGCCGGAAGGCAGCGGAGAAACTGCCCGCCAGCCCCGCACCCCGTCGGACAGGCACCGTTGCCCCCCGGCTGCCGGTGCCCGCCGGACCTGCCGGTTCAGAAGCGCAGCGACATGCAGCTCACCCCGCCGTCCACCTTGCGGTATTCGGACGTGTCGACTTCGATCACCTGGTAGCCGAGTTTGGCGATCTTGTCGCGGGTGACCGGGTAGCCGGAAGGCATGATCACGCGTTCGTTGACCCAGATGCAGTTGGCTGCATACGACTCTTCTTCCGGAATCTCGATGATGTTGAACGACTGGAATTCCGGCTTGGTGATGAACTCGCCGCAGGCCAGCAGATTGTTGTGCTCCAGATAGGCGAGGCCGGTCTTCAGGTGCAGCACTTTTTCCAGTTTCACCACCGAACCGGTCATGCCGTGGCGTTCGAGGATGGCGATCATCTGCCGGGCGCCTTCGGCATTGGTCCGTGCCGACTGGCCGATATAGAAGTGGCTGCCGACCATCATGATGTCGCCGGCCTCGACCGTGCCCGGTGCCGTGATGCGCTCGACCTTGCCCGGATAGAAGCGTTCGATGGTCTCGACGATGATCTCGGTTTCCTCACGCCGGGTTTCGGCGCCCGGGCGGGTGATGATGGCGCAATGCGGTGTGCACAGTACCGGGTCTTCGACAAAGACCGAGTCCGGAAAGCGTTCATCCGCCGGCAGCAGCGTGATGTCCACCTCGCAGGTTTGCAGCGCCCGGATATAGGCATTGTGCTGTTCGAGCGCCTTTTCATAGATCGGCTTGCCCAGATGGCTGGAGCTCAGTCCGTCGACCAGCGCGCGGCAGGGAGTGCGGGCAATGATGTGCTTGAACATGGTGGAGTCCTTTCCGTTTGGTAATCGGGAGTGTCTGCCTGTTACTTAGCAAGGTGCGTGCCTGGTTTTCTGGAATTTCAGACGCTGAAAAATGGAAAATGCGGTGTTTTTCGCTGTTTTTTGCCATATTCAGGCTGGCCGAAGCAGGTAAAATGGGATCGTTTGTCGAAAAACGGACGCATGTCCATATTTCGACGATCCTGCGACTCAGACAGAACAAGGGATTGTGATGACAACCGACGACCACGCGACATTCCGTGTTGCCGAATCGCTGCAATGGCTGGTTGACTGCGTCCGGACCGGTCTGGACGGGCTCGATCAGCCGGTCACCATCGTCGATACCCAGGGCCGCTTCGTTTACTACAACCATGCCAGTGCCCTGCTGGACGGCACCGACCCGCAGCAGATGATCGGTTGCCATGTGCTGGAGATCACGCCGTGGCTGGATGCCGATGACAGCACGCTGCTGCGCTGCCTGCGCGAGCGGGTGCCGCTGGTCGATGCCTATCAGGCCTACCACGGCGCCGGCGGGCAACCGGTCCATTACCTGCACCGTGCCTTCCCGCTGCTGGATCGCGACGGTGAGCTGATCGGCGCGATGGAAGTCGGCCGTACGGTATCGGAAATGCCGAGTGACGGCGCGGCGCGGCATACCCCGCCACCGGACATCCTGACCCGTGACCCGGCCATGCAGCGGCAACTGGCGGCGCTGGACATCTTCGCCGTGACCGACCTGCCGTTGCTGATCCATGGCGAGACCGGAACCGGCAAGGAACTGTTTGCGCGGCGCGCGCATGCGATGAGCCGCCGCAGCGCGCGGCCGATGATCAGCCTGAACTGCGCCGCCATTCCGGAAACCCTGCTGGAAAGCACGCTGTTCGGCACCACGCGTGGCGCGTTTACCGGTGCGGAAAACCGCAAGGGCATGTTCGCCCTGGCTGATGGCGGCACCCTGTTCCTGGACGAAATCAACTCGATGCCGCAGTCGCTGCAGAGCAAGCTGTTGCGCGTGCTGCAGGACGGCAGTTATCTGCCGCTGGGCAGCCAGCTGGCCCAGCATGCCAATGTGCGGCTGATTGCAGCGCTGAACCAGCGCCCGCGCGAGGCGATCGCCGATGGCCGCCTGCGCGAGGACCTGTACTACCGGCTCAATGTCGGCTGCCTGCATATTCCGCCGCTGCGCGAGCGCCGTGACGACATCGCGCTGCTGGCACACGCCTTCGTCCGCCGCGATGCGGCCGAACTGAACCCGAACGTGACCGCGCTGGGCGATGCGGCGCTGGCGCAGCTGCAGCGGCTGCCATGGCCCGGCAATGTCCGTGAGCTGGAAAACGCCATCCGCCGCAGCCTGCTGCTGCATGGCGGGCAGGGGGCAGTGCTGGAGCGGATCTCGCTGCCGGACGACGGCGAGTCGCCGGCACTGCCGCCGGTCCTGCCGGTCGACGGCGACCTGCACCACCGGCTGGAGGAGGCCGAACGACAGTGGATCGCCCAGGCGCTGGCGACGCATGGCGGCAATGCGGCCCGGGCGGCAGCGGCGCTGGGACTGCCGCGCACTACCCTGATCGGGCGCATGCAGCGGCTGGGGCTGCAGGCCTGACGGAGAGGGTTTTATCCTGCGGCCAGATCCGGCGCTGCGATGACAAAAAGGTAATTCCGTCCCGGATTTGCTCAGAACGACCGGCGCCGGTTCGGGGGTGGAACAGCAGGACCAGCCGGCGGCGGTCCAGTTCGCCACCGATCTTGGCGTCGGCAAGACCTTGCTCAACAACGGCATCATTGATGCCTCATTGATGGTCGAGGACACCAACTACGGCATCCGGGTCACCCGGAATCTGGCCGGCACCCTGACCAATGCCGGCGCTATCCGCGCGGGGTCGGCCAATCAGACGGGGCAATGGGCCAAGGCCTACGGCATTTACATCGATGGCGATCTTTCCGGCACGCTGACCAAGAACCGGAACATGTCTGCCAGTGCGGCCAATAGCGCCGGACAAGGTCTGGCCGTTGCCGACGGCATCTACAGCGTCACGATTTCCGGCCAGCTGGTCAACAATGGCCTGATTACCGGCACGGCCACCAATAGCGGCAACAATGGCGACATCCGGGTGCGGGGCATCGAGGCCGAGACCATTTCCACGGGGGGCAGCCTGCTCAACGCCAGCGGTGGTGTCATCAACGTCTTTGCCGCCGGGGAGACCGGCGGGTTTGCCTCCCTAACGCCGGCACCATCGACCTGGGGCTGAAAGACACCGGCTATGTCGTCGGCAACTTTACCCAGACCGGGACCGGCGTGCTGCGCATTGCCGCCCAGAGCAGCCTGACCGGCGGTTACAGCCAGCTGGCCGTGGACGGTGTCGTCAGCCTCGCCGGCAGCGCCGATGTCGACGTCAAGACCGCCAACACCCTCGCCGTCGGCCAGAAGCTCGTCGGCGTGGTCATGGCCGGGGGCGGCCCTCAGTGGCAACTTCAGCAAAGTCACTGACAACAGCGCCCTGTTCGACTTCAGGAGCCTGGCCATCAACAGCGGGGAAGGCGGCCGCATCGACCTCGAGATCGTCAAGAGCCAGAGCACCAGCGCCAGTCAGGCCGCCATCAGCAATGGCAACAGCCCGGCCCTGGGGGCTGCCCGGGTCTTTGACCGCCTGATTGCTGGCGGCAATGCCGGCGGTGACATGGGAACCGTGATCACCGCACTGGGCCAGCTCGGCAGCGAGCGTGAAGTATCGAACGCCGTCAGCCAGACCCTGCCGCTGCTGACCGCCGGCGCATCCCAGGCGACCAGCGGCGCGCTGCACGGCACCAACCGCGTGGTGCAGGCGCGTCAGGAAGGCCAGCACGGCCGCTCGTCCGGTGACGAGTTCTTTACCGACCGCCGGGTCTGGGCCAGGCCGTTCGGCAGCTGGGCCGATCAGGCCGACAGCAACGGTGCCAGCGGCTACACGGCCAGGACCTACTGCATGGTGGTCGGGGCCGACACCGGGCTGAACGAATCCAGCCGTCTTGGCGTGGCGGTGGCCCATACCCTGGCGCTGGGCGAGCGCACCTCGTTCACCCCGTCGCTGCGCGCCGACTACGCGGTGATCCGCGACCAGGGCTACCGCGAAACCGGCGCCGATGCGCTGAACCTGAACGTGGACAGCAACCGGGCCGAGGAACTGATCGTCGGCGTGGACGGCAAGCTGTCGCAGATACTGAACGAGCGCACGACGCTGGTGGCGAACATCGGCGCCGGTTACGATTTCCTCGGCAAGCAGTCGAGCATTGTCGCCGCCTTTGCCGGCACGCCGTCGGCCGCGTTCACGACCAAGGGCATCGAGCCGAGCAAGTGGCTGGGTCGCGGCGGGCTGGGGCTGGTGAACAGGGTCAACGACACGCTGGAACTGTCTGCACGCTACGACATCGAGTTCCGCGAGGGCTTCACCAACCAGACCGCTTCGGTCAAGGCGCGCTGGATGTTCTGAGTCCGGCTTCCCGCTTCGTCAGCAACAGAAAAGCCACGGGCGAAAACCCGTGGCTTTTTGTCGGGTGCGAGGCTGCGCTAGCCTGCGCGCGAGCCGTTCGGCAGGGGGTGTTCGGGCTGGGCCAGCGCCGGTTTGGCGACGCCATCGGCAAAGCCGATGTCGAACACCATGCCTTCCGACACCACGCCGGACAGTTTGCGCGGTGCGAGATTGACCACGAACAGCGCCTGCTTGCCGACAATCTCCTGCGGATCGCGTTCCTGCTTCATGCCGGACAGGATGGTGCGCTGGAAATCGCCGAAGTCGACGGTCAGTTGCACCAGCTTGTCGCTGCGCGGCACATCGTCGACGGCAAGAATCTGGCCGAGACGGATATCGAGTTTGTCCAGATCGTCCAGGGTGACGACCGGTTTGACGGGAGCGCTCATGAGGTGTCCTTGCATGGGCGTGCTCGCCGGGACACGCGTCAGCGCTTGCGTTCCCGGATGACCACGCCGATTTCATAACGTTCGCCATCCGTGTGCCGGTAGCAGTGCCGGACCTCGGTCTCGGCGACGAATGGCGTGGCGCGGTAGGCGCCGATATCGGCTGGCAGCATGGTGACCTCCAGCCGCTCCGCATGCTGGGGCACGAAGTCAGCCAGAAAGACCATGCCCTCGACCGACAGATGCGTACATTCGCCCTGGTGGGTCTTGTTGGTAATCAGCGAGCGGACTTCCAGCTGATGACGCATTTTTATCCAGCGTGCGGTCATGGGCCCCAGTCTGCCCCGCGCGGGCAATTTTTGTAAGCCCCGGGTCATCGATGGCTCGGGAAACAGTCGTGGGAAAAAGTCCGGAATCCGGGGCTGGGCCAAGCGGGGAGCAGGGTTTCTTTCCTTCTTTATCCTGCCTGGCAAGCCGTAAAAAATCAGTTTTTTCCGTATGAAATTAAAGATTCGTCGCGATGTCAGTGCCAGCCTGGCCGCGTAGCGTACGGGCTCCTGCGACCTCCTTGCCCGCGATGACATGTCGTTCCTTCTCCGCCGCCTCGTGACCACCAGCCTGGCCCTGGGGCTGGCGCAACTGCCGCCCGTCAGCCTTGCCGACACCCCGGATCAGGAACTGATTCGTCAGCAGGAACGGGAAAAGGCGCAGCGTGAACGGCTGGAGGCCCTCCCCGCGCTGCGCCTGCCGCCCCCGGAAACGGGAGGAGGGGCCGACTGGCCGGCGGACGAAACCCCGTGCTTTCCCATTCACACCGTCCGCCTCGACGGCGAACAGGCCGAACGCTTCCGGCGGGCACTGGCGGCCATCGGCGATCCTGCTGGTCGCTGCCTCGGCGCGCTGGGCATCGCTGCCGCCGCCCGCCGGGTACAGCAGGCGATCGCGAGCGACGGCTATGTCACCACCCGGGTGCTGGTCGGTGCCCAGCATCTGGATACGGGAATCCTGACACTGACCGTGCTGCCCGGCCGCCTGCGCGCCATCCGCGACGAGACCGCTTCCCGCCTGCGCCCGGCGCATCGCAATGCGATTCCGGTCCGCCCCGGAGACCTGCTGAACCTGCGCGATATCGAGCAGGGGCTGGAAAACCTCAAGCGCGTACCGTCGACCGAAGCCGCGCTGCGCATCGAGCCGGCCGAGCAACCCGGCATCAGCGACCTGGTACTCAGCGGCAACGAGGCCTTTCCGTACCGGCTGACCCTGTCCGCCGACGATGGCGGCTCGCGCTCGACCGGCCGCTACCAGGGCACGGTGACGCTGTCGATCGACAATCTGCTGACCCTCAGCGACCTGTTCTATTTCAGCACCGGCCGCAGCCTCGGCGGCGACGGCGGGCCGCGCCACGGTACGCGCAACAGTGCGGTCCATTATTCCCTGCCTTTCGGTTACTGGTTGCTCGGTGCCAATGCCAGCGACTACGACTATTTCCAGACCGTGGCCAGCCCGGTTCCCGGCCGGGTGTACCGTGGCAACAGCCGCAACGCCCAGCTCAGCCTGTCCCGGGTGCTGTTGCGCAGCGCCGAACGCAAGACCACCCTGGCATTGCGCGGCTGGCGACGGCAGTCGAGCAACCACGTCGACGACAACGCGATGGCATCGCAACGCCGCCGCACCGCGGGCTGGGAACTGTCACTGGGCCAGCGGGTGCATCTGGCCGGCAGCCTGCTGGAAGGCACACTGACCTGGCGGCGCGGCACGGGCGCGTTCAATGCCTTGCCGGCACCGGGGCAGAGGCTGGGCGAGGAGGATGCGCGCGGCGGTTTCCTGCGCGCCGACCTTGGCCTGACCCTGCCGTTTTCGTGGCCGGGGCAACGCTGGCGCTATGCCGGCACGCTGCGCGGGCAGTGGAGCGATGTCGCGCTGACGCCGCAGGACCGTTTTGCCATTGGCGGACGCTACAGCGTGCGCGGCTTCGATGGCGAACTGTCGCTGACCGGCGAGCGGGGCTGGCTGATCCGCAACGAGCTTGGCCTGAGCCCCGGCGGCGGCAGCCAGGAGCTCTATCTCGGTCTCGACCATGGCCGCGTCGGCGGCCCGTCCGCCCGGCGGCTGCTGGGCCGGGAACTGAGCGGTGCGGTCATCGGCTGGCGCGGTGGCAGCAGCCGGCTGAACTGGGACCTGTTCGCCGGCTGGCCGCTGCGCAAGCCGACCGGGTTCCGGACCGCCAGAACCACGGGCGGTTTCAGCATCAACAGCAGTTTCTGAGCCGGAGGACAAGGTCTGTCTGGCGCATTCGGCTTATCTCGATTTCTGCATTGATAGCCATTTTTTCGCATTTCCGCCCCGCCGGGCCCCCGGTTATCGTGGCTGCGCATCCCGAAGCGTGAGTCGGGTCCGTTCATCAAGAAAAGCGAAGGGCTTCCATGTCTGTTTCCCTGACCAGGCCCGCCCGGGCGCTGGGGCGTCATGCATTGCCGTGGCTGGTACCGGCGCTGCTGGTCGCGATCTGGCAACTGGCGTCCGGGCTGGGCTGGATCAATCACCGGGTACTGCCGGCGCCGCTGGACGTACTCAAGGCCGGCATCGAGCTGACGCTCAGCGGCGATATCTGGGCACACCTGAAAATCAGCTTCTGGCGGGTCAGCGTCGGTTTTGCCATTGGCGGCAGCCTCGGGCTGGTGCTGGGGCTGGTATCCGGCCTGTCGCGGCTGGGCGAGGGGCTGTTCGATACCTCGCTGCAGATGCTGCGCAATATTCCGCCGCTGGCGCTGATTCCGCTGGTCATCCTGTGGTTCGGTATCGATGAATCGGCCAAGGTGTTTCTGGTGACTTTCGGTGTGCTGTTCCCGATCTATCTGAATACCTTCCACGGTATCCGCACCATCGATCCGGCGCTGCTGGAAATGGCGCGCAGCTATGGGCTGAAGGGCTTTGCGCTGTTCCGCCATGTGCTGCTGCCGGGGGCCTTGCCGTCCATTCTGGTCGGCGTGCGCTACGCGCTGGGCATTGCCTGGATCATCCTGATCGTGGCGGAAACCATCTCGGCAAGCAGCGGCATCGGCTATCTGGCGATGAATGCCCGCGAATTCCTGCAGACCGATGTCGTGGTGCTGGCGATCCTGCTGTATGCCCTGCTGGGCAAGGCAGTGGACATGCTGGCGCGTGCGATCGAACGCTACAGCCTGCGCTGGCATCCGTCCTACCAGACCGCGCAGTAAGGAATCTGAAATGAGTGTACGAGAAAACCTGAATGGCGCCGCGCTGGACATGCGCGCGGTCGGCAAGCGCTTTGGTCCGCGCACGGTGCTGGACGGGCTGAACCTGCATGTGCCGGTCGGCCAGTTCATTGCGGTCGTCGGTCGTTCCGGCTGCGGCAAGAGCACGCTGCTGCGGCTGGTGGCCGGGCTGGACAAGCTCGATGGCGGTGAACTGAATCGCCATGATGCCGGCCAGGTGCGGGTGATGTTCCAGGATGCGCGGCTGCTGCCGTGGAAGACCGTACTCGACAATGTCGGTCTCGGGCTGGACGGTGACGACAGGCAGGACCGCGCGCGCCAGGCACTCGACGAGGTGGGGCTGGCCGATCGCGGCCATGAGTGGCCGGTACGGCTGTCCGGCGGTCAGCGTCAGCGCGTGGCACTGGCGCGGGCGCTGGTGCACCGGCCGCGCCTGCTGTTGCTGGATGAACCGCTGGGCGCGCTCGATGCCCTGACCCGCATCGACATGCAGCAACTGATCGAGCGCCTGTGGCGGCAATATCGCTGCACGACCCTGCTGGTCACCCATGATGTCGGCGAGGCGGTCGCCCTGGCCGATCGTGTGGTGCTGATCGAAAACGGTCGGGTCGGACTGGATCTGCCGGTCGATCTGCCGCGCCCGCGCGACCGTGCGGACCCGCGCTTCGTGGCGCTGGAAAGCCGGGTGCTGGCCCGGGTGCTGGGGCAGGATACCGGGGCATCGTGATGCCGGTTCCGCGTGTGGCCGGGGCTGCCCCGGCCACACGGGACTATTCCGGTGCTCGCGACAGCTGCAGCGCCTGGCGCACGGTCTGCTCGTCGAGGCTGGACGAGCACAGCTCGATAAAGCGATAGGCGTAGCTGCGCAGATAATGGCCGCGGCGGATGGCCAGCCGGGTGGTCTGGCTGCCGAACAGCGGGGGGCCCTTCAGCTCGGTGATGCCGTGGTCGCGGGACGGGTCCACAGCCATCGACGCGACAATGCCCAGCCCCAGCCCCAGTTCGACATAGGTCTTGATGACATCGGCGTCCAGCGCCGTCATGACGATGTCCGGCGTCAGGCCGGCCTCGGCAAAGCCACGGTCGATCTGGGCCCGGCCGGTGAAGCCATGGTGATAGGTGACGATCGGGTACTCGCTGATCGCTTCCTTGCTCAGGGTCTGCGCCTGCTGCAGCGGGTGGTCGACCGGGGCGATCACCGAGTGATGCCAGCTGTAGAACGGGAACGACGCCAGTTCCGGCACGTCGGCGATGGCCTCGGTGGCGATGCCGATATCGGCCTGACCATCCAGCAGCAGACGGACCAGCTCGTCAGGACTGGCCTGATGCAGCACCAGATGGACCCTGGGAAAAGCCGCCTTGAACGCGGTAATGACCCGCGGCAGCGCGTAGCGCGCCTGGGTGTGGGTGGTGGCGACGGTCAGCTGGCCCTGGTCACGCTGGCTGAACTGCTCGGCCAGACGCTTGATATTGCCGGCGTCGAGCAGCATGCGCTCGACAATGACCAGCAGCTCCTTGCCCGGGTCGGTCAGACCGAGAAAGCGCTTGCCCTTGCGGACAAACAGCTCCACGTTCAACTCGTCTTCCAGATCCTTGATGTGCTTGCTGACGCCGGACTGCGACGTGAACAGGGCATTGGCGACCTCGGTCAGATTGAAATGCTGCCGGACCGTCTCCCTGATGATGCGTAATTGCTGGAAATTCATGCCAAACCTGCCATATCGGTTGGAGGCCACGCACCGGTCTGGCCGGCCCGGCCTGATTGCTAATAACCGGATGCATGATATTGGCGTGTTTTATATTTCAAAAATAACTATTGATTTGCTGCTTAGCACCGCGGATGCGGTAGAAACGGCAACGGCCCGGTTTCTGACCGGGCCGTCGGGACAGGGCGGGCTCGCGCCTATTTCGGTGCCTGCCAGACGATGTCCCTGACCACCAGTTTCTTCGGGATCAGCTTCAACTGGTAGAAGGTGTCGGCAATGCGCTGCTGGCCGGCGATGATCTTGCCGTCCAGCGGCTTGACGCCATACGACGCGCGGTTGGCCGCCAGCTGCACGATCGACTTGTCGAGGCCGATCTGTGCCGACAGCACATCGGCGACCTCGTCGAGGTGGGTCTTGCTCCAGGCATCGAGTCTGGCCAGTTCCTCGATCACGGCCTTGATCACGGCCGGGTTCTTCTTCGCATAGCTGCCGGACGACAGATAGAACTGGTTGTTGTCGACCACGCCGCCGCGGCCGTCGGCGATCCGTCTGGCGCCGGTCTGCTTCTCGGCAGCGGCATAGAACGGGTCCCAGATCGCCCAGGCATCGACACTGCCGCGCTCGAACGCGGCACGGGCATCGGCCGGCGGCAGATAGACCGGGGTGATGTCGCTGTATTTCAGGCCGGCTTTCTCCAGTGCCCTGACCAGCAGGTAATGCACGTTCGAGCCCTTGTTCAGCGCCACCTTCTTGCCCTTCAGTTCCTTCACGCTGTGAATGGCCGAATCCCTCGGCACGACAATGCCCTCACCGGCCGGGGCCGGCGGTTCGGTGGCGATATACAGCAGGTCGGCGCCGGCCGCCTGGGCGAAGATCGGCGGGGTTTCGCCGGTGGTACCGAAGTCGACGCTGCCGACATTCAGCCCTTCCAGCAGTTGCGGACCAGCCGGGAACTCGGCCCACTTGACCTCGATGCCCAGCGGCGCCAGGCGCTTTTCCAGTGTGCCACGGGCTTTCAGCAGCACCAGCGTGCCGTATTTCTGGTAACCGATGCGCAGCGGATCGGGTTTGTCGGCGGCGGAGGCCAGGCCCGGCAGGGCGATGGACAGGCCGATGGCGGCCAGCAGTCCGATCAGGGTGCGGCGGCGGGGAGTAAACGGTGTCATCAGGAGCCTTTGTCTGAATCAGGGCCGCGACAGGCGGCCGGGGAGAGGGGAAGAAAGCGTCAGTGCCGCAGCCCGAGCAGGCGTTCGGCATTGCCGTGCAGCACCTTGTCCAGCACCGATTCCCTGAAGCCGAGCGCGATGAAATCGTCGATCGACTGCGAGATCGGGCGGAACGGATACGATGACCCGAACAGGAACTGGTCGGCCATGAAGCCGTTGGCCGCGTCGACATAGCGCTGGCTGCCGGGCACGAACAGGTACATGTCCGGGATGACGTGGATGTTCTCGTGGCGGAAGGCGAGGCCGACGACCTGATCCACGTTCGGCCAGAAGCCGTGGTAGCAGACGATGGGCAGCTGCGGAAAATCGCGCGCGACCCGTGCCACCGGCGCCGGGTCGTTGAACGCCGGGTCGGGGGTGGTCGGCCCGGTCATCAGGCACACCGGCACGCCGAGTCGGGCGCAGGTCTCGTAGACCGGGTAGAACACCCGGTCGTCGGCCCGTCGTGCCGGCTCGCCAAAGCCGGGCTCGATATCGATGGCGGCCAGCCCCAGCTGTCCGATGGCCCGTTCGGCCTCGTCGACGGCAGCCAGTCCGTCGCTGGCCGGGTCGACGCCGGCGATGCCGATCAGCACCTCGTGCTGGTGGACGATGTCGTGGATCAGGTCGTTGGACAGCCGCTGCGACGGAATCTGCCGGCCGACCACCACCGCGCGGGACAGGCCGGCCTGGCGCACCACGTCGAGAAAGCCGTCGCGGGTCAGCGAGGCGGTGAAATGGCTGTCGTCATGCGAACCGACACGGCGGTTCAGCCAGCGTGCCGTCTCGAAGGCGGCCGTGCCCGGCGTGGCGCCGAAGAAATCATGCAGAAAGGCCGGCCGGCAACGCATGTCGATCACGGGCGTCGTCATGCGGCCACTTTCGCGCGGACGGTGCTGGCGTCGAACGGCCCGCCGGTGATGACCTGGGCGCCGGACACGGTGTGTTCCTTGCCCGGCAGCAGCGGAAACACCAGCTCGGCGAAGCGGAAGGCTTCTTCCAGATGCGGATAGCCGGACAGCACGAAGGTGTCGACGCCGAGGTCGGCATATTCCTTCAGCCGGGCGGCAACGGTCTGCGGATCACCGACCAGCGCGGTGCCGGCGCCGCCGCGCACCAGACCGACGCCGGCCCACAGGTTCGGGCTGACTTCGAGCCGGTCGCGCCGGCCGCCGTGCAGTGCGGCCATGCGCCGCTGCCCTTCCGAATCCATGCTGGCGTAGCGCTGCTGGACTTTGGCAATTGTCTCGTCGTCGAGGTGGCTGATCAGCCGTTCGGCGGCGGCCCAGGCCTCGTCACTGGTCTCGCGGACGATGACGTGCAGACGTACACCAAAGCGGACGCTGCGGCCATGACGGGCCGCGCGTTCGCGGACGTCGGCGATTTTCTCCGCCACGGCCGCCGGCGGTTCGCCCCAGCTCAGGTAGGCATCGACCTGTTCCGCCGCCAGCTCGTGCGCCGCTGGCGACGAGCCGCCGAAGTACACGCCGGGATACGGCTTCTGCACCGGCGGGAAGTAGTTCTTCCCGTCGCGAATCTGGTGGTACTTGCCGTCGAAATTGACCGTCTCGCCGGCCAGCAGCTGGCGCCAGATGGTCAGAAACTCGCCGGCTTCCGCATAACGGGCATCGTGGTCGAGGAAGATGCCGTCCGCCGCCAGTTCGGCCGCATCGCCGCCGGCGACGACATTGATCAGCAGGCGGCCGTGCAGCGCCTGGTCCAGCGTGGCGGCCATCCGCGCTGCGGCGGCCGGACGGGTCAGCGCAGTCCGCACCGCGACCAGCAGCTTCAGCTTCCGCGTCACCGGTGCAATCGACGCGGCGGTCACCCACGGGTCGACGCAACCGCTGCCGGTCGGAATCAGGATGCCGTCGTAGCCGAGGGTATCGGCCGCCACCGCCACCTGACGCAGATACTCGTTGGTCACGCTGCGGCCGGAGGCCGATTCCCCGAGATAGCGCGTATCGCCGGAAGTGGGCAGGAACCAGAAAATGTCGAGACTCATCGTTCATTCCTTGTGGCCGGTTCCGGAACGGAAGCGGCGGATAACAACAAAAGGGATGAACGATTGTAGAAAGTGCCCCGGAGCCGGAGAACTGATTAAAACTGCACAGTTAATCTGCCAGATGCATAACCGGCACGAGGTTCCCGTGCCGGGATTGATTCCGGCTTCCGTCATGGCTAGGGTGAAGGCCGGCAGCGGCCATTCCCGTGTCAGACAAGGAGTCAGAAATGCATATCGAACTTTCCGGCAGGACCGCCATCGTCACCGGCTCTACCGCCGGCATCGGCCTGGCGACCGCGCGCGGGCTGGCAGCAGCCGGCGCCACGGTCGTGGTCAACGGCCGGACCCGCGAGGCAGTCGACCGCGCACTGCAGGAGATCATGGCGGCGGTGCCGGCGGCAAAGGTGTACGGGGTGGCGGCCGACCTCAGCCAGGCCGAGGGCTGCGAGACGCTGCTGGCGGCGCAGCCGGCGTGCGACATTCTGGTCAACAATGTCGGCATCTTCGGCCCGCAGGATTTTTTCGATATTCCCGACAGCGAATGGACCCGCTTCTTCGATGTCAACGTGATGTCCGGGGTGCGACTGTCACGCGCCTATCTGCCAGGCATGGCCCGGCAGCAGTGGGGGCGGGTGGTGTTCCTGTCCTCGGAATCGGCGCTGAACATCCCGGCCGACATGATCCATTACGGCATGACCAAGACCGCGCTGCTGTCGGTGTCGCGCGGGCTGGCCAAGCGCATGAGCGGCACCGGCGTCACCGTCAATGCGGTGCTGCCCGGTCCGACCCTGTCCGAAGGCGTCGCTGCAATGCTGAAGGCAGATGCCGAGGCGGCCGGCCAGACCATTGCCCAGGCCGGTACGGCCTTCGTCAAGGCCCACCGCCCATCGTCGATCCTGCAGCGGCTGGCTACGGTCGACGAAGTCGCCAATCTGATCGTCTATGCGTGCTCGCCACAGGCCTCGGCCACGACCGGCGCGGCGCTGCGGGTCGATGGCGGTGTGGTCGACACCATCGCCTGATCGCGCTCAGTCGGCGGCCGGGCTGCTCCACGGTGCATCGCGGAACGCATCGACCAGAAAATCGACCAGCCGGCGCACCTTCGGCGGCAGATGCTTGCGGCTCGGATAGACGGCATGGACGCCGAGCGTGGCCGCGCGGTAGTCGGGCATCAGCTCGACCAGGTCGCCGCGGCGCAGGTCGTCGTCGACCAGAAAGCTCGGCTGCAGCATGATGCCGCCGCCGCGCAGCGCGATGGCGCGGCAGGTATCGCCATTGTTCGAGTCGACGCAGGAGTGCGGGTGGATCGAGACCCGGCCGTCCGGTCCGTCGAAGTGCCATTCGTCGCGGTCGGCCCAGTTGGTGTAGGCGAGCACGCGATGATCGGCCAGCTGCTGCGGGTGCGTCGGCGTGCCGTGCGCAGCCAGATAGGCCGGTGACGCGCACAACTGCATGCGGGTGGTCGCCAGCTGGCGGCTGATCAGGGTCGAATTCGGCAGCGAACTGATGCGCACCGCCAGGTCGTAGCCCTCGTCGACCATGTCGACCAGCCGGTCGTTCAGCGTCACGTCCAGCGACACCCGCGGGTAGCGTTCCAGGAAGGCTGCCCAGCATGGCGCCAGGTGCAGGATGCCGAACGTGACCGGCACATTGATGCGGATGGTTCCACCGGGCTCGGCGGCACGCGAGCTGACCTCCGATTCCGCCTCGTCCAGCGCCGCCAGCAGCTCGCGGGCGCGCAGGTAGAACAGTCGCCCTTCCTCGGTCAGCGACAGCCGCCGGGTAGTGCGCTGCAACAGGCGCACGCCCAGGCGCTTCTCCAGCGCGTCGACATGGCGCGACACCGCAGCTTTCGACATGCGCAGCGGCTCGACCGCACCGACAAAACTGCCGGCATCGACCACGGCAGTAAATACGGTCATTTCCAGAGCGCGATCCATATTGTTCCATTTTTCGGGATGGTAAGTCTTTATTCTACGTGTTTATCAGCAAGGTCCGGGTCAATAAACTGGGGGCTCCTGATCAAGCAACGCATAGAGGCAACAGCATGAACATCACCGTTATCGGTACCGGCAACATGGGTTCGGCCTTCGTCAAGCAACTCACCCGGGTCGGCCATGTCGTCCGCGTCACCGGCCGCGATCTGGCCAGGGCGCAGGCACTGGCCGCCACCTATCCGGGCGCCACCGCCGCGCCGGCTGCAGAAGCGCTTGGCGACAGCGAGGTGATCGTGCTGGCGACCGGCTTTGACGATGCGGTACCGGCGCTGCGCGCGCTCGGTCAGCTGGACGGCAAGGTGGTCATCGACATCACCAATCCGCTGACCGCCGACTACATGGGCCTGACCCTTGGCCATGACACCTCGGCGGCCGAGGAAATCGCCCGCGCCGTGCCCGGCATCGAACTGGTCAAGGCGTTCAACACCCTGTTCGCGCCGATGCTGGCCGATGGTCCGCAATTTGCCGACGGACAGATCGCGCCGGTGTTCTTTGCCAGCGACAGCGAGCGTGCCAGACAGACGGTAAAGGCGCTGATCGACAGCCTCGGCTTCAGGGCCGTCGATGCCGGTCCGCTGAAAAACGCCCGCTACCTGGAGCCGCTGGCCGGCCTGAACATCTACTTCGGTTATGGCGCCGGCCTCGGCACCGCCATCGCCCCGACCTGGATCGCCAAGGCCGCCTGATTCGGCCCCCGACACTGGAGACACCGCCATGCCGCTCCCCGTTCTGTTCGTTTCCCACGGTGCACCGACCTTTGCACTCGAACCCGGCCGGGCCGGGGCGCTGCTGGCGGACATCGGTCGCCGGTTGCCGCCGGTCAGCGCCGTGCTGGTGCTGTCGCCGCACTGGATGAGCGCCGGCGGCGTGCGGGTCGGCCATGCGGCCGAGCCGGAAACCCTTCACGACTTTGGCGGCTTTCCTCATGCGCTGTATGCGCTGCGCTATCCGGCCCCCGGGCACCCGGCGCTGGCAGCGCGGACGCTGACACTGCTGCGCCAGGCGGGCATTCCCGCCGAAGCCGACCCGGTACGCGGCCTCGATCACGGTGCCTGGGTGCCGCTGATGCATCTGCTGCCGCAGGCCACCGTGCCGGTGTTCCAGGTGTCGCTGCCGCATCCGCTCGATCCGGCCGGCGCACTGCGGCTGGGGCAAGTGCTGGCGCCGCTGCGGGACGAGGGCGTGTTGATCGTCGCCTCCGGCGGCATGACCCACAACCTGTTCGAGTTTCGTCGTCACGGTGACGATGCCGGCTATGTCGGGGACTTCACCCGCTGGGTCCGCACCGCGGTGCTGGCCGGGGATGTACCGGGCCTGCTCGACTATCGCCGGCTGGCACCGCAGGCCGCGCGCGCCCATCCGAGCGAAGAACATTTTCTGCCACTGCTGGTGGCGCTGGGGGCCGGCGGCAGCAACGCCCCGGTCACGGTGATCGACGGCGGCATTACCGATGGCGTGCTGTCGATGGAATCGTACCTGATCGGCCATGGTGCCGAACCCGCCATTCCCCAGCTGTAAAGGAGATCCACATGAATATCCGCCCTGACAGCGGCTTCGGTCCGCTGCAACAAGACCCCGGATCGGGGCTGCATTACCGGCTGCGCGAGCAGGGCAGGCCGGGTCCGGTGTCGGCGCGGCTGTTGCTGCTGCACGGCGTCGGCGGCAATGAAACCAATCTGGCCATGCTGGCCGCCGCCATCGATCCGCGCGTGCAGGTCGTGCTGGTGCGGGCGCCGCTGGCGCTCGGTCCGGAGCAGTTCGCCTGGTTCCAGGTCCGCTTCGGCGCTGGTGGCCCGGTCATCGATCCAGTGCAGGCCGAGCGCAGCCGCCAGCAATTGCTGACGCTGGTGCGCGGGCTGCAAACGCAGGACGGCGGGACGCCGGCCCGTACCGTGGTTGCCGGTTTCAGCCAGGGCGGCATTCTCAGCGCCAGCGTCGGTCTGAGCGCGCCGCTCGACGTCGCCGGCTTTGCCGTGCTCAGCGGACGCATCCTGCCCGAGCTCGAACCGTACCTTGCGCCGCGCACCGAACTGGCCGGCAGCAACGGCTTTATTGCCCATGGGCGCTTCGACGACAAATTGCCGGTCGCCTGGGCCGAACGGGCCGACCAGTGGCTCGACGCGCTCGGCGTGCCGCATCGCACGCAGCTGTACCCGATTGGCCACGAACTGAGCCTGACCGTGGTCGACGACTTCAAACACTGGCTCGCCGAGCCGCTTTCCCTGATCTGACCCCTTACCCCGGAGATACCGTCATGACCGATTCCCGCACTACCCCGTATGCCGCCCTGCTGCTTCGCCTGGCACTGGGCATCATGTTTCTCGCCCACGGCCTGACCAAGCTGCTGGTGTTCACCCCGGCCGGCACCGCCGGTTTCTTCGCCTCGGTCGGCTTCCCCGGCTGGCTGGCCTATCCGGTGATCGCCTTCGAGATCGGCGCCGGCGTGCTGCTGGTCCTCGGCGTATTCACACGCTGGGTCGCCCTGCTGGCCGTGGTGCAACTGTTTGCCGCCTCGACCGTCCACTTCGGCAACGGCTGGAGCTTTGCCAACCCGAACGGTGGCTGGGAATACCCGATCTTCCTGACCGTGGCCGCCGCAGCGCTGGCACTGATCGGTGATGGTGCGCATGCGCTGAAGCCGTCGAAAGCCCGGTCGGCCTGAGCCACCGCCGGTCACCGGTCTTGGACTTGGTGACGCGAGCCCTTAAACTGGCGCCTTTCCGGGGTTCTGCCCCCGGGATGGCGCCAGTTTTCGTGCGCTTTCCCGTCATTTCAAGGCTTCTTCATGTCATTTTCTGCCCTGGGACTGTGTCCCGCCCTGCTGAGCGCCGTCGACGAACAGGGTTATGTCACCCCGACTGCGATCCAGGTCGAGGCCATCCCGGCCATCCTGCGCGGCAATGACGTGCTGGCCTCGGCGCCGACCGGTTCCGGCAAGACGGCGGCGTTCGCGCTGCCGCTGCTGCAATACTGGCTGGAAGGGCGCCGCGACCAGCGTCCGCGTCCGGTCAGCGCCCTGATTCTGGTGCCGACGCGCGAACTGGCGACGCAGGTCGGCGACACGCTGCAGGCGCTGGCGCAGACTCTGCCGGCGGCGGTAAAAGTCGCCGCACTGTTCGGCGGCGTGTCGATCAATCCGCAGATGCAGGCACTGCGCGGCGGCGCCGATTTCGTGGTGGCCACGCCAGGGCGGCTGCTGGACCTGATCGACCACAATGCCATCGATATCGGCGGGACGACAACGCTGGTGCTGGACGAGGCCGACCGCCTGCTCGACATGGGATTTGCCGATGAAATCGGCCGCCTTCTCGACTTGCTGCCGGTCCGGCGGCAGAACCTGTTCTTCTCGGCGACCTTCCCGCATGCGGTCCGGACGCTGGCCGGGCAGTTGCTGTACGACCCGCTGCGCATTGACGTGCCGGCCACGGCCACCGACGAGCCGGCCATCCGCCAGCGGGCGATCGAGGTCGATGCCGGCCGTCGTACCCTGCTGCTGCGTCATCTGCTGCGCGAAAACGGCTGGGAGCGGGTGCTGGTGTTCGTCGCCAGCAAGCTGGCCGCCGACCGGGTCGCCACCAAGCTGTACCGGGCCGGCATCGACGCCGCGCCGTTCCACGGCGAATGCAGCCAGGGCATGCGCAGCCAGGTGCTGGCCGACTTCAAGGCCTCTCGCCTGCAGGTGCTGGTCGCCACCGATGTGGCGGCACGCGGCATCGACATTTCACAACTGCCGGTGGTGCTGAATTACGACCTGCCGCGCTCGCCGGTCGACTACACCCACCGTATCGGCCGCACCGGCCGCGCCGGCGAAACCGGTCTGGCCATCAGCTTTGTCAGCGCGGACACCGACGCGCATTTCCGCCTGATCGAGAAACGCCAGCACTGCCGCGTGCCGCGCGAACGCATTCCCGGTTTCGAGCCGGTAGAGACCGCGACCGCGCCGGCCGATGCGCCGTCCAATGGCGGCATCAAGGGCAAGCGGCCGAGCAAGAAGGACAAGCTGCGCCAGCTGGCGGCGCGCGGGGAGTAAGCAGGGGGGGGGCTGCCATCTGTAAAACAGATGAAATACTACTATTTCATATATTGGACGAATGAAAATCGCCGGTCGATACTCGCGGCATGAGTACCGACACCGCCGTCCTCCTTCCTCCCGCCTGTTCCGATCCGGCGTTGACACCGGCCGCCGCGCCGGCGAGCTGGGCCGAAGCGGGCACCAGCGCCTATCGGCGCATCAGTCTGGCGCTGTTTCTGGCCGGCTTTGCCACCTTCTCGCTGCTGTACTGCGTGCAGCCGTTGCTGCCGCTGTTCGCGGCCGATTTTCATATTGGTGCCGCCACCAGTGCGATGGCGCTGTCGCTGTCCACCGGCTGTCTGGCATTTGCCATTCTGGTGGCCGGGGCCCTGTCCGAAAATCTTGGCCGGCGCTCGCTGATGTTCGCATCGATGGCGCTGGCCGCCGGGCTGAACCTGGCGGCATCGATGACGCCGGACTGGCACGGACTGCTGGTCGCCCGCGCGCTGGAAGGACTGGTGCTGGGCGGGGTGCCGGCGGTGGCGATGGCCTATCTGGCCGAGGAAATCCACCCGGCCGGCCTCGGACGGGCCATGGGGCTGTATGTCGGCGGTACGGCTTTTGGCGGCATGATCGGTCGTGTCGGCATGAGCATGCTGACCGACCTGTATTCATGGCGCACCGCGCTGGCCGTGGTCAGCGTGGTGGACCTGCTGGCCGCGATTGGCTTCCTGCTGCTGTTGCCGCCGTCACGGCACTTCGTGCGTCGCCGCCAGTTCCGGCTGGCCGGGCATTTCCGCACCTGGGGCCAGCAGCTCCGCCATCGCGGGCTGCCGTGGCTGTTCGCCATCGGCTTTCTGGTGATGGGGATGTTCGTCACCGTCTACAACTATGCCGGCTTCCGGCTGATGCAGGCGCCGTTCAACCTGAGCCAGACCGCGATCGGGCTGATTTTCAGCGCCTATCTGTTCGGTATCGTCGCCTCGTCCACCGCCGGCATCCATGCCGACCGCCATGGCCGGGCGCCGGTACTGCTGACCGGCATTGCGCTGGCGGCGCTCGGTGTGCTGCTGACGCTGTCGGCATCGGTGGTGCTGGTCATTGGCGGCGTGGTGCTGCTGACCATCGGCTTCTTCGTCGCCCACTCGGTGGCCAGCAGCTGGGTCGGCCGGCTTGGCGGGCAGTCCAAGGGGCATGCGGCATCACTGTATCTGCTGGCCTATTATCTTGGCTCCAGCGTGCTCGGCGCCTCGGGCGGCTGGTTCTGGGAGCATGCCGGCTGGCCGGCGGTGGCGGCCTTCGCCCTGCTGCTGCTGGCGCTGGCACTGGTGGCGGCGCTGGTCCTGCAGCGTCGCGGCGAATAAGTACCGGCACTTTTTTCATCAGGGATGCGCAATCATGCAGATCAACCGGCTTGACCATCTGGTCCTGACCGTGGCCGATATCGAGCGCAGCTGCCAGTTCTACCGGCAGGTGCTGGGCTTCGAGGTCGTGACCTTCCGCGGCGACCGCAAGGCGCTGGTGTTCGGCCGGCAGAAAATCAATCTGCACCAGACCGGGCGCGAGTTCGAACCGAAGGCGCTGTTGCCGACCGCCGGTTCGGCCGATCTGTGCTTTATTGCCGACACGCCGCTGGAACAGGTAATCGACGAACTGCACGGGCAGGGCATCACGATCGAGGAAGGCCCGGTCGAGCGGACCGGGGCCAGCGGGCCGATCCGTTCGGTCTACCTGCGCGATCCGGACCAGAATCTGATCGAGATCTCGAACTATTCCGGCTGAGCCGTGCGCTCAGCCGACCGCGTGGCGGATGAAGTTCCGTACCACGCCCGAGCTGTCCGAACGACGGCAGGCCAGCGACAGCCTGGCAACGGGTCCGTCGCCGTCGATTTCGCGGTAGACCACGCCAGCCAGCTGCAACTGGCGCATCGAGGCCGGCACGACGGAGACGCCGAGTCCGGCGGCCACCAGGCTGACCACCGAGCTGATCTGCGGCGCGACCTGACCGAGTGTCGGCTCGAAGCCGGCATCGCGGCAGGCGGCGATCACGGTATCGAACAGGGTCGGCCCGACCGGGCGCGGGGTGAGGATAAACGCCTCGTCGCGCAGCGCCTCCAGTCGCAACCGCGACGAGGCGGCGGCCGGATGATGCTCGGGCAGCACGGCGATCATCGGCGCGGCCGACACCTGGCGCAGTTGCAGCGCTTCGCTCTCGGCCGAGGTCGCGCGCAGGAACACCGCATCGAGCTCGCCGGCACTGAGACCGGCGACCAGCCGGGTCGTGTTCGCTTCTTCCAGTGTCAGTTCCACCTCGGGATAGTCACCGCGAAACGAACGGATCGCGGCCTGCACCACCGGATCGAAGGCGGCCGTGCCGGTAAAACCGACGCGCAGCACGCCGGTTTCGCCACGGGCGGCCCGCCGTGCGGCATGGATGGCGCGCGCCGCCTGGGCCGGGAAGCCCTGCACGATATCGTGGAATGCGCGGCCGGCATCGGTCAGCTCGGCACCATGCGGCACGCGATGGAACAGGGCGGTGCCCACTTCCGCCTCCAGATCGCGGATCTGCTGGCTGAGCGGCGGCTGGCCGATGCCGATCCGGGTGGCGGCGCGGGTGAAGTTCCGTTCGTCGGCCACGGCCAGGAAATAACGGATATGCCGCAGTTCCATCTGGTATCTCCAAAATGTATTGAAGTTAACGTTATCATATATTGGACATATTTCGAGTCGGGAACTAAAGTCGGGCCACTTCCAGTCCGAATGCCTGCATGTCCACCGATCCGCACCCCGCTTCCCGTCCGCAACTGATCCTGATCCCCGGCCTGCTGAACGATGCCGGACTGTGGCGTGACCAGCTGACCGGTCTCGCTGGCCTGGCCGACTGCCGGGTGGCCGACATTACGCGCGGCGAGTCGATGCAGGCGCTGGCCGACAGCGTGCTTGCCGATGCCGCCCCGACCTTTGCCCTGGCCGGCTTTTCGCTCGGCGGCTATGTGGCACAGGAAATCGCCCGGCGCGCACCGCAGCGCATCGAACGACTGGCCCTGCTCGATACCGCCATCCGGCCCGATACGCCGGCACGCGCCGCACTGCGCCGCTCGCACGAGCAGCTGGTGCGCCTGCAGGGTACCTTCAATGCCTTTGGCGACCGCATGCTCGACACCTATCTGGCGCCGGCGCATCGGCATGACGAAGCGCTGATCGGCCGCATCCGCGCCATGACTTCGCGGCTTGGCAGCGAGGTGTTCCTGCGCCAGAGCGGGCTGGTCCGCGAGGATGGTGCCGCCGTGCTGCAGTCGCTGGACTGCCCGCTGCTGATCGCCTGCGGCGAACAGGATCTGCTGACGCCGCTGGCGGCACACCGGGAGATGGCGGCACTGAATCCGCGTGCGCGACTGGTGGTCATTCCCGACAGCGGTCATCTGGCGCCGATGGAGAATCCGTCTGCGGTGACGCAGGCGCTGGCTGACTGGCTGCATGAACCGGGCGAGCCATGCCGGCCAGGCGTGTCGCACGCCCGGCAGACACCAGCCTGACCTGGCGCCGGCCAAGCCAGCCAGGCAGCATGAGGACGCCGGCCGACAGCGCCAGCAACAGCAGCATGGCAGCCTGATAGCCGGCCAGAAAGCTGTGCCCGATCAGCGCTTCGGCCCTGGCCGGCGAAAGGAACGGACCGGCCAGCCGGACGGCGCCCGTGGCCGGGTCCGCGACCAGCGCCTGTGCCGAGGCCGGGCAGCAGGAGTGCCTGCCCTGAGTGCCGCTCAGGCGGCGCGCGGCGTCCAGTCGTACTGCATCTGTCTTGCCGTGGCGCTGGCCAGCTCGGTGCCGAGCACGCGGCCGACCAGATGCAGGCTCATGCCGATGCCGGCCGAAATGCCGGCCGACGTGACGATCTGCCCTTCATCGACGAACGGCACGTCCTCCACCACCCGCACATCCGGGAAGGCGGCGCGCAGATCGGGAATGTCCTCCCAGTGGGTCGTGGCCTCCAGACCGTCCAGCAGACCGAGCCGGGCCAGTACGAAGGCACCGGTGCAGACCGAGGCGGTCAGCGTTGCCGCACGGGCGGCCGCGGCAACCCAGTCCAGCGTCGCCGGATCTGCCAGCGGCTGGGTCATCACCCCGCCGGGCACGATCAGCAGGTCGAAGGCCGGCGCATCGGCAAAATCATGATCCGGCTCGACCCGCAGCCCATGCCGTGCGACGACCGTTTCCCGCTGTGCCGCCACGGTGGATACCCGGAACGGCACCGTGGCCAGCGCGCCATTGCGGCGGGTGACGCGGGATGCGACCGAGAACACTTCGAACGGACCGGCAAAATCGAGAATCTCCACATCGGGAAACAACAGGATGCCGACTTCGATCGGACGTCCGCTGGCGACGATGGCGGTCAGCGCTTCAGGCCGTACATGCATTGAATGGATCTCCGCAGACTGGGGTTATGACGCCATGATTTGCCGGTTTGGATGGTGCTGGCAAGAGAAAGCATCAACACCGCTCGCTCCGGAGCACGGTATCAGGCTCCCGTGGCGGGCGCCGGCAGGGTGACGCCCCTTTGCACCGCCGGCCTGGCGGCGATGCGCTGATGCCAGGCGCTCAGGTGAGGGAGGGCGCTGAAATCGAACCGGATAATCTGCGCAATATGGGTCCAGCCGAAATGGGCGATGTCGGCGATCGAGTAGTCATCGCCGGCAAAATACGGCCGGCTTGCCAGATGCGAATCCAGCACCGAGAAGGCATCGTCGGTCAGGCGGCGGTAGCGTTCGATTGCCGCAGGATGGCGCTCTGCCGCGAACAGCTCGAAGTGAACGCGCTGGCCGACAAGCGGCCCCACGCTGGCTGCATGTACGGTCAGCCATTTGATGGCCTCCCAGCGCGCCTTTTCCTCCGTCGGCAGCAGACGGCCGGTTTTCTCGGCCAGATAGAGCAGAATGGCTGCCGACTCGAACAGGGCAATGCCGCTGCCGTCATCGACCAGCACCGGAATGCGGCCGAAGGGATTGAGGCGCAGAAATTCAGGGCGCCGGTTCTCGCCCTTATCGATATCGACGTGATGCAGCACATAGGGCAGGCCCAGTTCCTCCAGTGCAATGGTGATCTTGAAACCATTGGGGGAACTGTCGGTGTACAGCTGGATCATGGCACGCTCCGGTTGCTTTGGTTTTTGTGACTCATGACAATGAGTCATTGCACGCGCATGGTGGCCTTCCGGCTGTCAAAGCGGAAACGATGCTTTTGCCATCAAGGTTTAGAAAAACTGAATGCCATGACCAAACCCCTGCCACTGCTTGCGTTGCGCGCTTTCGTCGAGGTGGGCCAGCGCGGCAGCATCAAGGCCGCTGCCCTGGCGCTGCATGTCACCTCCGGTGCCGTCAGCCAGCAGATCCGGCTGCTGGAAGAGCGGACCGGCACGACACTGTTCATCCGCGAGCGCCATGGCCTGCGTCTGACCGAGGCCGGCGCCAGTGTCCATCCGGACCTGCTCGAAGCTTTCGGGCAGATGGAACGCGCGGTTGACCGGCTGGTCGAAACCGGCGCCCGGCAGACGCTGACCGTCAGTACCGTCGCCAGCTTTGCCGCATCGTGGCTGGTGCCGCGACTGGGCCGCTTCACCCGGCGTCACCCCGGTATCGAGGTCCGGGTCGAGACCACCTCCGCGCTGGTGGACCTGTGGCGCGACCGGGTCGATGTGGCGCTGCGCCACGGGCTGGGCCATTACCCCGGGCTGCACACCACCCGGCTGATGGCCCCGGTGCTGGTGCCGGTGGCCAGTCCCGAACGGGTTCCGCGCTTGTCCGGTCCGAAGGACTGCCTGGACTATCCGCTGCTGCACGGCAGCGATCGCGCTGACTGGCCGTTGTGGCTGGCCGCGCATGGCGTGGCGGACGATCCGCGTGCCGAGCGCGGATCGAGCTTCGACGACGACTACCTGCTGATCCGCGCGGCCGCCTCCGGGCAGGGGCTGGCGCTGGTTCCCCGGATTCATGCGCAGGAAGAGATTGCCGCCGGGCATCTGGTACAGGTGCTCGACAAACCGTGGCCGGCCCGGTTTGCCTATTACTTCGTGACCCGGCCCGATGCGGCCGAGCTGCCGGCGGTCCGGGCGTTCAGGGAGTGGGTGATGGAGGAAGCGGGGGAGTGACCAAGGGATGGCCCGGCGCACCCTGAAGCGCGGCGCGAAAACTGAGCGCTTTTTGCACGATAAATGGTAGATGGTCCATCCTTCCAGCATTTGCAACAAAATTTCATTCCTGCAAGAAGGGGCCGCGTGGCCCCTTCCTCTCTTCTGGAGCTTGATCACCAGTTGCAGATGATCAGCTCGCCCGACCTGTCCTGACTGCGGCCCGCGCCGCCGACGCTGTAATTGATGTCCACCCGTTTGATGGCCAGACCGTCGAACGCCTGGCGCATCTCCGGGATGTCATTGACCGAGATGACCATGCGGCCCTTGATGCTCTTGGCCAGCTCGGCCATGCGCTGGTACTGGTGCAGGCCGAAATCGACGCCGTACCCTTCCGTGCCCCAATACGGCGGGTCGCAGTACACCAGGGTGTGTTCGCGGTCATATTTCCTGATGCAGTCGCTCCAGTCGAGGTTCTCGATATACGTGCGGCTCAAGCGCAAGTGCGCGGTAGACAAGTCTTCCTCCAGGCGCAGCAGGTTGAGACTTGGAGGGCTGGTCGTGGCCGTGCCGAAGCTTTGCCCACGGACCTTGCCTCCGAAGGCCATTTTCTGCAGGTAGAAGAAGCGTGCGGCTCTCTGGATGTCCGTCAGCGTCTCCTCGGGCGTGATCTGCAGCCATTTGAAGATTTGTCGCGAGGTCAGCGCCCATTTGAACTGCCGGACGAATTCCTCCAGGTGGTGGCGCACGACTCTATATAAGTTGACCAGCTCACCGTTCACGTCGTTGATCACTTCAACCTTGGTCGGCGCTTTCAGGAAGTAGAGTGCAGCCGCCCCACAGAACGGCTCGACATAGCATTCATGACTCGGGAACAGCGGCAGAATGTGTTTTGCCAGCCTGCGTTTGCCCCCGATCCAGGGGACAAGGGGTGTTGCTGAGGTTTGTAACATCTGCAAGGCTCTTTTCATAAATGAAATTCACCGCTACGCTTGCCGAACCGTGGGCCCACGGTGGCGGCCTTGGGGTGACTTGCAGGGCGTTCTGCGGGTCAGCTGACCGGGATTGTGCGTCAACACCCTCCCGGTCGCCGTCTCTACGATTTAGGCAGACTTCTTGCTGCCGTCTTCAATGCTTCTTTCGCAGTGTCCGGGATCGATACGGTCCAGCAATCGGCACAGCAGGCACCAGCGATAAATCCCGCGCCTGGCACCACGCCCGGCACGGCTGCTGATGGTCTCGTCCTCGCTCCCGCCGAATGCTGCATTCGCCAGCTGGTCATGCGCGACAGCCAGTGTCCAGGCGCGCCGGCTGCCGAATGCTACGGCGAGCAGCATCCACAGCCCGGCAATGAGGCTGGCCAGCATGCACAGCGACCAGATCCCGAGTAGTGCAAGGCGCTGTTTCACCACGTCACCTCCTGCACCTGGTCCAGCGTCCCGGCGGCAGCAATGCGGTCCTCGGCGGCCTGGCGGCGGCCGATCAGCGCACCGGACGCCAGCGCATAGGCAGCGGCCTTGGCCTGCACCCGCTCGGCCAGCACGGCCACGGTCAGCCCGCGTGCACCGGCAATCGCCGACAGCAGCGGCGTGTCGGCCCCGGCATCGTGCGCCAGCGCCTCAGCCTCGCGCACCTGCTGCGCCCAACTGGTGACCTCGCCGTCCGGGTAGCTGGCGGCCAGCGCGGCCAGTGCTGCGCTGCATGCGGCATTGATGCGTGCCAGTGCCGCCTGTCGAGCCGCATCGAGCAGCGCGTCGTCATCGGGCGCCAGCGTGAGCTGACCGAGGTACTCGGCATCGGCCATCGCGCAGGCCGGAATTTCCGGTGGCTGGCCGAGTGGGGTCACGGCGACAAAATGTCCGTCGGCGCGGTAGTCGGTCGGCACCGTCCAGACATCGACGGTGGCCGGGGTGGCGAGACGCGGCAGGGGCAGCAGGGTCTCGCCGAGGATCAGGGTATGGTTTTCGATTTTCATGATTACACCTTTACGAGACGGGAGCCGGTACCACCAAACACCTCAGCGTCGTCCCCCAGCAGATACAGGCAGAACAGACCAACAGCATTTGAGTAACCCGCGGCCCCACCGTGCATGGCAACCCGATAACCGGCCGTTTGTTTCGCGTTGAAATAATCGCCATTGCTGCTGTCAGTAACCATATTCGAGGTGGTGCCAGGTACGAACGTCAGCGACAGGTCATAACCCGTACCCTGCGCAGTCGAAAACGTCACCGGCACCGGAAACGGCCCAATTTTGGCGGATGTGGTCACCCAGTTCCGCGTCCCTCTGTTGTCCCAGATCTGGATGCTGTCATCCGGCGCGATACGCAGCCCCTCTACCAGTTGAAACACATTCCCCCACAAACCGGTCACCCCCCGCCACGACGCCGCGAGATTAGCGGGGGCGTTTGTACCAACTGGCGCGCCGCTCAGATGGCCAGGCGCCACCAGCGCCTGACTGTCGGCCCCCCCGAACTCGATCAGGGCCAGCAACTGAATGGCCGACAACTGGTGGTAATTCCAGAGGCTGAACCCGCTGGCGCCGCCCACGTTGCGATTGGCTGCGTACACCCGAACATTGTTGAAATTTGTGGGGTTGAGCGGACTCAACCCTGCAACCGAACTCAGGCTCTGCGCAACCATCGCCCCCTGATACTTGCCGACCCAGAACTGCCCGACCGGCGCCCCATCGACCATGAATGCCGGGTGCAGCGCGTAGCCGGGCAGCGGCTGGTCCGAGATCGACCAGAATCGACGCCCCGCATATGGCCCTGCGGCCAGCGTACCGGTCTTCACATAGAACGCCGGGATGCGGACCATCGCCTGCCCGTCGATCGTCACGTCGCTGACGGCGCCATAGACCGGGTGCGTGTTGAAAAACGACGCATCCGTGACCCGGTCATTGCCGTTCTCGTCGATGCGCCGCCAGGTGCCGGCTCCGCCGCCGGTCTGGGCCAGCACGATGCCGATCACGTTGGCAAACTGGGTTTTGGTGGTGATCCTGATTTCATTCGACCAGTCCGACCAGCCCTTGGCTGCCCCCTGGTGGCGCACGCGCAGGAAATAGCTGTTCTGTCCGGGCTGCAGTTTGCCGGCCGGGGTCACGACCGACGTTTTGTTGACGGTATCGGTCCCGCTGTCCCAGACCGGCGCCGCATAGCTGCCGGCCGCACTGCGGATCTGCCACTGGCTCGCCGCATGGGTGTCGGTCGCGCCCGACACGGCGAACGGGCTCGATGCCAGCGTCGGCTGTTCGGGGATGTCGACCGCGTTCATGGCCGGACCGGTCAGCGTCGGCGTGGCGACGTAGACGAACGATGCAGCGGTGGTGAACGCGCTGGCGGCCGACCAGTCCGACCACAGGCCGGCCACGTCACGGACACGGGCGCGCACCTGATAGGTCTTGCCGACTGCCAGCACGCCGGCCGGCAGCGGGTAGGACAGCCCGGCCGGCAGTTCGCCGGAGTCGTGCAGCACCGCCGCAAAATCCGCCGTCACCGACAACTGGAACTGCACTGCCGCCTGGGCATTGTTGGCCGGGCTGCTGTAACCGGCCAGCGCCAGCGTCGGCCGCTCCATGATGCTGGTGGCAGCAGCAGCTGGCACGCTGAGGGTCGGGGTATTGGGGCGCTGGGCCGGGTTGATGAACCCGCCGAGGCCGGTCGGCGCACCGAGCGCGACCAGATGGTGAATCGTCATCGGCTCGCCGCTGATGTCGAGGCGCAGCGCGCCATCGCCACGCATCGGCAACATGTATTCGTAGTCGGCAAATCCGGCCGGCACGCCATCGCCCTGGCGACGCACCGACCAGCCGCACTCGCGCCAGGTCGTCTGGTAGGCATCGCGGTAGTAGAGCCGCGCCTCGCCGGCATTCAGCGTGCGGCGCAGCACGACGGCACCGCCGTCGAGGTCGGTGCCGATATTGATCGGGCGGCTCAGGTAGAGGTCACCGACGGCGGCCACCGCGTTTGCGGCACCGCGCACGTCGAGGCTCGACCGCGACAGGGTCGCGCCGGCCGTCCAGTCGCGGCCGAGATTCGCGCTCAGGCGCAGGCGGGTCGCCGACAGGATGGCCGACACCAGGACCAGAGCTGCAGTGCCGCCAGCATCAGCCAGCACATAGTAATCACCGACGCGCAGGCTGGCGGTGCTGGCCACATCGAGCGAGTCGTCACCATTGACGCCGCCGGTCACCGGGACCGGCGCGAGGTCGATCAGCGTATAGCCGGGGGTGAACAGCTCGAATGCGACGCGGTTGCCGCGATACAGCCAGTCGAGGCTGACCGCGCGCTGGACAGCCACGCTGCTGGTCGCCTCGACGCCCGACACGCGCGCATCAAGCTCGCCGACGCGGGTGTCCGTGCTGTCGCTCAGCGACGCCAGGGTGGCATTCAGATAGGCGTCGTTGTCGAGCAGCGCCTGATGGGTCGGATTCCAGGTATCCGGGTGGGCGACGCTGCTGGTGGTCAGCGCCGGCAGCGAGGTCGTCAGCGCCGGGGCGTCGGACGGGGTCAGCGTGGTCTGGGTCATGGTGCCTCTCAGTATTCAAAAACGAGTTCGACCTCGAACTCGGTGTCGGGCTCGAACGATTTGGGGGCCAGCACGCGGCGGCCCATCAGCGTGCCGTCGGCGGTGAACACGCCGACCTCGCGCAGTGTGTTGCCGCCGGCCGCCTCGCCGGTCAGGACGCCGGACGCGATCAGCGTCGGGCCGTCGACCTGTGTCGTGACCGGTACGCGCACGAACTCGTCGCCGAGCGCGAAATCGGTCTCCGGCTCATACGGTCGGTCGCTACGGCCGAATGCCATCCACGCGGTTTTCGGAATGGCGGTGCCGGCGGCCGCGGCGAGCGCGACCTGGTGCCGATACGTGTGCGAAACGGCGATAGCCTGTTGAGCCATCAGATGGCCTCCGTTGTAGTGATGCCATTACGGCGAATGGTCAGGGTGCCGGTGAACCACAGCCCCGGCTGGCCGGTCTCACCGCCGAGCAGCCACGTGCCGTCGAGCCGTGGTGCCGCGATGCGGTCCAGCGTGGAGTCGCCCAGCGAGCGGCCACTGGCGAGCGTCCAGCCGTCGCCGAGCGTGGATTCGGACAGTCGGGTGCGGCCATCGAGCCGGGCGAACCTGCCGCCGAGCGTGACCGTGCGTGTGCGCGACCCGCCGAGGCTGGAGCGAATACGCTGGCGCAGGCGGGTGCGCAGCGACATCGCGCCGGCATTGAGCGGCCGGCCGGCCGGTGTGCGTCCGTGCAGGCGGCGGCCGTCGAGCGGCCAGCTGGCCAGCATCAGCGGGGCGTCGTCGCCATCGAGCAGCCAGCAGCCGTCGAGCGTCGTGCGGTTGTGCGCACTCAGACGCCGGCAGCGGTCGAGACGGGTATGCACGCGGCCGCGATAGCCGGTCAGACGGACACTGGCGTCGAATTCCAGAGATGCCCAGATCAGAAGCGACTTCAGATGGCTGCGCACTGGCGCGTACATCATGGCCATGCGGCGGATAGCCCGTTGCTGTTCCTGGGTCCAGAGGTCGGTTCCTACATTGAGCCGGATCGCATATTCGGCCCAGTGACTGAGCGCTACACGACGAAGCGGGATACCGGCCGGAGCCACAAGACCCACACCACCATCCAGAAGCCAGTCGCCATTGAGGGTATGGCCGCCTGCTGCTGTCCAATGCCGGGAGTAGTCGTGGTACTCGATCAGTTCCGAGTCGGGATAACCAATCTTCGCCAGCGCGGTCTTGATCGCCCAAGGTGTGCCTTTATAGCGGTGCAGTTCGATTGCGGCTTTGATCAGTGTTCGGCGCTCGGCGTCGCTGCCGGCCAGATTCCAACCTTCATCTCCCATGACATGGAACTGCTCGGCCAGATGCGGCAGCGCCGTGGCGTTAACGGCATCAACCAGATAGACCAGCAGCGGAGACAGGTCAATATCGCTGATTCGGGCGGCAATCCGGCCCAGAGCCCGGAACCGTTCGTCGCCAGCCAGCGGTGGCGGGAGCAACAGCGCGTCAGCCATTGACTGAGCCCGTCACGGTCAGGGTGATGCCCGTGCAGTGCGCCCACTCGTTCTCGGCCAGCGCCTTCAGCGCCGGCGCGTTGAGGATCACCTGGTACACGCCAGCCACCTGCAGGGCGGCAATTACCTGGCTCGGCACCACGTCGCGGCCGAGACCGGCGGCGCGGTCGGCCTTGTAGGCTTCGGCATTGGCCTGTGCCTGGGCCTTTACGCTGGCGGCGTCGACGTTGGTGTAGAGCACCAGTTGAGCGTCAATCGTAAAGTCGACGGGCGACGGCATCAGGGCCTGCACCTGATCGGTCAGCGGCCGCACGCGGTCGGCTGAGCAGGTCGCTGCCACCAGGGACAGTATGTTCGCGTCGGGCAAACCGGTGACCAGCAGCGGGTAGAGTTTGACCACGCCGGGCGTGGGCGACAGCACCGCCACGTCGACGATGCTCTGGTGAGCCTTGAGGGCGTGAAAGCGGTAGGCCAGACGGCTGCCGGCGTTGGAGAAGGACTCCGGAGCAAGCTTGATGCGCTCGCGCAGCCGGTCGTTTTCCTCCTCCTCGTAGCCGTCGCTGGTCACCGTGGTGTTGGCGGCTACGACCTCGACGTCGCCCAGTTCGTCGACCAGGCTGTTGATCTGGCCGGGCTGCCAGCCGTTGCCGGCGGCGCCGGGCTCCTCGCAGGTCGCGACGGCGTCGATTGACAGCTGGCCGGCCAGCAAGGTGGCGTCGGCGTCGGTGGCGAAAGTCACCGCGCCATCCCCGCCCTCGACACGAGTGCCGGCCGGGATCAGCAGGTTGGTGGCCAGCGCCACTTCCAAGGTGAAACGCAGGGTGGTCTTGGCAGGTTGTGCTGGCAGGCGGGTGACGCCCGCCAGTTCGCCCAGGTAGTCCAGCATCGGCGCGCGGGCGTAGGCCACCAGGTTCTGCTTGGCCGCCTCCTGGATGCCGATGCGCACCAGGGTCTCGCGGTAGGCGATCACGTCGATCAGCAGCCGCTCGACCTGCGCCGGATACAAGGTCTTGCCAGACAGCTGCTCGTACTGCGCCACGATCTCGGCGGTGATGGCGTCCGGGTCGCGGTCGATGAAATTCGGCTCGGGCAGGCTCACAGGCGCACCTCCGTCTCACGTTCAATGCCGTCGCCCAGCTTCCACTGCACGCGCAGGGTGATACGGGACTCCTCAATCGTTGGCGTGACCTTGACCAGCTCGCAGCGCGGCTCCCACTGGCGAATCGCCTCGACCGTCTCGCGCACCACATGCGGCACGGCCTGGTCGACCGGGTAATCCTGGTAGAGGTGCAGGTTGGAGCCGAATTCCGGGCGATGCGGGTCGCTCCCCTTGGGAGTGCGCAAGATCACACGGATGGCCTGGTCGATGTCCACCACGGTTTCGACGATGCCGAAGCTGCCGAGGGCGGGTTGCCAGTGAAGGGAGTCAGATAGCCGGGTCATGCGGCTATCGTGCCGCCATGCCCGGCCGGGGGATATTAAAGGGCTTTAAGGCTTAGTCGAGGCCGTCTAGGGATCCGTCTTGGTCATCTAAATGCCGGTCAACCCGTTGTCTGGCGGCAGCAAGGCTATGCCGCTGAGCCTCTACTTCTGAGTCGCAATCCATGTCAGAGACATCAAACGGGACTAGCACCGTATTATCCAAGTTGTCCTTGCGGACAAAGAACCTAACTCCCCAACGATTTAGATCAGGATAAAAATGACAACTAGGGCTGATCAAGTATCCACGGTACAAAAGCTCCATCATTAACTCCTTAAGACTTCGGATATCTATCTAATGTAGGACACCTAGTGCGAATGGTGGTTAGAGTTGCCGCCGGCATCCACGATGGCCCCGGTGGCGTCGACGTTTCCGTCGACGTGAAGATTGCCGGTGATGGTCGCGGCGACGCCACTGCCCCCCGATCCGGACATGCCGCCCAGGTAGGTGAGTTTCTTCTGCACGGTCAGGTTACCAGTGAACTCGGCCTCCGGCGTATCGACCGTCACCTTGGCGTCGGCCTTGAGCAGGATCTCGGCGCTGGCCTCGACGACAACCTTCTGCACCCCGGAAACCGTCAGCACGTGGCTGTTCCGGTCGTACTCCAGGAGCGCGGAGTCCTTGAAACGGATGACGAACTTGTTCGGGTCGGTAACTGGCGGCATGTCGGCGCTGGAGTACACCGCGCCCAGGATCACACCATCCTCGCCGCGCGAGTCCAGCAGCACCGCGACGTGCTCGCCGTTGTCGTACGTCCAGCAGCACTGATCGTCCTTGGTCTTGGGGTACGCGATCGGTAGCCACATGGTGCGCATATTGTCGACGGCCGGCAGCCGCACGCGGGCAAACCCCGGCCGCGAGGCACTGACCGTGCCGAATTTGACGGAGGCACCAAACTCGTCGAGGGTGTCGTCGTTCATTTCTTTTTGCTCTTCTGCGGCGTGGTACCGACCACCTGTATCTGGCCGTTCTTGAGGCCGTACACCTTGAGGCCTTTGCCCGAGGTCTTTTTCTTTGCGGCAGCGGTGTTGCCTTTTCCCTGCTGCACGCCGGCCACACGCTTCACCTCCAGCTCGGTGGTGTAGCCGCTGCTGCGATCCCGGCGATGGCGAGCCGATTCGATCAAGTACTTGCCGGATAGCCGGCCACAGTCCTCCAGCTGCACGGTGTTGCCTGCCACCAGTTTCGGGTTGCCAATCAGGGTCAGGGTACCGCCGGTTTGCTGCTGGTTTGACTTGTCGAGCGCAGCCTTGGCCTTGGCTTGGGCGGCGGCCTTCGAGCCCGACCGGGTGGACAGCTTCAGGGTGTCACCGCTGGCCGACTGGCCGGAGCGCCGCCTGGTAGTCACCGTGGTCTGGCCAACCGCAGCGACCTGGCCCCCTTTCACGCCATAGACCACCAGTTTCTTGGTCTTGGGGTTGTGGTACTTGACCTTGACCTCGTTGTACACGTCCTTGATCTTGTCACGCAGGCTGATGCTCTTCAGATCGGTCAACTTGAGCGTGGCAGCGATCTTGCCATCACGCAGATCGCCTAACTCGGTAAAGACCAGCTTGCTGCCGACGATCTTGAAGGCATGGCCATATTCACGTGCCAGCCGAGTCAGGAATGCCACATCGCGTTCCTGATACTGTGTCACTCTGTCGATACGGATATCACGGATTTTTCCGGTCAGCGTCAGGCGGTTGCGCTTGGCGATGCGGCCGGCAATTGCGGCCAGCGTGGTGTTCTCGTAAGCGCGGCCGACGCGGGTGCGTACTGATTTCTTGATACCCGTAGCCAGCGCCCGAATGGTGACCGTTGCCGGCGGATGGGCGAACTCGATCTCGTCGATCTCGAATGGACCGACCGGCAACAGGGATTCGGCCTCGTAACCGATCTTCAGCGACAGGCTGTCGCCCTTGCCGGGGTACCAGGCGCGCATCCAGCGGCCGTCTGCGTCCTCCAGTTGCACCTCCAGCTCATCGGACTGGCCGGACAGGTAATCGGTATAGGTCACCGACAGCACATAGGGTTCGATGTCCTCGGTGATGTTTTTATGCCCGTAGGACAGCATGAATACCGGGTGCGGCACCCTGGCTACCGCACCCGACATCCGATCGGTCAGCGCAACCATGGTGGCAGCTCCTCGGACAGGTCGACTTGTTCGATCACCGGGATCGACAACGTCAGGCCGCTCGGCAGCGTGACAGTCAACGGCACGTGCGGGTTGGCCGCGACGATGCGCTCGTACTGCAACGGGTCACCGTAGTAGCGATGGGCGAGCTGGTCCCAGCGCTCACCCTCGGCAGAAATGTGGGTCAGGAACATCAGATCTTCCTCGTCACGACCGCGCCGGCCAGCTTGCTGATGCTGGGCACCGCAGCCTCCAGAACGCCGGCCGCAGCCGACAGTCGGCCAGACAGGTAGTCGATGCGGCCCGTCACATTGCCCACATTGATGGCCGACAGGGCGCCTTGTGCATTGCGCACAGCACCCAGCGCACTGGTGCCGGCACGCAGGATACTGGCTGCCTCGGGCAACTGGCTGGTCAGGCTGGCCAGCACCGGAGACAGCTTGGTCAGCGGGTCAGCCACCTGCTTCATGCTGCTTAGCAAGCCCGCCGCCTGACCCAGTGCTGCCATTGGATTGGCACGCAGACCCTGCGCCAGACGTGCCGCATCCACAGCCACCCGAATCGACGATTGCGCCTGATTGGCGTAGGTCACGGCCTGGCGGATATTGTCACGCACGGCATTCGCCGCCCCGGCCAGGCCAGCCCCCACTGAGGCCACCTTGGCAGTCAGGTTGGCCGGCAACAGCTTGGCGGCTACCGGCGGCAGCTTGGGCTGTACGGCGGGTGGTAACATCGGGTTCTTCTTGTCGCCGACATACTCGCGCAGTGTCAGACTGGCCTCCAGTGCCAGCAGCGTGCCGGCCTTGTCGGTCTGCTTGCTGGTGGCGCTGACATCGGTCAGGACGAACCAGCCCTTGTAATCGCCATTGCCCAGCACCATCGCCATAGCCTGGTGCGCTTCCTTGGCCGTCTTCAGGCGCAGCAGTTCGCGCTCCGGATCGCAGAACTGGGTGTGGAAGGAGAGCTGGATGCGAATCTCATCCAGTTTGTCGCCGATCCACTGCAGGCGCGGCTTTCCTTCGATCAGAGCATGCTCGGCGAAGTCCGCACCAAACTGCGACTCGAAGCCGTCGAAATACGTGATGAGGTCGAACTGGATGTCACCCAGCAGCGCGAACATCAGTAGGCCCTCCGTGCACGTTGAGCGAGCACCCGGTCGATCAGCTTCTCCAGATCGTGCAGCGTGAGCTTCTGGGCGGCCTCAACCTGTCCCTTGACGCTTTCCGGCGTGCCTGCAGGCAACTGAATCGTCGGGCTGTAATGAATAACAAATCCGCCAGCAGCCCCTGCAGCCGCGCCCGTTCCGGCGCCACTGGCCTGACCGGCGCCGAGGCGCTTGGCGGTCGCAGCAGCAGCCGTTTGCGATGCCATGCCGGCGGCAGCCCGGGAGGCGAGTCCGCTCGAGCGGCCGATGCCGATCGCCGCGCCCTGGGCGATGTTGTCGCCGAAACCCATGAACACGCGCGACGGGGATTTGATGCCGAGCGTACTGGTGAACCAGCCCTTGATGCTGCTACCGAACCCGACGATGGCATCCCTGGCGGCGCCGAGCTTGGCCTTGATACCGTTGACCAGACCACCGATCAGCATGCTGCCGAAGTCGGTGAAGTTCTTCGGCAGGCTGACACCGAACCATCGCATCACCCCGGCGAAGGCCTTGTAGAACAGCCCCAGCGGCGACCAGTTGAGAATCGCCCTGGCCACGCTGCCGATGCCACCGGCGAAAATGGTCCGGACTCCGGCCCATAGCCGCTGGAACCACGGTTTGATCGTGCCCCAGTGGCGATAGATCAGGTAGGCACTAACGGCGATGCCCGTCACCAGCAGCCCAATCGGGTTCATCAGCAGGGCTCGGCCAAGCCACAGCACGGCCTGGCCTGCCAGGCGCAGACCTGACAGCAGGTTGCCGGCCAGCAACTTGCCCAGGAACAACATGCCACGGCCAGCCAGCATCAGAGGCGAGCCAAAGGCCATCGCCACTCCACGGCCGAAGGGCAACAGCAAGCGGCCGGTAGCCAGCGCACCACGGCCGAGTGAGACAAATACTCCTCCCAGCCGGCCGATGCCGGCGGCGAGCTTGCCGGCGGTCCCCGCACCGACACCGAACAGTTGGAAGACTGTTGCTAGACGCGGAGCACCACCAAACACCAGAGCGCGCATCAGCGTCCATTTGGCGGAAACTGTGGTGAAGGCGGTGCCGAGCATGTTCAGCGGCGATTTGACGAAGAAGTTCAGCCCCCAGCCCAAGGCGAGCGTGGCCATCTTGAGTCCGATCACGCTCACAGCGAAGCCGGCAACGGCGCGGATCACGCCGGGATGCGCTGCGGCGAACTGCCCGATCTTTTCGATCGTCGGGGTCAGCGTGTTGAGCAGGCCGGTCAGCGAAGGCATCAACGCATTGCCGACCGTGATACCTACGTCGGCAACACGCGTCTTGAAGCGTTCCCACGCCTTGGTAGCGAGTTCGGCACGCTTCTGGTAGTCCGTGTCGATGGTGCCCATCGCCTCCTGGCTACCCATCTTTTTCTTGTTGTCCTGATACTTGTCCCAGCCTTGGCGCATGGCCAGCAAGTGGTTGATGGTCTGGATGTCCTGGAACACCTCATTTAGGCCAAAGCTTTCCATCAGGCGGCGTTGTGCTTCTTCATCCCCCTTTGCGCCGGCCTCCTTCCACTGCTTCATGAAGCCGTCACCTCGGGAGGCAACGAATTTCTGCGCAATCTGCAGGGATGCTTCATAGCTGGAATAGCCGTCCGCCACCAGGGTCTGCATCGACTTCTGGTAGTCAACCCCGGCCTTGCTGTAGGCGTCGATGGTGTGCTTGGTGTTCATGTGCGACAGCCAGTTGCGCAGATTGGTCACCGCCTCATCACCGGAACCCGCACCCTCACGGCCGACTTCCAGGCTGGCAATAATCTGCGTCAGGGCGGCCTGCCCCTTGATGCCCTTTGATGCAAAGGCCGCCGTCATCTCCGGCAGCGCCTTGGCCATATCCTTTAGCTCGAAGCGGCCGAGCTTGCCACCGAAGGCCGCCCGGTTGAACGCTTCCTTGAGCGCCGCGTCGCCCTTGATGCCCAAGGTTTCGGACAGTGAATAGACCATGCCTGCGAGGTCTTTCATGTCGGCATTGGTCGCGGTGGCCACCTTGCCCAGCAACCCAGAATACTGGCCGGCCTTATTGGCATCCATGCCCGCCGCCACCAGTGTGCCCACGCCTTCCAGAATGGCCGCGTGGCCCTGACTGGTGGATAGCGCGGCCTTGCGGACAGCCTCGCCGACCTTGAATTCTTCTTGCTTGGTCAGGTTGCCTGTGATGGCGATGTCACGTAGGCCAGCCTCGAAGTTGGCCGCCTGCTTGACCGCTCCGATGATAGGGGCGGCGGTTGCCGTGGCGGTCAAGTACGTACCGACCATCTCGCTACCGATCCCCATGCGCTGCTGGCGCAAGGTATCACCGCGCGCCAGGCGAGACGCTAAAGCCGCCTGCTTGGCGGCCACGGTCTCCATCGTCTTGCCGAGTTGCTCGTATTGGCGGCGTAACTCGCCAACGTTGCGAGTTGGGTGTGCCATCGCACGCGCCATGGCTTCGCCCAAGCGGACATGCTTCACCTTCAGGTCGTCGGCCACCTTGCCGAGGCTGGTCATGGTGTTTCGGGCTCCAGACAGCGCGGTGCCGAAGCTGGCCAGCATCGTCGCGCCGATCTTGACGCCAATGTAGAACTCACTTGCCATGTGGATACTCGGAACTTAGGATGCAGTTATGAACGTCGAAACCCTTGCCGAAACCATCGCCTACGCCATCGTCGTCGTGCTTGCAGTCGCACTCGGCATCTGGCTGGTCATTGAGCTGCCGCTCTGGGCGGTGCCGTTCATCTTTGGTCTCGTAGCTTTCTTCGGCCTGGCCTTCCTCGGCCCGGTCATTGCAGTGGTGGCTTTTGTCGCTGCAGCTCTCATCAAGGCAGCGGCGTGGCTGATCAGCCATCGCCGTGCTCGCGCTTGATCTGCTTGCCGGCCTCATCTACCCAGCGACAAAAGCTGTCCACCGTCAGCCGGTCAATCTCACTCGGCTGAAACCGGAACCACCGCGCCAGCAGACTCTGTCCCGCCCACAGGTTGTCCGGTGACACCCACGAACGCCAGAAATCGGGCCTTCACCACCTGGTAGTCGGCGGCATCCATCTCATCCAGGTCTTCGGGCACCAAGCCACACATGCGTGCCACACCGTTCAGTTCCAGCAGTACTTCATTACCGCCGCTTTGTTCACCGATCACTTTCAAGTCCCTGACCTTGAGGCGGCGCACGGCGACGGTATCGACCTGTTGGCCGGCTGCTGTGATAAAGGGGTATTGCAGTTTAAGTTCCATGAGGATTCCTTCGTATCGGTTGAACGGAAACGGGAGGTACACGAAGGATTGTCGACGGACGACGCGCGGGGGTCAGTTAAACGGCTTTAACAAATGAAAAAACCCACCGAAGTGGGTCTCAAGCGGAAGTGGGGATGGTCAGCCGCCGATATTGCTGCGATACGTTGCCAGCATGTCCTCGCCACCGACGCGGAAGATGTTGGCCAGGTAGTCCAGCTCCAGCATTTCTTCACCATCGATCACCTGCTTGAGGTAGGTGGCGGTGAAGCTGGAGCCGAACTCCGCGTTGTCGTGCTGCTTGAAAGTGCCGAGCGGGTTCTTCTTGAACATCACCGTCAGGAAGGTGACCAGGCTCACTTCCTGCAGGCGGCCCTGCGCGCCGTAGGTCTCGATGTTGGAGCGGCACTGCAGCTGTGCCGTCTTGAACGGGTTGGCCACGGTCTTGGCCACGTCCCGATACAGCGAGTTCCACTTGATCTCGCCCTCAAGTTTGTCAAATCCGGCCGGCAGTTCGATCTTGCCGACCATGCCGAGCGCCTTGTGCTCCTGCATGATCGCCGACACGTCCGGCAGCTTGACCTCCTCGGCGCGGCCGAGCAGCGAGTTGCCGTTCACGTAGATATTGGCGTTGGTGATGCGGTTGATCTCGATCTTGCCGGCCATGATCAGTTACCTCCCTTCAGGGTCAGCAGATATTCCGAGGTGATCTCGGTCTCAAACGTCAGGCGCTCCAGCGGCGGCGGCACGGTGTACTTGTAGCTGATCAGCAGGTGCCCGTTGGCCAGCTCGGTCTCCTCATTACGCGCCGGGTCAAACCACGCTTTGAAGCCCAGCAGCGCACCGTCGCCGATCAGCTTGCGGCCGTAGCCGTTCACCGACTCCACCAGGGCATCGATCAGCGCCTGGTTCAGCGGCATATCGATGTACTGCTGGCTGAAGTAGCGGATCGACTCGTTGAGCACGTCGCCAGTGCGGCGCACGTTCTCGAAGTTGCGCATGTGGCTCACTGTCGGCCAGGCAGCGGTGCGGTTACCCCACAGCCGGAAGCCGGAGCCGTAGCTGGAAAACACCGTGGTGATGCCCTGTTCGTTGAGCAGGTTCACCTCGGACTGCGGGTCGTCGATCATCGCCGACAGTTGACGCTCGACGCCGGTCACCCCGGCAATCTCCTGGTTGGAACTCGACCACCAGAAGCCCTTGTCCAGGTCGACCTTGGCGCGCAGGCCGGCTGCGCGGGCCGACAGCGGCTCCAGGCGCTCGGCGTTCAGCACCGGGTCGTACACCTTCACGTGCGGGTAGCACAGGCGCACGCGGTCGCTCGAGGTGTTGAAGTTGATGGTGCCAGCCGGGCCGCGCCCCGCCAGCGCCTGGGCGTAGGTGGTACCGATCGGCGCGTCGACGTAGGTCACCGCGCCCAGTTGGCTGGCCATCGCGATGAGCTCGGTCGCCACCGAGTTCTGCGTGCAGAAGGCGGGAGCGATCAGGATTTTGGCGAAGAAGCCGAACAGGTTGTAGGTGTCCTTGAGCGCCTTCAGGCCGGTGCGCACGCCGGCCGCGTCGACCGCGCCGATGATGTCGGCCGCCGTGACCTTGGTCGGGTCGGCGTAGTCGTAGCCGGCCTTGACGCTGGCGCCGGCCGTGAGGCCGCCGCCCTTGACGCGAACGATCTCGCCGGTGACCAGGTTGGCGGTGTAGTCGGTGTCTTTCACGTAGGTGGTCGCGTTGTCGTTGCTCTTCAGCACCAGGTTGGCCACGGCGCCATGGACGAGCTTCACGCGATCGGTCGAGGCGTCGAAGGTGATAGCCTCGCTCGGTTCGTTGGTCTTGTGGATTGCCGGATCGAGCACGTTGATCACGATCACCGTGCCGGCGCCGTGATCGTAGATCGCGTCCAGCGCCTGCGGGATGGTGAAGCCGGACAGCTGCGGGCCGAACGCGGCCGCGTCTTTCTCGGACAGGGTCAGGGTGGTCACGTTGACCGCACCGATCGGTGCCGTGCCGATCAAGCCGATCACGGCCGACTTCACCGTGCGAACGGGACGCGGGCCGCGCTCGACCTCAATGGTTTCCACGCCATGCAAGTAATTTGCAGCCATCGCTTACGCTCCTTTCGCTGCCGGTTCATCGGTGCCGGCGCTGGTGCGCGCCGACGCTTTGGTTTGCTTGGCCTTGTCGTCCACCGGAGTCAGGTACTGCAGGGCCAGCAGGGTCTTGGTGTACTCGTGCTCTTCCGGCAGTTCGACCTCGACGCCGGTGTGCAGCATCACCTCGCGGACTTCTTCGCCCTCCTGCAGCGTCACGCCGCTGGTCGGGCCGCTGTAGCGGTATTTCATGGGATTTCCTCGTGAGTGACTTGGGTCAGGGGTGTCTCGGTGTCGACGTCGGCATCCTCGACCAGCATGGCCTGGGAGGCCACGTCGACCGCGTACTGCCAGATGCCGGCCGACTCGCCCAGGAACTTCTCGGACACGGCCTTGAGCTTCCTGCAGTCTGGAGGGCGGAAGCCCACCAGTGCCCGGCGTACCAAGTCGAGCACATCGACCGCGCCGCCACGGCCATTGAGCTGGCGCAGCACCACGGTGACGGACAGCTTCACAGTGCGGGGCTGGGCAATGTACTGGGTGTCGACGGTGTCGCCGAACTGGCTGCCGAGGTAGCTCACCAGCAGCGCGCCCTTGGGATGGTTGAGCCGGTAGTCCACCGGGCGCTCCGGAAAGTATTCGACAGCCAGGGCGGGTAGCCTGGTGCGCAGGCAGCCCACCACTGCGTCAATGATCTCTAGCGTGGTGGCCATCAGTAGCGATCCAGCAGGTCGGAGCCGAAGCGGCGCGGCCGAGCCCGCACCTTCATCTCGCCCGGCTCCGGGGCGGATTCCCCGGTCGGCACGCCGATGGTCAGCTTGCCGTCGCGGATCGCCTCCAGTATCTGCAGGGCAGATTTGTAGGTGCGGGTGACCGCATCGGGCAGCTCGCTGCCTTCCGGCCGCCGGGCGTACAGCCAATGCCGCGCCAGGTTGACCGTCGCGTCTTTGACGACGGACGGCACCGGGTCGAGCGGCAGGTTGTAGCGGCCGCGCAAGTGAGCGTCGACCAGCTCCTCGCCCTGGCGCACGGCTTCTTCCACCACGGCCAGATTCAGGGTCGGCTCGGCTGGAACCGTGTCGTTTGACAGCTGAATCAGGGTGGCCAGCGGAATCGCCAGCTGCAGGTCGGCAAGCGAGCAGTAGCGCATGGTCAGATGCCCCGCACGATGCGGATCAGTTCGCCAGCGGCCGTTGCCGTATCCCAGGCTGTGCCGTTGGCGACACCGGCGGCCTTGGTGATGGCACGGCCGCTGGCGTCGGACTGCACCTCGGCGCCGGCTGCCACGGCGGCGCCGGCTTCCACCAGGATCACTCCCAGCACGTTGGCCGGGGCCATGTTGTCGACCTCGGTGTCCACCTCCACCACGCCCAACGCCTTGGCGCCATCGGCGCAGACGCCGCCGTCGAAACCGACGAAGCGGCTCGCGGGAAGGTCAGCGATGGCCAGCACCGAGGCGACCAGGATCACATTTTGCGAGGTCATTGCTTGTCTCCTTCACCTTGGCCGGTGGACTGGCCCTTGTCGTCGGCCTTGGAGCCTTTCGTCGACTTCGTTTGCTCGACTAAGGTCAGCGGCTCGGTGGAGGCCACCGGTTCCAGCCAGCGACGCTTCTCGGCAGCCTCGTCGTCACCCATTTCGATCGTGCTGCCTTCCGGGTAGCGTTTGCCGTCGTGATCCAGGTCGATGCCGCGCACGCGGTAAGTCTTGGTGTTCATGGCAGACCTCATGCGTTGGTATCGGCGATCAGGTAGCCGGCGTCGGCGCCGACCACTACCACCTTGTAGACGTCGGTGTGACGCACGTACTCGACCTTGTTGCCTTCGGCGTCGTACTTGTCGGTTTCCGGCATGCCCTTCTTGCGCAGGGTGTAACCGAAGGACGGCACATCGTGGTCAGCCTGGCCAGCACCAGGTTTGGCCACATAGGCCAGCACCACGTTGTCGCCCCAGATGTCGCCCAGCGCGCCTTGGCCATTTGCCGCCAGGGCCTCGCCGACGTAGATATTTTCGAGACCCCAGATGGCCTTCAGGTGCTCGAGGGTGATGAGCTTGTCCTTGTCGGCGCCCAGGGCGGCAGCCAGTTTCGAGTGGAACTTGAGCGAGGCGTAGGCGGCGGCACCGATGACCGCTGTATTCGGGCGCATGCCGGTACGCTGGCGGACGACTTCCTTGCCGTCCTCCACCGCCTTGATCGGGTCGCCGCCACCACCGCTCCACTGGCTGGAGCCGGACAGCGTGACCTTGGCGCCGGCCTGGTAAGTGTTCGGGTTCTGTGCCAGGTAGGCCGCGCGTACCTCTCGACCCAAGTCGATCGCGTCCTTCACGCGGCGGGCCGCCTTGGCTTCTTCGTTGAACATGGATTCGGCCTGTTCGCGGTAGTCCACCGGGTAGGCCAGGTCGTGCTCGCGCAGCACCACGTCCAGGGTGTCGGCATCGTCCGCCGTCATCACGTTGGACTTGGCGCGGATCGCGCGCTCGGTCTCCCACAGGCGGAAGGCGGCCTGCCCGAACAGCGGGATGATGCCGGACTCTTTATCCAGCTCGGCCACCGGGAACAGGCCCTCGCCGATGAATTGCGCGTTGTGGTAGCCACGCGCCAGGCTGGTCAGTACCGGGTCGACGACCCGGAGTTTTTTCAAGCGGTCTGCCATTACAGGCTCCTTGTCAGTCGGTTGGAGTTACAGCAGCTGGCGCACGGCCTGCTCGTAGGGGATGCCCTTTTCAGCCGCCAGCTCGGTGGCGCGCACGTGCAGGTTGAGACGATCGGGGTCGGTAGACTTCTCGGCGAACTCGGCGACATTGGCATCACCGCCCTTGCCGGCCTTGTCCTTGGTGGCGGTCTCGCCGAAGTCGACCAGCTTGGGCATGTCGCCCAGGAAGCCCTTGAAGGCAGCCGCCAGCGGCTGCCTGGCATCAGCCTCGCCAAACTCCACGGCGGTCTCGCCGTCAGCGAAGTCCAGGAAGGCAACCACGGCGCAACGGTGCTTCGGCGCGAGCTTGCCTTCGCCAACGAGCTGCTCGGCATAGGCCAGATGCTCGCCGTGGCGCTTGGCGGCGGCGGCAGATTTCTTCTCGGCATCGGACGCCGCCAGTCGTTGTTTCAGCTGGGCGTTTTCGGCCTCCAGCGCGGCCTTCTCTTCGGGCGTCACAGGGGTGATTTCCTTGTTCGTGGGGTGGACGGGATCAACAGCAGGTTCGGAGAAGGCGGTACGCGGCACGTCGTCACGGTTGGCCGCTTCACGGATGGACTCGATTTCCCAGTTAGGTACTACCGCGTCGGCGGTTTCCTGGTCGAACTTGGCCAGCAGCCATTCGCGCAGGCGCCGCCATAGCGAGGCATTGGTTTCCAGCCCCCAGTCGCCGAACTCGACCACACCGGCTTCGCCCTCGGCGAATGCGGCCTGCTTGAGGCCCTTGACGGCCGGTGGCTGGGCGCCAAGGAAAGCGACGTGGCGCAGGTAATAAACGCCGGGCACCGGGTTATTCGGCGAATCGGGCAGATAGAAGCTGGAAGAGATTTTTTTGAAACGACCCGCGGTCACCAATTCAGCGAAATTGGCATCGACCTGGTGTGGATCGGCGTTGAGACCGTCATGCCCTGCAGCCAGCGACTTCACCCAGCCATAGGCCGGGGCATCATGTCTGGGGTGACCAATGACGATCGGTGCTTCATGCAGGGCCGGATCGTAGGCGCGGGCACAGGCCGCGAGATCGGACTCGGAGAAGTCCAGTACCGCACCAGACATCGCGGTCTGGCGGCCAGGCTTGAAGATGTGCAGGGGTTTGGTCGCGTTCATGCCGTCATGATCGACGGCGAACGGTAGAGGGTCTTTTAATCGACTTTACAATTCCGCGCCGGACTGGAAATGACGCGGGAGAAGGCGGTCGGCTTGCTGGATGTAAAGCCTTTATAAAGCTTTACGGGGCGGCGATCAGGCTGCGGGGCTATCGTTGCGCGTTCCGCGCGCCCCAAAGCCGCAAGAACGGCTAGACGCCAGCGGCGGTTTTCAGGTGACGCAGCACGGTACCGAGTACCGCTTCGCTGCTTTCGGGCTGCAGATCGCCGTCAGCGGTGATGGGCAGATAGGGGCGCGCAGGCAACTCGACTGAGTGGCCACGGCCGGCCTTGCCGCCGAGCTGGTGGATACGGGCGTACTCGGTGTTGCTGCCGATCACCACCGAGGCGGCGTCGTAATCCGTGACGACGGAAGACGCCAGGCGGCCGGACTGCTGCAGCGTGACACCACCCTCGCTGCTGGCGCGTTGGCTGGGCGCCCAGCGCGGCCGACCTTCGGCTTCCAGGTTCTCCTCGACCGCATGCGCCAGCGTGCCGGCGATCTTGCGCATGGCCGGGGTCATGTCGAGCACCGACGATTCCAGCCGCTGTAGCGCCGCCTGCAGCTGGCTGTCGTCGACGGTGATACTGACGAAGTCGCTCATTGCAGTTCCTTTCTAGCCAGCTTGGCCAAGTCGCCGGTATAGCGCCCGAGATCGGGGGCCCACGCAGCGGCGCCAGGGTTGTAGCTCCAGCCCACGTCCGGCGAAACCGTGACCTCACGGCCGGTCTTCGGATCGACAGCGCGGAAGGTGGCCACCTCGCGCTCTTCGCCGCTCTTTGCCGAGACGGCCTTCATCGCGCTGCCCAGTTTGCCTTCAGAGGTTTCGACCTTGACGCCCCGCGCCTTGATGTCGTCTGCCGACAGGGTGGTGACCCGGCAGCGGCAGCCCCAGCCGTTGGGCGGGTAGAACGATTGCCAGAACGGGTCGTCGTAGCGCAGCACCTTGCCGTTCATCGCACGGTGGCTGGGCCGGGTACGGCTGTCCAGGATGGCGACGTAGCGCCAGTACGGGCGGTCGTCGATATTCTCAATCTGGGATTGCCAGCGGCCGGCCATGTAGGTCGTCTGCAGGTTGGTGCGGAAGATGGTCTGCAGGCGCCACGGGCTGCCCAGTTGCACCTGGCTGATCTCGCCAGTTTCCTCGTCGACATGCTCCTGCTTGCCCCACCAGCCCTTGGCCTGCAGCACCGGCGTCAGCTCCTTTTTAAACCAGTCAACGGTCTTGCCCTTGGCCAGGGCCTTTTCCACCGCCTCACGGATGTCCTGCAGAATGTCCAGCCGCGTTGCCTTGGCCACGGTGAATGCTTGGGCCTGGGCGTCTTGCCACAGTTCCTCCCAGTTCCAGGTGATGGCGTAGCCCTTGTTCTTCAGGTACTCGACCGCCTTCTTCGGCTCCAGGCTCATGCAGTAGGCGAGATCCACTTTAGGCATGGAGGTGCCCCCACAGCTTGGCGACGAAGAGGGCACGCGCCAGGCGCTCCTGCAGGCCGCTGGCATCCATCTCCGGATACAGCTCGGCCAGCGCGCCGAGCAGCTCGTCGGGCTGGGCACCGTCTTCAATGCGCTTTAACAGCGGCGCCAGCATCGCCTGGGCGTCGGCGTTGAGAGTGTCGGCCGACAGCACATCCAAGGCGGCGTCCAGCGCGTCCTGGTCGGGTGCTTCCTCGCCCTCCGCAAACTCGGCCGCCGGTACGTCCGGCGTGGCCGCCTCGACCAGGTCGCCGTCCTGCAGCTTGTAGGCGCGCTTGAAGTAGGCCGGCGTCAGCTTGGCCCCGGCGCGCGTCAGCTTCTCATCGCGCTCGGCCAGTACCTTGTCGACTTCTTCCTGCTCCCATAGTGAAAACACCGGCCGGGCACCGTCGTTGAAATTCAGCTCGCACACCCAGCGGATCAGGGTGTTTATCGTCTCCTCGACAATGGCCGAGTCGCCGTCACGGATGTCGCGCGTCACCTCCAGCCCGGCCTGGGCCGAGGCACGGTTGCTGTTGGCCTCAGTGGTTTGGTTCTGGCCCAGCAGGGCGATCGACACCTCGGAGCGGCAGAAGGTCAGCAGTCGCTCATATACCTCGGCCGACCCGGTTTTGCCCGCGGCTTCCTTGATCTCGACGCTGGCATCATCCGGAATAACTGCCACCGCGTCCTGCACCATGGCATCCAGACTGTCGAGCAACTGATCTGTCTCGGTCGGCGTCGCGCTGCGCGGGTGTTTGCCGATAATCCACGGCGAGCCGTATTTCTCGGTGAACTTCACCCAGAACTTGAGGCCCCCCTTCTTGAAGGTGGTCGGCCAGAACACCATGCTGAGGTCGGCAAATCCGTAGGGGTTGTCATAGGTGGCGTCCTGGCGTGGCACCAGAAATTTGCGCGGCGGCAGCGCCTCGCCCTGAATGCTGTTGTGCCGGGAACGGAAGCGCAGCTGGTTGTCCTGGTCGTACACGAACCAATCCGGCGGTTTGCCGACAATGTCGACCGGCACCAGCAATCCGCCGACCTTGCCCCACATCACTTCCATCGGCTGGTAACCATAGAGCACTGCGTCCAGCATCTCGGTGATGATCCTCGACAGATCGAGGTCGGCGAACAGACTCTCGATCGACCTGGACACGCGGCTCCTGGCCTTGTCACGATCCAGCCCCCATTCCAGCGCCTTGACCGCCGCCTTGCGACGGCGCACGCAGCCGCCGACGTGGGCATCGGCACGCAGCTCGCGATAGATCTTGATGTCCTTGCCCAGCGCCTTCAGCACCGAGTCCGGGTTGGGCAGGTGCATGCCCAGCGTGTGGAAGTCGATGCTGCGCTCGCGCGTGGCGATCTGCTCGGACAGCGACTTGCGCGGCTCCCCGAACTGGATGAACTCGGTGGGGCTGACCCACATGCCTTTGGCTCTCATTGATACCCCTGGGTGATTTTGCTGCCGGCACGACGGCGGCGGGACTTCACTGTCACCGGGCCTTTGTTGATTTCACGGCTGGCAAAGTAAGCCAGCGCCACCGCCACAGCGGCATCGCCGTGGCGCTTGCCCTTGTCTTCACCGGTGCTGCGGCTATCGGGGATGCGCGGCACGCCCTTGACCACCTGCACGGCGCGCAAGTCGGCCAGGATGTCGGCGTCCTTGGGCAGATCGATCAGCTCGCCGTCCTCGAGCGCGGCCTTCACCGGCGGCATGTGTTCGCGGTACCAGCCTTCGGACAGCATCACCTGCTGGATGCGGCTGGCGCCGTATCGCTGCATGGCGTACTCGGCTAGCGCCTGGCCGTTGCCACGGGCGTCAAAGGCGGCACCGGTAAAGCGTGGCAGCCGATCCAGCAGGTAAAACGCTACTTGCTCTTGCTGGCGGAACGGCACATTGCGCAGCTCCAGGATGAACGGGACGCGGCGCACCAGGTTCTGCGTCTGGATCAGCGGCACGTGGACGGTGAGGTCACCAGTGCGGCCAAAGTCCTCGCCATCGAAGCTGATGGCGTCCGCCGGCAGCGCAGCCAGCAGCGGTGCCAGCTTGGCCTCCAGCCAGTCGCGGCAATCGGCGATGCGGATGTGGTCGGGCAACAGTTCAAAGCCCTGCGGGCATGCCCAGCGCAGCACCGGGGTGTCGGCCGACATGCGCGATTCGATCAGGGCGCGGGACAGCCAGGCGCCGCCGCTGTGCTTCGGAATGCAGCCGTATTCCTCGTCGGCGGATTCGGTGTTGGGCGCGTTCTTGTACAGATCGTCGCGCCATTTCTTTTCGCCCTCCGGCGTCCAGGTCTGGCCGGTGACGTAGCAGATACGTTTGTACAGGCCGTCCGCGATGGCGTCGTCCAGCGTGATGCGGCGCACGCTGTAGTCCTTGCGGCCCTCTCGCGCTTCCTGGATGTACTGATTGAACAGATTTTCGACGCCGTTGTGAGTGCTGATCAGCCGTACCTTGTTGCCCCACATGGTCAGCGCCAGCGCGGCCTTGAGCAGCTCTTCCAGCTTTTCGTGGAATGCCGCCTCATCAATCACCACGTCGCCCTGCAGGCCGCGCAGATTGGACGGCCGGCTGGACAGCGCCTGGATTTTGAAGCCGCTTTTGGGGAAGCGGATCATGTAGGTCAGGATCTCTTCCTGCTTGCCATCGTCCCAGAAGGTCTGCTCGTACACGTCGGCCTGCGCCAGCTCGTTGAACGCCTTGGCAAACAGCGCACAGGCTGCGATGTACTCCAGCGCCATCTCCTTCTTGCTGCCGACATAGAAGGTATTGCACCCACCACGCTTGCGAGGCTTGGCACCTTTGACAACATTGCGGCCGGCTTCTGCCCAGGTAATCCCTGTGCGTCGGGATTTTTCCCCGAACATGATCTGGGCTTCGTCTTCGAACCAGCGCTGCTGATAGGGCAGGAACACCGGTTCATTGGCCGGAATCGCGTCGGCCACATCCTGTGGCACCACCACGCCGGCCAGTTCCAACTCCTCGGCCAGGTCGATCTTGCGCGGCGAGCCCAGCGGCTCCAGGAGTTCGGCATCGGGCTTCATTCTTCCTCTGTCTCATCATCGGGAGAGGGTGGTACCGTCGCGACCAAGGCTTTCACCGCACACACAATTTCGTCAATCTCGAACTCGCGCCGTGTGTCACCGAGTGCACTACGGATCTTGTGAATGCCCATCTCCCAACGGTCCTTGCGAACCACTTTTCCGTCTGCTCGCAACTCTAGGTCTTCAAGTTTGGCATCCCGAAACTCAGGAAGCCGAATATCTCGCTCGGTTACTGCTCGCATTTTTCTATTCCTTACCCAGCAGAATGCGACGGATGCGGACCTCCATCTGCTCGCTCATGCCGTCCGAGCCGCGCATTTCCAGCAGCTTCTCCTCCTGCTCGGCCAGCAGCTTGTCGCGGGCCTCGCGCTCGATGCGGGCTTGCTCGTCCAACCTGAAGCGCTTCTGGTTGACGCTGGCACGGGCCAGGGTGGCGATGTTCTTGGCCGCGCTGGACAAGAGGCCAATGCGTTCGGCCGGGTCGATGTCTTCGTCTCCAGCCTCCTGCAGGTTGACGATGCTCTCGAACAACTCGGTCTGTACCAGGGCGATCACCGCCTCGGAGCGGGCGTCCTGATCGTCGGCCGCACCCTCTGTCAGCAGGCGCGCGGCCTCGGTGCTGGCCTTGATGGCGGCGAATCGCCGCTCGATTTTCTGACCGTAGCGGTGGATCGCCGACTTGCTGATGGCGAAGCCTTTGTCGCGCAACGCTTCTTCCAGCAGCTGGTAGCCGCTGAAATTGCCCTCGACCAGGGACTTGTCCAGCCACTCGCGCACAGGCTGGGGCAACTGACCGACACTGTTGCGGCGCGCCATCACTGGCTCCAGTACTTGGCCGGGCGGGCAATACCCGATTCGCAATCGATGGTGTACTCGGCGATGTCGGTGCCATAGCGGGTCAAGCTGCCCCACCAGCGGCCGGACGCCTCCTTGCGCAGCTCGACCAGGTCACGGCTGAACAGGTAGTCCAGCTCGCGGCGGACCTCGATCGGCGTCACGTCCGGGTAGATTGACTGCATGGTCATCTGGATTGGCGACTCGGACAGTTCCTCCGGACGCGCGTTGTACAGTGCCAGCAGCAGATACCAGCGCAGCGATTCGCGCCGGACTTTGGCTTGATCAATCACGGGTGGCCCCCTTCAATTGCCAGTTTTCAAGGCGCAACGCCACCGCATCGAGCTTGGCCTCGATCACGGTCTGGTTGCGGATGTAGTCTTCGCGGCGCACGTACTGGAGCGGCAGTTCGGCCTTCCATTGCATGAAATCGCGGTCCAGGTTCTGCATGCGCTCGACCACCCGCTGTTCCTCGTCGGCATGGCGGGCTAGCGTGGTCTGCATTGCAGCGTCGGCCGCCTGGCGCGCCGCCTCGAGCGAGGTGAATCGCTCGTCGAGCCGACGGTCGATCTGGCCGAACAACGCCTTGGCGCCACCGGCGACAGCGCCAAAGAAGGTGAGCAGCAAGGTGACCAGCTGCCAGAATTCGATCTGGACCGTCATGGTCTGGCCTCCTCGACATGCCAGTCGAGCAGGCGGTTCAGTTGGGATTCGATGCCACGGCAGCGCTGGCCGTAGTCGATCAGGTGAGCGAGGGCGTCGGCCTGTGATACCCCGGAATCAACGGTGTCATCGGCGGCGGCCGTTGCAGCAACGTCGGCGGCAGGGTCGGCTGCGGGCAGACCGTCACCCCCGGCATCGGCGCCGACGGCATCGTTCCACACGCGGACAGCACCACGAGTGAACACGCAGCGAGGAGCAGGCTGGAGTGCGGCATCCTCTGTCGGACGGTATTGGGTGACATCGGAGATCCTTTGCTGAAGGTGTTCGGCCTCTCGGGCATGGGTGGCACGCTCGTCGATCAGCGTCCAGCCGAGCTGGTTGGCAGTGGCGGTCAGGGCCTGCTCGCGATTGCGTGCGGCTTTTTCGCTGGCAAGGGCACGGGCAGACGTGGCGGCCTGATAGCTGGCCAGCGCCGTGGCGCCATCTGCGGCTGCATGAGCATGGCCCAGGCGATAGCCAGCGGCGCCACACGCAAGCGCCACGAAGGTGGCCACGCCGACCCCGGCCAGCCATTTCTGAAGTCGGCCCGGGTCAATCGGCATCGGCAGCATCGACCACCTCCTGCTTGATGATCCGGGCCACGCCGATAGCCAGCGCGGCCAGTGCATACCAGCGCGGCGGCAGCAACGCCGACAACTGGGGCAGCAGCGGTTCGGCCAGCGCCACCATCGCCGTCGCAGCGGCCAGACGTACCGACCAGTAGCGCCATGCTCGCCGCCATTCGGGTACCAGCGCCATCACTGATACCCCCGGGCCAGCTCGAAGTGCGGCATCTCGTGGAAGCGCGCCTTCGGGTTGCCATACCAGACCAGCCCCAGGGACTCGCCGATCTGGCCGGCGATCGACCACGCAGGGAACGCGGCGTTCCACATCGCCTTGCCATGCTGGAGCGGCACGATGTCAAAGGCGCGTGAGGCCGGCTTGCCGGCAATGGTGTGGTTGTGAGCGGATTGGCCGGCGCGGGCATTGGTTACGCGCGCACCAGGTCGGGTACGACCCTGGGCATACAGCGCATCCTGTTCGGCGCCGGAGCGCCAGGTGCAGGTAATCAGGATATCGAGACCAGCCTCCGCGCAGCGGCGCAGGAATTCGTGACAGACCGGTTGCAGGTCGGGGTGCAGGTCTTCGAGTTTTCGGCTAGGCATGGCGCCCTCCAGACGTGAACATGCCGCCATTGTCGGCGGCATATCTGGAGGGGTCTTTTAATCTGATTTAAGGATGGGAAAGTGAGTTTAAAGCTTCAAGCTTCGCAAGCAGAAGTCCCTCGCATACTTCGCGTTGCTCTCCTCCTTGCAGTATTCCGTGATGAATTCTAGTCCCACAGGATGGGGGGTTCTGGTGTCCCCGCTCAAGTTGAGCAAATCCCATTGAGTGAAGCTGTCGGACGCAAAATTGATCTTCCGAATCTCGGTCATCTGGAAAGGAACCTCAACCACGTCCGCACGGCTTTTATTGCCATAGTGGTCTACAAGCCCTGCATTCAGGACAAAGCGAATCTCATCAGCCTGTTGATTTGGGAAGTACGTCACAATCCCCTTGACAATTTTTTCCATGCCGAAAGTAGCAGAAGTCATATCAGATGAAGCTGACATACCAGGCAGCTCCCAGATAACTCGCAGACTCGTCTTCCCCCCATCCTTGCTTTCCTCGACTTTGAGGATATGGGAGTCGATCTCCTTGATGGTCTTGGGTGGCTCATCACCACATGCGGCCAGCGCCAATACCATAGCCAAAGTTAAGGTTGTTGCTGCTTTCCGCATATTCAATCCGCCCTTTTCTGCTGTTTTCATGTTTGAGTGCCTGCTTTAATGGCACGCCATTGTGGCGGCGATTCCTTCTTGTCGGAAATGCACTGCACATCATCCGCATGTTCGTTCGCGATGATGCTGCCCAGTGAGTACGACCGGCCTTCAAATTCGCATTGGCGGAGGCGTGCCTCGGTCGCAGCGACCGCCTGTCTTAACGTTGATGTTTGCCAAGCAAAATGCACTGCAGTAAAGCCGGCCAGCAATGCGACCACCGCGACAGCCAATGCCGCTTTGTAAATAAGGGCCACCTGTTTTTCCGCCGCTGCACAAGCGGCGCACGGGGCAGCCTGAATACCTTCAGGGAATGTCTGGGGCAGGACCACGGTCGACGCGGTATCTGGTGTGATAGATGCAGTGGAGCGCACGCGGTCAAGCCATTCGTTCAGCCACCGGTCCGCCTCGCGGTAGCGTTCTTTCGGTAGCTGCTGGTAATAGACACCATCGAAATAGGCGGAAAATTTTCGCCAGATTGTGCCCATGTCCGTATCCGACGCGTCGGCGATGGCACGGACCAGAACACGGATCTCTTCCTGTTGCTGCCACGACAGCGGTTCACTGACACTTGCTGTCGGCTCAGGCGACGCCACCCCGTTGATATGCAAGGTGACCGAGTTGGAATTGCTGACTTCAGGGCCGGTATGTTTCACATCACCCTGCACGGCCTGAGCGACATTGCCGTGAAAGTTCTGATTCATTTTTTCTTCCTGCTCCCCACGGACAAATGAAGCCCGGTCTGATCGACACCACCCTTGATCACCTGGCCTACATCGCCATGAAAAATTTGCTGCCCTGGGGAAGTCTCCTCTCCCAGCAGGACACGCATTGCCGCGTCCTGCAACGCAGGCGGGCAGGCACGGAACCGCTCTATCAGCACCCGCTCTGCTGGCGTCATGGCGCATGACGAACGCATTCCGGTCAGCACATATTGCACATCTACGCCGGCCAAGGCAATGGCGGACAGGTAGTCCCCATTCGGGGCGCCATCGCCTTTCTCGTAGAGGATTTGCGATCCCTTCGAGACGCCGCCCACGCGGCCGAAATCGGTCTGGTTGTATCCCAACCGTTTTCGCTCTTCTACCAGTCGCGCCCCAAGTTCAATTCTATGCACCAAAAGCCCCTTGCAAGGTTCAAAATTTTGAACCATAATCACCCCAACAAATCACCAACATCATTCATACAGGAGCCACTGCCATGACCCCTGCACAAGTCAAAGCCAGGTTCCGCCGTGAGGGGCGAACCTTTACCGCATGGGCGGATGAGAACGGTTACACCCGCAATGCGGTGTACCGCGTCCTCAATGGCTTCGACAAAGGCAACTACGGCCGCGCACACGAAATCGCTGTGAAGCTTGGCCTCAAGTCACCTGAGCATGAACACATCGCCGCATAAGGACACCATTGTCATGGGCTCTCAGCAGGCCTCGGCGTGCACTGCGTGCATCGTCAAGTTGATCAGCAAGAAAGTACAGCGTCCGTTGCAGACCCGCTTGTTCGGGACAGGCAGGCCAGTAGCGGGCTCGCTGTCGAAGTGCTGCCGTCAGTCTCGGCCCATCGGCCGCACCCTGCCGCTCGGCCTCTGCCGCCAGATGCAGGAAGGCCTGGGCAATGCCGTCAATCCGGCCTGCCAGTTCATTGAAATCGGCATCGAGCATGAATTGAGTTCCTGTGCAGATTATCCGCTTTTCATTCTATCCACGGCAAACGCCTTGCCCAGAGGCAAAACCGCTCCGTGTTTGGAGCCACTGCCAGAGAGGTCATTCCAATGATGAAACATGGCTGGAAGCGCATTCAGCCGACGTCGCTGCGTCATGCGCTCGAGTTGTGCAAGGACTACGCCAGGGAGCATCGCAACTTGTCGGTCGAGCGCATTGCCGACCGGATGGGGGTGGCAGATCACTGGACTGTCTACAAGTGGATCAATAGCGGCCGCATCCCGGCCAACATGATCCGCGCCTACGAAACGGTATGCGGCATCAACTACGCAACCCGCTGGCTGGCCGCCAGTGACGGCAGCTTGCTGATCGAGATTCCCACTGGCCGAAAGATCATTGCCGAAGACATCCAGGTGCTGCAGGGCGCACTGAACGATGCGGTCGGCAAGCTACTGCAGTTTGCGGCCGACAAGGCCAATGCGGTGGACACGCTGGCCGGGATTCAACTGGCGATGGAAGGGCTGGCCTGGCATCACGGCAATGTCGAGAAGTACGTGCAGCCGGAGCTGGAACTGGGGAATGCGTCATGAGCAAGACACGAACCAGCAGCACCGGTATCCGGGTGCTGGAAGTACTGAAAGCCTTGAAGGGGCAAACGGTCACCGGGCTTTCCAACAAGGATCTGGCCGATGCCATCGGCTGCCCGGCATCGGCCATTACTCGCGCTACGGCTGATCTGATCGAGGCCGGACTGGTAGTGAAACTGGATAACGGACGGTTCGCTCACTCGGTGCAGATGCTGCAGATCGCCCAGGCGCATGCCGAGCATGTAGCCAAGTTGCAGGGGCGCATTGCTGAAATCAACCAGCGCATTGCCGCTGGGGTATGGAACTAAGGGGATAAGGGGAAAAACATGGGACGACACGCTTCACCCACTACAGAAACTACGGTACTGCCCCCGTTGCCGGCGGCGCCGATTCTTGCAGACCAGAACCGGATGGCTGCGCATGCCACAGAAATCGCGGAACGCTTTGGCGATGGCCAGCCTTATGAGCGCGGTCGTGTGGTGTGCGAAGTGCGCTTCTATATGGCACAGAGTGCCGAGGCGATGCTGGAGGCGGGGAAGCGGCTGATTGTACTGAAAGAAAACGAGCCGCATGGCGAGTTTGAAAGCATTGTGCGTGAGCAACTTGGCCTGCCGGAGCGCACGGCGCAACGGATGATGCAGGCATCGATCAAGTATCTGTCGCCAGCACTGACGGCAAAAGCGCCAGCGCTGGCGCATTTGGGCAAGACCAAGCTGTTTGAGCTGATGACCGAGGACGATGACCAGCTGCAGGCCCTGGCCGATGGCGGCACGGTGGCTGGCATGACGCTGGACGATATCGACCGCATGACCAGCCGCGAGTTGAAGCAGGCATTGCGTGACGCTCGCGAGGACGCCCATGCCCAGGCGCGGTTGCTGTCGGACAAGAACCGCAAGCTGGATGAGATGGCCACCCGGCTCACCACCAGGACTCCACGCATTCAGACCCCGCCACCGGATGTCGAGGGTGAGGAAATTCGCAAGGAAGCCAGCGCGTTCGCGTTTGAGGCTGAGTCGGTAGTGCGTGGCAAGTTGCATGCAGCATTCCAGGCCCTGGCTGCCCACACCGAGAAGCACGGCATCCCGCATGACGATTTTATGGCGGGCCTGCTTGGGCAGTGCGAACTGGCCGTCAAGCAGTTGCGAGGAGAGTTCGGGGTCAAGCCGGGCGCGGATGGCCAGGACGTGCCTGCCTGGCTCCGGGATGACCAGGACCCGCTCGATTTGCCGCTGGCGGCAGATCTGGCCAGGGCATAACTCATGAGCGCCGTCCTGACCGAACGCTTGGTCGCTGTGGCGCTCGCCGCCCGCAGTGCCGGGCATGGCGGCAAGGGGGCGATCTATGACGCTGCCTGCCGTGACCTGAATCTGTCCCGCGCCACGCTGCTGCGCAAACTCAAGGAGGTCGCAGTGATGACACCACGCAAGCGTCGGTCTGATGCCGGGCAAACGGCCCTGAGCCGGGATGAGGCCATGTTGATCTCAGCTGTGTTGATGGAGTCCACGCGCAAAAATGGCAAACGGCTGTATGCCGTTGCTGATGCGGTGGCGACTCTGCGCAGCAATGACATGATCCGGGCCATGGGCATTGATACGGCGACGGGCGAACTGCGGCCACTGTCCGAAAGCACGATTTCTCGTGCGCTGCGCGGCTATGGCCTGCACCCGGACCAGCTGCTGGCCCCGGCCCCGGTCACCGAGTTGGCCAGCCGTCATCCAAACCATGTCTGGCAGGTAGATGCCAGCATGTGCGTGCTGTATTACCTGCGCCCGTCTGCGGATGCCCGCGCCAACGGTTTGCGGGTGATGGATGCTGAGGTGTTTTACAAGAACAAACCAGGCAATCTGACTCGCATCGCCAACGAGCGGGTATGGCGCTATGCCATCACCGACCACAGCAGCGGCTGGGTCTATGTCGAATATGTCACCGGCGGCGAGTCGGGCGAGAACCTGTGCTCGGTGCTGATCAATGCCATGCAGGAGCGTGGTGGCGCCGATGTGCTGCATGGCCGTCCGACGCTGCTGATGATGGACCCGGGGTCGGCGAATACGGCCGCCATGACTCGCAATCTGTGCCGGGCGCTGGGCATCCAGATGGTCGTCAACAAGGTCGGCAATGCGCGGGCCAAGGGCCAGGTCGAGAACAGCAACAATCTGATCGAATGCAAGCTGGAGCCGGGTCTGAAGTTCCAGCCGGTGCATGACCTGAATTCACTGAATGTCCTCGCCAGGAAATGGCGCAGCCACTTCAATGCCACTGCGCTGCACTCCCGGCACGGATGCACGCGCACGGCACTGTGGATGACCATCAGTGCCAGCCAGTTGATCAAGGTGCCTGCGATTGCGGTATGCCGCGAGCTAGCCATCGCCGAGCCGGAAAGCCGCAAGGTGTCCCCACGGATGACGGTGTCGTTCCATGGCGTCGAGTACGACGTGTCCCGCGTGCCGGAAGTGATGGTGGGCGAGAAGTTGATGGTCACCCGCAATCCCTGGCGCGATCAGGCCGCCCAGGTGGTCTTGGTCGGCGCGGATGGCCGCGAGTGCTTTCACGTGGTCGATGCCATCCAGCGCGACGAGTATGGATTCCGTGCTGATGCTGCCGTGATTGGCGAGTCGTTCAAGCCACTGGCACATACCCCGGCGCAGGTCGCGCTGGGGCGGATCGAACAACTGGTAACCGGTACCGACAGCGTGACTGCCGCTGAGTCAGCGCGCAAAACCAGGGCGCTGCCATTCGGCGGTCGGCTGGACCCGTACAAACCGCTGGTCGATGCCGATCTGCCTATTTTCATCCCGCGTCGTGGTACGGCTCACGAGCTGATTGCCCCGATCGTCGAGCTGCCGATGCTCACCCATTTTGAAGCCGCCAAGTTGCTCAAGCCCCGGGTGGAGGCCAATGGTGGCAGTTGGAGTGCTGCGCAGTTGAAGTGGCTGCAGCAGCGCTATCCGGAAGGAATCCCCCAGGATGCGTTCAGCGCCATTGTTGCAGAACTGACTGGCCAGTCGGCTGTCCAGAATCCGCCGCTTCGCCTGCTGAAGACGGCTTGAGGAGCTCTCATGCTGAAACTGAAATCCCTGCTGCAGCAGCTCGGCCGTACCCAGTCCGAGCTGGCCCGACACCTCAATGTCAGTTCGGCCACCGTGGCCCAGATCGTCAACCACGGCGAATGGCCGAGGAGTCTGGATGAGCGAGCGTTGCGGGAAAGCACCTGCATTTTCCTGCACAGCCACGGCGCGACTGCGGCCGAACAGGCTGACGCTTTTATCGAGGTGAGCGAGCTGCGCGCCAACGCAGCCCGCCCGGTCTCCCCATCGAAAACCCGTGAAGACATCAATCAGGAGGACTCCATGCTACTGCGCAAACAGACCTTGTATCCAGCAACCCGCAAACATTTCGCCCTGTTCCGCGACCCGTTTGCTGACGAGGCGGTCCAGTCGAACGAGGACATGTATATCAGCCCGGACATTCGCTACGTTCGCGAGGCCATGCTGCAGACGGCCAGGCATGGCGGACTGCTGGCGGTGGTCGCCGAGTCGGGCGCCGGCAAGACCACGCTGCTGCGTGACCTGGAAGACCGCATTCTGCGCGAGGCCCAGCCGATTACCCTCATCCGGCCGTATGTCCTGGCAATGGAGGACAACGACCAGAAGGGCAAGAGCCTGAAAGCAACGCATATCGCCGAGGCGATCATGGCTGCCGTGGCGCCGCTGGAAAAGCCGAGGTCGAGCCCGGAGGCGCGTTTCGCCCAGTTGCATAAGGCATTGCGCGAGAGTCACGCCGCTGGCTACCGGCATTGCCTGGTGATCGACGAAGCCCATGCGCTGCCCATTCCGACCATCAAGCATCTGAAGCGATTTTTTGAGCTGGAATCCGGCTTCAAAAAACTGCTGTCGATCATCCTCATCGGTCAGCCGGAACTGAAAGCCAAGCTCAATGAGCGCGCCCAGGACGTGCGTGAAGTGGTGCAACGGTGCGAGATGGTCGAGCTGACGCCCCTGGAGGGGCAGCAACTGGACGAATACCTGAAGTTCAAGCTGGAGCGCATGGGGAAACCGGCCGGCGATGTCATTGACGCCGGTGGTATTGAGGCGCTGCGCGCCAAGCTGACGGTGACCAGCTCCAGGCAGCATGGCGCGGAGACGGTGTCGCTGCTGTACCCGCTGGCCATCGGCAATTTGCTGACCGCATGCATGAACAAGGCTGCCGAGTATGGCTTTCCGCGCGTGACGGCCGACGTGGTCAAGGGGGTATGACATGACGCCGAACCGCGTATTGAACCCCGCTGCGACGGCTCGCCTGGGGCTGCAGAACCGTGTGCTGCGCCGCCTGCGCGAACAGGGCGTCCAGGTCATCGCCGTCGACTCTGATCCTGATCTGACGCTGCTGGTTGATGCGTCTGCCGGACCGTTGCTGCGCCGCCAGGCCAGTTGCATCACGACCCGCCGGAGTGCTGTCGGCACCTGGGTCAGCATCCACGTCGATGAGTGCCGAGTCGTGTGGAATGAAGTCCACAGCGTATTGCCATCAACCATGTCTCATCGGAGCAAGTCATGACCCGTATCCAGCCTCGCGAACTTCGCCGCCTGTCCGGGCGCACCCAGCAGACGTTCTGGCAGCAAGTGCATGTCACCCAGTCCGGTGGGAGTCGTTATGAAAGCGGCCGCGACATGCCTGCGTCGGTGATCGAACTGCTGCGACTGCACTATGTGCTGGGCATCGACACCCGGCAGATCAATGCCAGTAATGCCGAGCAGATCCGTGCCGTGCTGGAGAACGGTACGGCGGGTGGGGCATGAAGCTGAAATGTCCGGCCTGCGGCGCGCTGTCCAGCCTGGATGTGCTGATCGCCAGTGAGGGCGCGCGTGAAGCGGTGATGCTGGCATTGCGCGCTCCGGCCCCCCTCGGCAAGCGTTTGATCCAGTACCTGGCGCTGTTCCGGCCGCTCAAGCGGGAACTGAGCTTCGAGCGTGTTGCCAGCCTGCTGAATGAGCTGCTGCCCGACATCGAGCGTGCGCAAGTTCAGCGTAACGGTCGTGACTGGTCGGCACCACAAGTGGTGTGGGTGACCGCAATAGAGGTGGTGTTGGCCGCACGCGATGCCGGCAAGTTGCAGCTTCCGCTGAAAACGCACGGCTACCTGTATGAGGTGATCGCCAGCCAGACCAACCAGTTTGAGGCAAAGGCCGAAACGGCCCGCGAATACCGACGGCAGCAGGGAGAGGGCTGGCGCCAAGGCTGCGGCTTTATCCCTGCAGCCGACGCCCTGGCGCGAGATTCGCCGCCGTTGTCCAAGGCCAGGCGTGCGCCCATGCCGGCATTTGTGAAACAGACCTTGAACAAGACCGCCAGCTGATTAAGGAGATTCCAGTGGCAAAACAGAAAACCAAAGCGGCTGCCTTCGTGTGCCAAAGCAAAGAGCAGGCGATGGACTCCATCCGTGCCTTGGGTGATGCACAGCGAGAGCTGACCCGCATCGAGACGGAGATCAACGACCTGATCGCCGAGGCCACCGCGTCCCGCAAAGAGCAAATCAATGCACTCAAGGTTCAGGTCGAGACGCTGACCGCCGGTATTCATACCTGGTGCGAAGCCCATCGGGCGGAACTGTGTGCCGATGGCAGGAAGACGGCCAATCTCATCACCGGGGAAGTGTCCTGGCGTCAGCGCCCCCCCAGCGTTTCCATTCGTGCTGTGGACAAGGTGATGGACACCCTGCGCGCATTGGGACTCGACCGTTTTATCCGCAGCAAGGACGAACCGAACAAGGAAGCCATGCTGTCCGATCCGACGGCGGTTTCCGGTATTGCCGGCATCAGCATTGTGACCGGGGTTGAAGACTTCATTGTTCAGCCGTTTGAGGTCGAGGTGGTAACGGGTGTCTGAGCCAAATGTGCGAACGGATTGAGCACGGCTTTGTACTCACAATATTTCTCACCAGTAAGGATCTGACCATGACCAAGCAGGAACTGATCAAGCACCTGGCCGCCCAGGCGGACGTTTCCAGCAAGCAGGCCGAAGCCGTGCTTAACGCGCTGACCAGCACGGTGCAGGACACCGTTCGTACCGGCGGTGAACTGCTTATCGCTGACCTCGGAAAATTCGGCACATCCCAACGCGCAGCCAAAACCGGACGTAACCCGAAAACCGGGGAAACCATCCAGATTGCAGCCAGGCGCGTTCCCCGATTTGCGCCGGCCAAGGCACTGAAGGACGCCGCCGCGTAAAGCGAAACCGCGCGCATGGACACATGTGCGTGGTCTGCCCGGCAGGGTCGCCGGGTACTGATGAGCAGCCAACGATGAATGCACCGCAAATGAATCAAGAACGCCAACGGCTGATCCGCCTGGTCCACGTGGCCAAGCGCGATCTCGGCCTGGATGACGGCAGCTATCGCGCCATCCTGCTGCGGATTGGAAAGAAGGCGTCAGCTGCAAATTTGACCGTTCCAGAACTGGAGAAGGTTTTGGAATACATGAAGCGTAGCGGCTTCAAGGTGCGTTCCAAGAACAGCGGCTTGAGCCTGGCCGATGACCCACAGTCGAAAATGATTCGCGGCTTGTGGCTGGAGCTGGCGAGTATGGGCGTAGTACGCAATCCGTCGGAATTGGCCCTGCGTACCTTCGTCGCCCGCATGACCAGGGTCGACATGTTGAAGTGGCTATCGGCCGAACAGGCCAGCCAGGTTATTGAGCATCTGAAAGAGTGGCGCGAGCGTGTGATCTGGGACCGCCGTGCCAGGTTGGCAAAGGCTATGCACCTGGCTTCCCCCTCCAGCATTGAGCAGATGGCCGCACAGGAAGACCAACTGCGTGATGCAGCCAATCAGGTGCTTGGACGCAGGGCCAGCGTGGGCGATATGACCGAGATCGAATTCAAGGCCGTCATAGGACACTTTGTCAGGGAGGACGTATGAAAGGGGGGGCGGACTTCAAGAGCAAGGGGCCGGAACTATTGGTCGACCTCGCTCAACATACTGCGGTAGCGCTGACCGAGCTGCTGGGCATTGAGCCCGCCAGGGCCGAGCAGGCTGGCCGGGAGATCGCGGACCGCATGGCCGCACACTGGGGTGGCCAGAACATCTATTTCCCGATGGGGCTGTCCTACAAGCTGTCCCAGCGTGACCAGCAGATTTACGATGCGTTCAACGGCACCAACCATAGCGACCTGGCACGCAAGTACGGTGTCTCGCTGCAGTGGATTTACAAGATCGTGAAGACCGTCCGCCAGGAAGAGACGGCACGCCGCCAAGGCGACATGTTCACCTGAACGAACGGGCCACAATCTGGCCCGTTCTGACTTTCATCTGTTGCAACAGTTTTTCAGTTCTGTCGTCCAGACTCTTCCCATATCGTCCCGGCAAGTCCCAATTATCTCTGACTTCTCTGTCGGGATATCTCACACCACCACAGCACCCCGCCCGGATGAGACGAACGGGCCATCAGTGATCTCCAGCATCAGGAGGGTTTTACGGGGGTGTCAGATGACAACTTTCGAGTGTCGTTTCTGACTGCCGTGTTCCTCACCACGGCTCCAGTCGCCATCCCTGTCCGGTCGCCACCAGGCGATGCGTCAAACCCAGCCTGTCCATGAAGGCATCGTCGTGCGAGACCACGACCAGCGCGCCCTGATAGCTGCGCAGCATGGTCTCCAGCGCCTGCAGCGAAGGCAGATCCAGATGGTTGCCGGGTTCATCCAGCAACAGCAACTGCGCTGGCGGGTCGGCATAGAGCACGCATGCCAGCGCCGCTTTCAGGCGCTCGCCACCGCTGAGTGAATCGCTGGGCACGACGATTTTCCGGGCATCCAGCCCGAGCTGGGCCAGGCGCATGCGCAGCGCGCTTTCCGTGGCCGTGCGATTGGCGTCACGCATCTGTTCCAGCACGGAGCGCTGCGGTGCCAGGCTGGCCAGCCGCTGATCCAGATGGATGCCCTTAACCGGCGTTCTGCATGTCCCGGCCAGAGGCTGGAGCTGGCCGGCGAGGACTTTGAGCAAGGTCGACTTGCCGCAGCCGTTGGGCCCGACCAGCCCCACACGCTGCTGTCCGCCCAACGTCAGGCTGACATGGCGCGTGGCTGCCGGCACGAAGGGCAGCACCACCGCATCGAGCTCGGCGACACGTCGCTGTGAAGACGGGGCGACCGGCAGCGCGTGCAGCACGATGGCCATGTCGTCCTCGACCTGCCGGGCGGCCTCGTGCACGCGCCGGGCCAGTTGTTCACGGGCCGCGGCATGCTGCTGGTGCAGCTTGCCCGCCGAAGTTTCGCTGCGCGCTTTCTGACGGTCGAGCAGAATCCTGGCCTGATTGGCTTCGTGCCCGTGCCGGTTGCCGCGCGCCTGCCGCTGCTGCTGGCGCTCGTGCTGCTCGCGCAGGGACTGTTCTTCGCGCTGGCGTTCGTGCTTGCGCTGCTCAAGCTGCCGGACGGCGTTCTGCCGCTCCTGCACCTTGCACTGGGCGTAAAAGGAGTAATTGCCACCGTAGCTGCGCAGTCCCAGCGAAGACAGCTCCACGATGCGCGCCATCGTCTCCAGCAACTGGCGGTCGTGGCTGACGACCAGCAGTCCGCGCGACCAGCACTGCAGCTGCGCAATCAGTGCCTGGCGGCCCGGCCGGTCGAGGTGGTTGCTGGGCTCGTCCAGAATCAGGAAATCGGCATCCGACAACCAGGCACCGATCAGCGACACGCGCATGGCTTCGCCGCCGCTGAGCGTGCAGGCTGGCGTCGCCGCATCGAGATAGCCCAGACCATGGTGCTCCAGCTCGTGCTGCAATCGCTGGTGCATATCCCAGCGGTCGCCCACGGCATCGAAATCCCCGGGCGCCGTACTGCCCGCCTCGATGCGTTCCAGCGCATCGAGCGTGGCCTGCACACCGGCCAGACCGGCAACGGTCGGGATTGCCGGAAGCGATACCTGCTGTGCCAGGTAATACACGCTGCCAGAGCGCATGCAACGCCCGGTCGTCGGCGGAACCTGTCCGGCCAGCATGCGTGCCAGCACGGTCTTGCCGATGCCATTGCGCCCGACCAGACCGGTGCGGCGCAGATCAAACTGTTCGTTGAGGCCGGTGAAAAGCGTTCTGCCGTCCGGCAGAACATGGGATACGCCTTCCAGCGTGAGACCGGGACTCGTCATGTGTCACTCCAGGGATGCCAGGTACTCCCCCTGCTTGTGGGGGTAGGTGGAGACTGGCCGTCATGAAGACGGCGGCATCAATGGCGCATGACGATAACCCCGGTGAAGTGTGGTTCTTCTGCAATCTTAAGGGTATCGGCGGTCAAGGGCAAAGCCGTGCCGCTCACCCGTTCGAGGCGCTCCGTCGTGCAGGCAGTCAGCCATCCTTCAACCGTGCGGGCAGGTGCGCTGCTGTTTCAGGGCACCGGCAGCCGCAGCCTTGAGCAGGCGCTGAAAGGTCGGACACGCGGCATGACTGGCGGCGGGACATGCGGCCGCATGCCGCAATCCGCGGCTCATGGCCTGAAGCTGCTTGATCGTCGCATCGATCTCATCAGCCCTGGCCACCAGCATCGCCCTGTCGACGCGCGCCTCTCCACTCGGGGAAAGCATGGTGCGTATTTCATCCAGCGAAAGACCACCGGCCTGACCCAGCGCGATCAGGGCCAGCTGATCGAGCACGGACGGTGCAAACTGGCGGCGCACTCCACGCGGGCTGACCGACGAGATCAGCCCCTTTTTCTCATAAAAACGCAGCGTGTGAGCAGGAACCCCCGTTCGCCTGGCGACTTCCGCGATATCCATGCATCGACCCATTGACTTGAAGTTGACTTCAACTTCTATCATCCATCCGTCAATCCGGGCAGTCAATAAAGGGGAGGCGGGCATGGCATTACTGGAAGCGGCAACACGGGTTGTCCTGATGGGCATTGGCGCCACGGTCATCATGGATCTCTGGCTGATGCTCATGAGGGCGCTTGGCGTTCCCACGCTCAACTTCGCCCTGGTCGGGCGCTGGGTGGGACACCTGTGCCATGGCCGGTTTTCACACACCCGCATCGGCCAGGCCCGTCCGGTGCACAGGGAAGCAGCGCTGGGCTGGATCGTGCACTACGCCACCGGCATTGCCTTCGCCGTTCTCCTGGCCTGCATTCAGGGCCTGGCCTGGCTGCAGGCGCCGACCCCGGCGCCCGCCATCATCGTGGGTGCCGCGACCGTGGTTGTACCGCTGTTCCTGATACAGCCAGCCATGGGGGCGGGATTCGCGTCTTCCAGAACCCCGGCGCCCGGCAGGAACTGCCTGCGCAGCGTGATGACGCACACTGTCTTCGGACTGGGCCTTTACTTGTCGGCAGTCCTGATCGCTTTCGTGTCTTGACCGGCGTGACCGGGAAAGCCGGTACGATCGCAGATCATGGTAAAATTAAATCCAGTATATTGTGGCTAAAGTACTATTATTTAATATAAGACACAAAATACAGGAATTATTATGCTTGATCGGTGCTTTGGCTGATTCTGCAATTTCGGATGCCAACAAGCAGGACTCGACAGGAATGCACGCCATGCTGGATTTAAGCTTCAGCAAGCCGGATGAGGTCGTCAAACGGCTTTGCGAGCGTCTGCGCACGGAGCGTCTGGCGCTGCAGATGACGCAAGCCGACGTGGCCGGTCGCGCCGGCATCGGCGCCAATACCGTGTCCAACCTCGAGGCCGGGCGCAATGTCGGGTTCGAGAACGTGGTCCGCGTGGCAATGGTCCTTGGCCGGGCCCGGGAGCTCGAAGACCTGTTCCTGCCAAAACTGGACAGCCTCGAAGACATTCGGCGCTACGAAAACAGCGCCAGTCGTCACCGTGCCAGGAGGAAGTCCGGCAATGCTTGAGCAAGTAAACGTGTACTACGAGGGCTGGGGTGAGCGATGGCTATGGGGCACGCTGATCTCCACCACCGCCCTGACCGGTCGCCCCCAGATCGTGTTTGAGTACAGCAATGAGGCCAGGCAAAAAGGCCTGGAGCTGTCGTCCTACACCCTGCCGCTGGCGGGGCCCCCGCTGCGCCGGGGTTTCCCGTCCCACCAGTTGGGATTGCCAGGACCCGTCTATGACGCGTTGCCTGACGGCTGGGGCATGTTGTTGATGGACCGTTTGTTCCGGCGCCGTGGTCTTGCCACTGCGCGTATCGGCCCCCTGGAGCGACTGGCATACATTGGCAGCAATGCGATGGGCGCCATATCGTTCGAGCCAGTGGTGCCCGAGGGCCAGGGATCCCGAGTGCATCTCTCGCTCGATCGGCTTGCCGCCGAAGTGCAGGAAGTGCTCCGTGGCGACGGTGGAGAATTCCTGCAGAGACTGCTGCTGGTAGGGGGCTCGCCCCAAGGTGCCAGACCAAAGGCGCTGGTTTATCGCGATCCTCAAACCGGTGCATTTACCACTGCCGTGACGCCGGGCTTCGAAGCCTGGCTGGTCAAGTTCCCGGCCAAAGACGAGCATGCAGAAGTGTGCACTATCGAAATGGTCTATGCCGCGTGTTTGCGCATGTGCGGTATCCAGACCCCGGACACGCAGTATTTCAGTCTGCCCGATGGGCTGGCGGCGTTCGCCAGCAAACGCTTTGATCGTCAGGACGGTCAGCGCATTCCCATGCAAAGCCTCGCCGCTTTTACCGGGGGCGACTACAAGAGCCCCGGGGTCCTGGACTACGTCAACTTCTTGCGCGCGACCCAGATGTGCACCAACGACGTGCGAGAGAAGGCATTCGCCTTCGAGCGTGCCGTCTTCAATGTGGCGTTCAACAACCGGGACGACCACCCCAAGAACTTCGCCTACCTTATGTCGCCAACTGGCGAGTGGAAGCTGGCGCCGGCTTACGACGTGACCTTCTGCGAGGGGCCCGGCGGGTATCACCAGATGGACGTGATGGGGGAGGCACTGGAGATTGATCGCACCGCGATGCTCCGACTGGCCGAGGAGGCCGAGGTTTCCGAGGAGACAGCCGGCCGCATCGTTGACCGCATCTGCGACGTGGCCAGCCAGTTTGCCGTCATCGCCGACAAGCAGTATCCGCAGCTCATCACCCACGACACCCTGCACATGATCCAGAGCCGCATCGACCAGAATGTTGATCTGCTGCGTCAGGGGGCTCGGGCGGGGGGCTGAGGTGATTATCGTCTTCGGCACGGTGCCTGCCGGGTGGTGGCAAAGGATTTGCAGGTGCAATCGGCTTGCGGAGGTGGCAGTGGCGGCATGAGCCGACCTCCATCAATAGCGGTCGACCGTAGAAACAAAGAAACCCCTGAAAATTCAGGGGTTTCATCGTTGTTCACGATAGTGGCCAAAGGCTGAAAACTATCGCCGGATCATTCCCACTCAATCGTCGCCGGCGGCTTGCCGCTCACGTCATACACCACCCGGTTGATGCCGCGCACCTCATTGATGATGCGGTTCGACACCCGGCCGAGCAGGCTGTACGGCAGTTCGGCCCAGTGGGCGGTCATGAAGTCGCTGGTGACCACGGCGCGCAGGGCGACCACGTAGTCGTAGGTGCGGCCGTCGCCCATCACGCCGACCGACTTGACCGGCAGGAACACGGCAAAGGCCTGGCTGGTCAGGTCATACCAGGTCTTGCCGCTGGCCGGGTCGATGGTGTTGCGCAGTTCTTCGATAAAGATCGCGTCAGCGCGGCGCAGCAGGTCGGCGAATTCCATTTTGACTTCACCGAGGATGCGCACGCCAAGGCCCGGGCCCGGGAACGGGTGGCGGTAGACCATGTCGTGCGGCAGGCCAAGCTCGATGCCGAGTTGGCGGACTTCGTCCTTGAACAGTTCGCGCAGCGGTTCCAGCAGCTTGAGGTTCAGCGTTTCCGGCAGGCCACCGACGTTGTGGTGGCTCTTGATGGTGTGCGCCTTCTTGGTCTTGGCGCCGGCCGATTCGATCACGTCCGGGTAGATGGTGCCCTGGGCGAGCCAGCGGGCGTTGGTCAGCTTCTTCGACTCGTCCTGGAACACTTCGACGAATTCGGCGCCGATGATCTTGCGCTTCTTCTCCGGGTCGGTTTCGCCGGCGAGCTTGCCCATGAAGGCGGTGCTGGCGTCGACCTGGATCACCTTCACGCCGAGGTTCTTCGCGAACATGTCCATCACCATCTGGCCTTCGTTCAGGCGCAGCAGGCCATGGTCGACGAACACGCAGGTCAGCTGGTCGCCGATGGCGCGGTGGATCAGCGCGGCGGCCACCGAGCTGTCGACGCCGCCGGACAGGCCGAGGATGACTTCCTCGCTGCCGACCTGGGCGCGGATCTTCTTCACCGCTTCGTCGATGTAGTTCGGCATGGTCCACGACGGTTGCGCGCCGGCAATGTGCAGCACGAAGCGGTGGATCATCTCGGTGCCGCGCCGGGTGTGGGTGACTTCCGGGTGGAACTGCACGCCGTAGAAGTGGCGGGCCTCGTCGGCCATGCCGGCGATCGGGCAGGACGGGGTTTCGGCGATGACCTTGAAGCCGTCCGGCAGCGCGACGACCTTGTCGCCATGGCTCATCCACACGTCGAGCAGGCCGTGGCCGGCGTCGTTGGCGCGGTCCTGCAGGCCTTCCAGCAGTTTGGAGTGGCCGCGGGCGCGGATTTCGGCGTAGCCGAATTCACGCATGTGGCCGGCGTCGACCTTGCCGCCCAGCGACTGGGCCATCCACTGCATGCCGTAGCAGATGCCGAGCACCGGCACGCCGAGATCGAACAGCGCCGGATCGGCGAGGTATTCGGATTCGTACACCGAGTTCGGGCCGCCGGACAGGATGATGGCCTTCGGCGCGAACGCGCGGATGTCGGCGATCGGCATGTCGTACGGGTGCAGTTCGCAGTAGACGTGGGCTTCGCGCACGCGGCGGGCGATCAGTTGGGCGACTTGCGAGCCGAAGTCGAGGATGAGGATCTTGTCCATGGCGTTCCCTGGCTGTCTTAATGGCAAAGGCCGCGCACGGCGCGGCCGGAATATTCGGATTGTGGGCAGTGGCGCGGCACGGGGCGCGTCACTTGCGGTTTTCTTTCATATAGCGCTGCTTCTCGCGTTCCGCTTCCCGTTCCTTGGTGCTCTCGCGCTTGTCGTGCTGCTTCTTGCCCTTGGCCAGGCCGATTTCCAGCTTGATCCAGCCCTGCTTGTAGTGCAGGTTCAGCGGCGCAATGGTGTAGCCGGCGCGTTCGACCTTGCCGATCAGCTTGTCGGTCTCGCGGCGGGACAGCAGCAGCTTGCGGCGGCGTACCGGGTCGGGAGTGATGTGGGTACTGGCGGTAGGCAGGGCGGAGATGTGCGCGCCGATCAGCCAGAATGCGCCGTTGATCAGTACGACATAGCCTTCCTTGATCTGCGCGCGACCGGCGCGGATCGACTTGACTTCCCATCCCTCAAGCACGAGGCCGGCCTCGAAGCGTTCTTCGATGAAGTAGTCGTGCAACGCCTTTCTGTTTTCGATGATGCTCATAGCGGGCTCCGTGAAGCCGGCTATTGTAGCAAAATCCGGCCCCGGGCCGAAATCCGCCTTGATTCAACAGCTTGATCCTGGTCCGCGCGGGGCGTGCCGGCCGGTTTATAATGCGCGACTGTCCACACCGGCCCCTTCTTCCTCTTACATGCCCGTCATCGAAAAAACCGTCCTGGTGGCGCACTCTCCGGCCCAAATGTTCAATCTGGTCAACGACGTGCCACGCTATCCGAAATTCCTGCCCTGGTGCTCGCATGCCGAGGTCGTCGAGTCCGGCAATGGCGAGATGGTGGCCAGCCTGCATATCGACTATCTGCGCATCCGGCAGCATTTCACCACCCGCAACCGGCTGGTCGACAACGAGCGCATCGACATGGATCTGGTCGATGGCCCGTTCAAGCACCTGTCGGGGGGCTGGCGCTTCCAGCCGCTGGGCGATATCGGCTGCAAGATCGTGTTCGAACTCAGCTATGATTTTTCCAGCAAGCTGCTGGAGAAGGTGATCGGGCCGGTGTTCAGCCGCATCATGACGTCGCTGGTCGACGCCTTTATCCGGGAAGCGGACAAGCTGTATGGCGACGACTGAATCCTTCGACGTCGAGGTCGCCTATGCGCGGCCGGAGCGGCAGATGATCATCCGGCTGAAGGTCGCCGCCGGCACCACGGCCGGGCAGGCGGTGCGCCAGTCCGGCATCCTCGGGCAGTTCGACGATATCGACCCGGCGCAGATGGCGCTTGGCATCTTCTCCAGAGCGATCAGCGAAGAGACCGTGCTGCGCGAACATGACCGGGTCGAGATCTATCGCCCGCTGATTGCCGACCCGAAGGCGGTGCGTCGCGCACGCGCCGAGGCCGGCAAGAGCATGAAAAAGGGCGGGAGCGGCGAGTAGTCCCGCCGCCCGCCGGTCACACCCGGTACTGGGCGACGATGGCCAGCAGTGCAGTGCCATCCTGGTTCAGGCTGGTGCTGACATTGGCCGTTTCCATGGCGCCGGCGTGGCTTTCCTCCGCCAGACTGGCGATTCTTTCGACTTCGATGGCGATGCCGTTGCTGGCAATGTGCTGTTCGCGCATCGCTTCGGAAATCTCGCTGATCCGGTCGACCACCGTGCTGGCGCCAGCCAGGATCTTTCCGATCGCTTCATCGGCCGACCGGGCGTGAGCCACTCCGGCGATGACTTCTTCCTCCGTGCGCTGAATGGCCTCCACCGTCTCGACCGCCTCGCCCTGGACATGGGTGATGGTGGCCGAAATCTGCTGGGTCGATTCTGCTGTCCGTTCGGCCAGTTTCCTGATCTCGTCCGCCACGACGGCAAACCCCCGTCCCCGCTCGCCGGCACGGGCGGCTTCAATCGCCGCATTCAGCGCCAGCAGATTGGTCTGGTCGGCGATGTCCTTGATGATGGTGACGATGGCGCTGACATCGGACAGCTGCGCGGACAGGGTCGCCACCTGGGTCGAGCTGCGGGCCGCCTGGTCGGCAATGCAGTGGACTTTGTTTATGGTGTCGGCAATGGCCGTGCTGCCACTCTCGGCCAGCTCCCTTGATGTCTGCGCCGCGCGCAGCGCGTCGCCGGACTGCTCGGCGACATGGGCAATGCTCACCGTCATCTGCTCGATCGCTGCCGCCATCTCCACCGTGGAGCGGGTCACCCGGTCCGATGTTGCCGACAGCGCGCAGGCGCGGCTGTCGAGTGTCTCCGAGCCATGGCCGACGCGGTTGCCGATCATGACCAGCCGGCCCAGGCTGTGCTGGAGACTGGCCAGCAGATCATTCAGTGCCAGTGCCGTCTTGCCGGTTTCATCCCGCCGTTCGCCCTCGAAGCGATGGGTGAAATCGTAGTGGTCACTGACATGGACGCTGTCACGCTGCAGCCGGAGCAGGGGGCGGACAATGCTGCGTGACAGCAGAACGCAGGCCAGGGTCAGCAACAGACCACTGCCGAGGCTGATGACCAGGGTGCCGGTTGTCATCAGCGACAGGGTGTTCTCCGTCAGGGCATTCTGGCGTCGCGCTTCCCCATTGTTGAATTCAGTCAGGGCATCAATGGCCTGATACACATTGCTGGCTGCCTGCGACGGGCGGCTGGCGCCGGCAAGGTAGGCATGAAGCCGGGTTTCATCGCTGCTGTCCAGCAGTTTTCCGGTCGAATCGAGCCAGAGACCCAGTCTGGTTTTCAGCTCCTGAAACAGGCGCTGGTCTTCGTCCAGAATTTCAGCCGGATCCAGTTTGAGGGCTTCTTCATAGCCGGCAAGCGCGGTGTCGATTTCACTGCGCTTGTTGATGAATTGCTGGCGCAGATCCGCTCGTGCAGCCGGATCGGAGGCGGCATATAAAACCAGACTGCGGCGCGCCTCGGAAAATTCCATCTGGATTGCCGGTACCCGGGACAGGGTCGGGATCACATTACCGGTAATGTTTTCCACGCTGATTCTCGCCCGGGACATCAAATACAGGGAGACCGATATCTGAATGGCGAAAACGGCAATAATGGATAGACTCAGAATAACGAGCTTGTGCGCTATTTTCACGATTTGCTCCAGGCTCTCACGGGGATGCCAGTTAACGGCGCATGGTATCTGGACCCAAGTGCTAGTATCCGGAGCAAAAGATGTTGTCGGCGGTGCGGCGACGAACGAAAAAACGGCAGCGTTTCCGCTGCCGTTTTCTCTGATCCTGGTGGAGGTAAGCGGGATCGAACCGCTGACCTCTTGCATGCCATGCAAGCGCTCTCCCAGCTGAGCTATACCCCCCGTTTCTTCGGCGACAATCGGCGGACTGCGCTGAAGAGGACGCAACTTTGCCATAGTGATTCGTACTGCGCAAGCCCCCTGTCACAAGAAATCTGGCTGCCATGGCCGGCAAAGCGGATAAGGGAATGAAACAGAAAGGGTTTTTCCTTTGGCCCTGATGCAACTATTCGGCGGGTTTTCCCCGCAGACGCTTCACCTCTGCGCGCTTGCCTTTCGATTCCAGCCGTCGTTTCACCGAACCATGGGTCGGTCGGGTCGCCTTGCGCGCCTTGACCGGCACGCACACGCTGGCGATCAGCTGGCGCAGGCGCTCCAGTGCATCGGCGCGATTCTTGTCCTGGCTGCGATAGCGCTGCCCCTTGATGACGATCACGCCATCCTTGGCGATGCGCTGGTCGTGCAGGGCCAGCAGTGCTTCCTTGACCGCATCCGGCAGTGAAGACGCGCGGATATCGAAGCGCAGGTGGACCGCGCTCGACACCTTGTTCACATTCTGGCCGCCGGCGCCCTGCGCACGGATGGCGCTGAATTCGACTTCGAGTTCGTTCAGCGTGACCGGCATGGTGCGGACTTTCCCGGTTGCTGGCGCAGGAATTCGCCGACCCGGGCCTTTGGCACGCGCTGCAGCGCGCACAGCAGCGAATGGGTCGGTGCCGCGACGCGATGGCGGGTCTGCAACTGGTCAAGCAGATAGGTGGTCAGATTGGCTGCCATTTCCGCATCGGCCAGTGCCCGGTGCGCCTGTCCGGTGACGGGCAGTTGCGCCCAGGCGGTCAGGTTGCCGAGCTTGTGGTTCGGCGCGTCCGGCAGCAGCCGGCGCGACAGCAGCATCGAACAGGCGAATGCCTGCCGGCGGGCCAGGCCGATGCGTGCCAGTTCGGCATCCCAGAATTTCTGGTCGAAGGCGGCATTGTGGGCAACCAGCGGCGTGTCGCCGACGAAGGCGGCGACCTCGCGCATCACCTGCGCCGCCGGCGGTGCTTCGCGCAGCATGCGGGTGGAGATGCCGGTCAGCGCCTCGATAAACGGCGGCACGCTGACGCCGGCGTTCATCAGGCTCTGGTAGCGGGCAACGATGTGGCCATCTTCGACCAGCACGGCGGCGATTTCGGTCGCGCGTCCCTGCTGGCCGGGAGAGATACCGGTGGTTTCGAAGTCGATGACGGCAATGGGTTCCAACGGAAAGACCTGCTGATAGGGTGGAATCGGGAAAGACACGCAGTGTAAGGCCTGGCGCCGCAGGCTGCAGGACACGGGCGGAAAAAAGCCGCCCGGCAAGGGGCGGCCCGGACTGTCCGTCAACGCCGCCCACGAAGAATGGACGAGCGCAGCGGGGGGCGGAAGAGGCTGGCTTCAATCCGGCAGACTGCCGTGCCCCCGACTGACAGCAGTCTGCTGTCAGATTTTGAAAATGCTGACGCTGTCGTCCAGTGTCTTCGACAGCGTGGCAATGGCCGCACTGTGTTCGGTCATGCTTTCCATGGCCGCCGTGGTCTGTTCGGTCATGGCCACCATCTGTTCCATGTGGCGCTCGATCTCGCCGCTGGCGACTTTCTGCTCCTGTGCCTGATTGGCGATATGGTCGATATCGGCATTGGCATGTTCGGCACTGCTGGCACTGGCGCGGAACAGGGTGGCGACGTGTTCCATCTTTTCCACGCTGGCCTGCAGGGCATCCAGCCCCTGACGCACGACCTCGCTGAGGGCGGCGGACTTGTCGCCGAGTTGCCGGTTGACCGCATCGATCTCCGAGGCCGACGTGGCGGACTTCTCCGCCAGCAGCCGGACCTCGTCGGCGACCACGGCAAAACCGCGCCCGGCCTCGCCGGCACGCGCCGCCTCGATGGCGGCATTCAGCGCCAGCAGATTGGTCTGGTCGGCAATGTCGCGCACATCGCCGGTCATCTGGGTGATGGAAGCCGAGCTGTTGACGAAGTCGTCGACCGCCGTGGCCAGATTGCGGATCAGCGACTGCATCGACACCATCGCCTGCTCAAGCTGGCCCATCTGCATGACGCCCTGGCGGCTGTCGTCGAGATTGGCGGTGGCGTTCTGGCGCAGGGCGGCCACGGCATCGCTGACCAGACTGATGCTGACCGACAGCTGTTCCACCGCGGCGGCGGAGGCGCTGGCCGAGCCCGACTGCGACTTGCAGGCCTCGTGGACCTGCTGTGCCGCCGTGGCCAGTTCCTCGCTCATGGTGCTGGCATCATCGACCCCCTGACGGACGCTGCCGACGGTCTGGCGCAACTGGATGATCATGCGCTGCATCGCAGCCTGCAGGCGGCCGAGTTCGCCGCCATGGGTGATGTCGACCTGATGGTCGAGCCGGCCGGCGGCCACGGCGTCGGCAGCATCGACGGCCTGGCCCAGCGGCAGGGTGATGGAACGGGTCAGTACCCAGGCCAGCAGGATGCCGAGGCTGAGCGTGATCAGGGTCACGACCAGCAGGATCATGTGATTGGTCTGCATCAGCGCCAGAATCTGTTCGCTGTCTTCGGTATTGGAATCGAACTCGATATTCAGCAGCGCATTGACGGCCGCTTGCAGACGTTCATGACTGGCGCTCATCGGCCCGTCCTGTTGCTGCTGGGTGGCGGCGGCATCCCTGGCTGCAATCAGGCGCAGGGTCTTGTCGGCTTCGGTATTGAAGTCGTTGTACGCGGAAAGCATCTTGCTTAATGCTTCGCGTTCGCTCGGCATGCTGTCGGCACTGTCGATATTGGCTCGCAGACGGGACAGATTCTGCTGGATCTGCTGACGCTGTTCTGCCACGGTATTGCCGATGACACTGGCGTCCATTCTCTGCTCGGCCTGATTGATGGCGCGCAGAATATCGTTGCCGTGTTGCTGCAGGGAATTCAATTCATGAATGTTCAGGCCGGAGATTTCCACGATGGATGTGACTTCGGCCTGCATCGCGCGCTGTTGTTGCCAGATACTGAAAGAGAGCAAGAGCTGAAACAGTAAAACCAGTGCAAAGCCCAATATCAGGCGGGTCCGAATACTCGTCATCCGGAAAAATTGCAACATGAGGAAGCTCCTGCATTATAGGTATATAGAAAAGTGAGGACGTAGGGCTCGCTCTATTTGTTCTTGTTTTGTCAGCGTGAAAGCTGCTGCCGGGATGATAGGTTATATGAGCATTCGGCCATATCGAAATGGGGTCCGATTTTTATATGACCGGATCGACATGCCTGCGAGTGTTAATCCAGTCTTATCCGACGGGAAAATAAATGATGAATCAGAGACCTGATTTTATGGATTGCAGACGCCGGGTCGTGCCGGGGCAGGGGGGGGGCGAAAACGACAGGCAAAGAAAAAGCGGCTGCTTGATGGCAAGCAGCCGCTTTTTCCTGATGCTGGCGTCCCCACGGGGAGTCGAACCCCGGTCGTCGCCGTGAAAGGGCGGTGTCCTAGGCCTCTAGACGATGGGGACATCTTCCGGATCGTCGCAACACTGAACCGTTGCGATACCGCGAAACCGTTGGTGGAGGTAAGCGGGATCGAACCGCTGACCTCTTGCATGCCATGCAAGCGCTCTCCCAGCTGAGCTATACCCCCACGAATCCGACACAATCTGCAGCGCGGTTGGGCCGGCGCTGCGTCGAAGTGGGGCGCATATTATTGATCGGCTTTCAGCCTGTCAACACTTTTCCGTCGTTCCCGTCTTGGGCCGGGCTGGCTGGGCTATACTTTGCGGCTTTGAGACCAGACGGGACGGGACAGTGGGCGTCGGACATTACGAGAATTTTCCGGTAGGTTCCATTCTGTTGCCGCGCCGGATCCGCCGTGCCGTGCACGCCATTTACCGCTTTGCGCGCAGTGCCGACGACATTGCCGACGAAGGGGATGCCAGTGCCGGCGAGCGGCTGGCCGCGCTGGCGGTCTGCCGGGCCCGGCTGCACGAGATCGAGGCCGGCCAGACGCCCGGCGACGCGCTGTATGCCGAACTGGCGCGGGAAATCCGCCGGCACGCGCTGCCGATGCAACCGTTCCATGACCTGCTGGACGCATTCGAACAGGACGTGACGGTCACCCGCTACGAGACGTTTGGCGATCTGGTGTCGTACTGCCGCAAGTCGGCCAATCCGGTCGGCCGGCTGATGCTGCAGCTGATGGGCGAGCACGATGCGCGCCGGGTGGCGATGAGCGACGGCATCTGTACTGCGCTGCAACTGATCAACTTCCTGCAGGACGTGGCGCTGGACTGGAAAAAGGGCCGGGTCTACCTGCCGCAGGACGCCCTGCGGCGCTACCGCATCGACGAGGCACAGATCGGCCGCGCCGACACCGGCGGCCTGTGGGGCGCCATGATGCGCGATCAGATCCAGCGCGCGCGCGGCATGCTGGCAGCCGGGGCGCCGCTGGCGCAGCAGATGAGAGGCCGCTTCGGCTTCGAACTGCGGATGATCGTCATGGGTGGCGAACGCATCCTGTACAAGATTCATCAGGTTGACGGCGATGTCTTCCGTCAGCGGCCGGTGCTGGATAGTCGCGACTGGGCCTATATGGTCTGGCGGGCACTGAGAAAAAAATAAGACAGCCGCAGTCGGCAATGAACACATTCAGGGGGAGGGCGGCGTGACGCCGGACCAGTATTGCGAAGACAAGGCCGCGAAAAGCGGTTCCAGTTTCTACTACAGCTTCCGCTTCCTGTCCGATGACAGGCGGCGGGCGATTACCGCCCTGTACGCGTTTTGTCGCGAGGTCGACGATGTGGTCGACGAAACCCGCGAAGAACAGGTGGCGCGGATGACGCTGAACTGGTGGCGCGGCGAACTGGCCGCGCTGTACGCCGGGGCGCCGACGCATCCGGTGACCCGGGCGCTGCAGCCACACGTGCAGGCCATGGATCTGCCGCAGGGGCTGTTCGGCGAGATTATCGACGGCATGGAAATGGATCTGGACCAGGCGCGCTACGCGACCTTTGCCGATCTGCAGCGCTACTGTCACCGCGTGGCCGGCGTGGTCGGGCAGTTGTCGGCGCGGATTTTCGGCCATACCGATCCGCGCACGCTCGACTATGCACATGATCTCGGCATCGCTTTCCAGCTGACCAATATCGTCCGCGACGTGGGCGAGGATGCCCGGCGCGGCCGCATCTACCTGCCGGTCGACGAACTGCAGCGCTTCGGGGTGCCGGCGGCCGATGTGCTCGCCTATCGCGAAAGCGAGGCATTCGGCCGGCTGATGACCTTCCAGATCGAGCGGGCCGAGCAGTGGTACGCACAGGCGCTGGCACAGCTGCCGGCTGCCGACCGCAAGTCGCAGCGGGTCGGGCTGGCGATGGCGGCCATCTACCGGGCGACACTGGACGAAATCCGTCGTGACGGCCCGGCCAGGGTCCTGAACCAGCACCTGTCGCTGACCCCGCTGCGCAAGCTGTGGCTGGCCTGGAAAACATGGACCTTCGGCTGAAGCCGGCGCAGGTCGCCGTGATCGGCGCCGGCTATGCCGGCATTGCCGCTGCTGTCGAACTGGCGCGACGGGATCACCGGGTCACGCTGTTCGAGGCCGGCCGGGTGGCCGGTGGCCGTGCGCGGCGGCTGGGGCAGGCACCGCGCGGGCTGGACAATGGCCAGCACCTGCTGCTCGGCGCCTACCGCGAGACACTGGCGCTGATGCGGTCGGTCGGCGCCGATCCGGACCGGCTGCTGCTGCGGCATCCGCTGGCGCTGGACGTGGCCGGCGGTGTCGGCCTGCGCCTGCCGGCGTGGCCGGCGCCGCTGCACGTGCTGGCCGGGCTGGCGACCGCGACCGGGCTCGACCGGTCGGCGCGCGCGCGTCTGCTGGCTGCCATGCTGCGGCTGCAGCTGGCGCGCTTTCGCGTGCCGGCCGGCATGACCGTCGCCGCCTGGCTGGCGGCGACCGGGCAGGGGCCGGCGCTGGTCGACGGCTTCTGGACCCCGCTGGTGCTGGCCGCCATGAACACGCCGCCGGCAAAGGCCGACATGCAGATTCTGGCCAACGTGCTGCGCGACAGCCTTGCCGCCGGCCGCGCCGCCAGCGACCTGCTGATTCCGCGTACCGACCTGTCCGCGCTGCTGCCGGAACCGGCCATCGCCTGGCTGGGCGCACGCGGGCATGCATACCGGCCCGGCTGCCGGGTGCAGCGTATCGTGCCGGTCGACGCGGGAGTCGATGTCGACGGCCAGCATTTCGATGGTTGCGTGCTGGCCACGGCGCCACAGCATCTGTCTGCGCTGCTGCCGGCCGACCGGTCATTCGACGATCTGCGATCCAGGGTCAATTCCATCGCTTTTCAGCCGATATACACCGTGTACTTGCGTGCACGGACCGGTGCCCGTTTGCCGCTCCCGATGATGGGGCTGGCTGGCGGCATTGCCCAGTGGGTGTTTGATCGCGGACAATTCAGCGATCAGGAAGACCTGTTTGCGGTCGTCATCAGTGGCCCCGGCGCTCACGAAGCGTGGGATCATGCTGAAATCGGCCAGCGGGTCGCCGCAGAACTGGCGCAGCAATGGCCGCAGCTCGATGGGGTGGAAGTGTTGAAAGTGATTGCCGAGAGGCGGGCGACTTTCAGTTGCGAGGCCGGCATGCAGCGGCTTCGGACCGACACGCCGCACGCGCGCCTGCGGCTTGCCGGCGACGGTGTACAAAATGAATATCCGGCCACGATCGAGGGTGCGGTTCGCAGCGGATTGACCGCCGCGCGCGCGCTGGACGCGGGCCTCAAACAAGAAAACCGGACATGAACGACTACCTTCCCCAAGCCGACGAACTCAAAGACCGCGTCATTCTGGTCACCGGGGCGACCCAGGGCATAGGCCGGGCCGTGGCGATGGACTTCGCCAGCCGTGGCGCGACCATCGTGCTGCTGGCGCGCGGCGCGCGTCGACTCGAGGCGGTCTATGACGAAATCGTCGCCGCCGGCTACCCGGAACCGGCTGCCATCCCGCTCGACCTGCTGACGACCACCGATGAGCAGTTCGAGCAGCTGGCGCTGCAGATCTACAAGACCGTCGGCCGGCTCGACGGCATCGTCCATTGCGCGGCGCACATGTATGCGCTGTCGCCGCTGAAGGACCAGCGCATCGAGGAATGGGTGAACCAGTTCCGCATCAATACCGTGGCGCCGTTTGCCCTGACGCGTGCCTGCCTGCCCCTGCTGACCCGTTCGCCGGATGCGGCGGTGGTCTTTGTCGGCGAAACCCACGGCCTGAAAGCATCGCCGTACTGGGGCGCGTTCTCGGTGTCCAAGAGCGGGCTGTCGCATCTGACCCGCATTGCCGCCGACGAGTGGGACATGCATCCGAACCTGCGCGTGAATCTGCTGGTGCCGGGCCCGGTCAACTCGCCGCAGCGCGTGCGGACCCATCCGGGGCAGGCAAAGAGCGAACTGCCGAATATTGAAACGCTGCTGCCGGCGTTCTGCTACTGGAGCGGTCCGGCCAGTCAGGGACGCAGCGGCGAAGTCGTCGAACTCAATTCTTGAACGGACCCCAACTCATGCGCGCTCTCATTGTGCTTGCCCTGACCCTGGCAACGACCGGCTGCAACTGGATTGGCAATGTCAGTGGCCTGAACCGTGATGCCAACAAGGCGATCGGTGCCGGCTGCCGGCAGACTGGCCGCTCGCTGGAAGAATGCTATCAGCGCAATACGGACGCGGACCGTGCGCAGGTGTACGCGGGCTGGAAGGAAATGAACGAGTACATGGCCAAGAACCAGCTGCCGACCCTGACGCCGCCGCCCCCGCCGGTACCGGCGGCCGACAAGGCCGGAGCCGGCAAGAAGCCGGAAACGCTGAAGCCGGCCCGGAGCGAGCCGCTGGACCCGGAAGTGGAAAAGCTGATGAAGGTGATCGAGGCGACCAATGCGTCCGATCACATGCCGACCCGGCGCCAGAATGTGGCTGACGCGTCCGAGCGACTGATTCCGACCCTGCGCAAGACGGCCGACGAAGAAGCCCGCCGCTCGTCGCCGGTACCGCCGGCCGCCCACTGAGCATGGCCCGCGCAAAAGCGGCCTATGTCTGCGGTGACTGCGGTGCGACTTCGCCGAAATGGCAGGGACAGTGCCCGGGCTGCGGCGCCTGGAACTCGCTGACCGAAACCGTGATCGAGCCGGCGAAGCCGGGCGGTCGCTACGAAGCGCTGTCGGTCACGTCCTCGGTGCAGACCCTGGCCGACGTGCAGGCGGAGGAAGCGCCGCGCACGCCGACCGGCATCGAGGAACTCGACCGGGTGCTCGGCGGCGGGCTGGTACATGGTGCGGTGGTGCTGATCGGCGGTGATCCGGGTATCGGCAAGTCGACCCTGCTGCTGCAGGCGCTGGCCACGATCGGACTCAGTCGCAAGGTCCTGTATGTGACCGGCGAGGAATCCGCCGCCCAGGTGGCGCTGCGCGCGTCGCGGCTGGCGGTCGATGCATCGGCGGTGCGCCTGCTGGCGGAAATCCGCCTCGACCAGATCATTGCCACGCTGAAGCATGAAGCACCGGATGTGGCGGTCATCGACTCGATCCAGACCGTCTACGCCGATGCGCTGAATTCGGCGCCGGGCTCGGTCGCCCAGGTGCGCGAGTGTGCGGCCCAGCTGACCCGCGTGGCCAAGCAGACCGGCATCACCATCGTCATGGTCGGACACGTGACCAAGGAAGGCGCGCTGGCCGGGCCCCGCGTGCTGGAGCATATCGTCGACTCGGTGCTGTATTTCGAGGGCGACACCCATTCCAGCTTCCGCATGATCCGCGCGATCAAGAACCGCTTTGGCGCCGTCAACGAGCTGGGCGTGTTCGCAATGACCGATCGCGGCCTGCGCGGAGTCAGCAATCCGTCGGCGATTTTCCTGTCCAGCCGCCGTGATGACGTGCCGGGCTCCTGCGTGCTGGTGACCCAGGAAGGGACCCGACCGCTGCTGGTCGAGATACAGGCACTGGTCGACGACACCCACGCACCGCAGCCGCGCCGGCTGACGGTGGGGCTGGAGCAGAACCGGCTGGCGATGCTGCTGGCGGTACTGCACCGGCATGCCGGCATTGCCTGCTTTGACCAGGATGTGTTCGTCAATGCGGTGGGCGGTGTCAAGATTGCCGAGCCGGCGGCCGACCTGGCCGTGCTGCTCGCCATCGTGTCGTCTTTGCGCAACAAGCCGTTGCCGGACAAGCTGGTGGTGTTCGGCGAGGTGGGGCTGGGGGGCGAGGTCCGGCCGGTGCAGCGCGGGCAGGAGCGGCTCAGGGAAGCGGCGAAACTGGGCTTCGAGCGGGCGATCGTGCCACTGGCCAACCGGCCGAAGCAGCCGGTGGAAGGCATGGAGATCATCGCCGTGGAACGCCTGGAGCAGGCGGTGGACGCCTGCCGCTGACCGCGTTGCTCAAACGCGTTTCAGCGGGCGGACGCTGCCGCAGGGGGTGTCGCAGCCGCTGCAGGTCTGCAGGCCCACGGCCGACAGCGCCTGCTTCAGCGCGCAGGTTGAGCGGCGACAAGCCACGAAGCGGACGTCGCGGCTGGCGGCCAGCGAGCGGAAGTGCTTCATCACGTTGTGCCCCAGAAAATCGGTGAACAGGATCAGCAGGTCGGTGTCTGCCGGCAGCGTGTTGGACTTGCGCTGGTGGGCGCTGTTGCGGCCACTGACATGACGGTGAATGGAAATGCCGAATTCGTTCAGGACGTTCGGAATGTTGCCCAGGGTATCGGCACCAACCAGCATCGCGTTCATGGTCTGTCTCCTGTTCAGGGGATAGCGTGGGTTAATCTGGATAATTGAGAATTATTATCAGCTATACCGGACCGGGTCTGTCAAGATGTAAATGAGAACTGTTTTCAACATTGACACGGGCACGTGCCAAGAATCCGTTAAGAATCGACAAGTAAGGTGAGTTTCATTCTCACTTCCCCGATCGACTGAAGGATTCATGATGAAAAAATTCGCCCTGGCCGCGGTGGCTCTGTCCACCCTGACTGCGCTGGCGCACGCCGAGGCCGTGACCGTGTACACCGCCCGCAACGAGCAGCTCATCAAGCCCCTGTTCGATGCCTACACCAGGGAGACCGGGGTCGAGGTCAGGTTCGTCACCGACAAGGAAGGTCCGCTGATGGAGCGGCTGAAGGCCGAGGGCAAAAACACGCCGGCCGACATGCTGATGACGGTCGATGCCGGCAACCTGTGGCAGGCCGCGCATGAAGGCCTGCTGAAGCCGGTCGCATCGAAGACGCTGGACGCCAATGTGCCGGCCCACCTGCGTGATCCGAAGGGGCAGTGGTACGGGCTGTCGGTGCGCGCCCGCACCATGTTCTACAACACGCAGAAGGTGAAGCCGGCCGACCTGTCGACCTACGAGAACCTGGCCGATCCGAAGTGGAAGGGCCGGCTGTGCCTGCGCACGTCGAAGAAGGTCTACAACCAGTCGCTGGTGGCGACGATGATCGCCGAACACGGTGCGGCCAGGACCGAGAAGATCGTCAGGGGCTGGGTGGCCAACCTGGCCACGGCGCCGTTCCCGGACGACACCAGGATGCTGGAGGCGATTGCGGCCGGCCAGTGTGATGTCGGCATTGCCAACACCTACTACTACGGCCGTCTGATGGAGAAGCAGCCCAGGCTGCCGCTGGGCCTCTTCTGGGCCAACCAGAAGACCTCCGGCACCCACGTGAACGTGTCCGGTGCTGGCGTGACTGCACATGCGAAGAACGAGAAGGGTGCGCTGAAGCTGCTCGAATGGCTGTCCGGCCCGCAGGCGCAGAACCTGTACGCCGACAAGAACATGGAATACCCGGTCAACCCGAAGGTGAAGCCGGACCCGGCCGTGGCCGCCTGGGGCGATTTCAAGCACAACTACGTGAATGTGTCCAAGGCCGGTGAGCTGCAGGCCGAGGCGGTCAAGCTGATGGATCGTGCCGGGTATCGCTGATTCATTTTCTGCCTGATTCCCGAAACCGCCCCCGGGCGGTTTTTCCCGTTCCCGCTTGTCTGAATCGATCCGATGCCGTTCTCCTTTTCCGTCCGGCGCTGGCAGTGGCTGGCCGGGCTGCTGTCGCTGGTCACGCTGCTGCCCCTCGCCGTGATCCTGTCGTCGTTTACCACCATCGACCGGGACATCTGGTCGCACCTTGGCGAGTTCGTGCTGCCGCGCCTGCTGGGCAATACCGCGATCCTGCTCGGCGGCGTCGGTGCCGGGGTGCTGCTGCTTGGCGTGCCGCTGGCATGGCTGGTGGCGGTGCACGATTTCCCCGGCCGGCGCTTCTTTGCCTGGGCGCTGATGCTGCCGATGGCGATGCCGGCCTATGTGCTGGCCTTCGCGATGGTCGGCCTGCTGGACTTTACCGGCCCGCTGCAGACGCAGCTGCGCGAGCTGGCCGGCGGTCCGGTCCGGTTTCCGCCGATCCGTTCCATCGGCGGCGTGGTGCTGGTCATGAGCCTGGCGCTGTACCCGTATGTGTACCTGCTGGCCCGCAATGCGTTCGCGACCCAGGGCCGGCGCGCGCTCGAGGCCGCCGCTTCGCTGGGACTGGACCGCCGGCGCGGTTTCCGGCGCGTGGCGCTGCCGATGGCGCGGCCGTGGATCATTGGCGGGCTGTCGCTGGCGCTGATGGAAACACTGGCTGATTTCGGCACCGTGGCGGTGTTCAACGTCGATACCTTTACCACCGCCATCTACAAGGCGTGGTTTTCGCTGTTTTCGCTGTCGTCCGCCGCGCAACTGGCATCACTGCTGATTCTGGCGGTGTTTCTGCTGGTCTGGCTCGAACAGCATGCACGCGGCCGGCGCGCCTATGCCGCGCGCGCGGCGACACCGCTGCGCCGCCTCCGGCTGGGCGGTGCACGCGGCTGGGGGGCGGCGCTGTGGGCCGGCACGGTACTGGGCGTCGCCTTTGTCGTGCCGTTCGTGCAATTGCTGCTGTGGGCGTACGAGGTCGCCGCCGCTGACCTCGATGCCCGTTACTGGCAGTTCACGCTGAATTCAGTCGTGCTGGCCGGGCTCGGCGCGACCATGGTGCTGCTGCTGGCCCTGCTGCTCGGTTATGCGCAGCGTCGCGACCGCAGCTGGCCGACCCGGTTGCTGGTGCGGCTGGCCACGCTTGGTTATGCGGTGCCGGGCACGGTGCTCGCGGTCGGCGTGTTCGTGCCGGTTGCCTGGCTGGACAATGTGCTGATCGATCACGTCCCGGCGCTGGCCGGGCAGACGGCCGTGTTCAAGGGCACGCTGGTGGTGATGCTGCTGGCACTGGCGGCACGCTTTTGCGCGGTCGGCTTCTCGCCGGTGGAAAGCGCGTTCCAGCGCGTGCCGCCCAGCCAGGAAGAGTCTGCCCGCCTGCTTGGCGTGCGCGGGATGGCGCTGTTCCGGCGGCTGTATCTGCCGCAATTGTCCGGCGGCGTACTGGTTGCGCTGCTGATGGTGTTCGTCGACATCATGAAGGAAATGCCGATCACGCTGATGACGAGGCCATTTGGCTGGGACACGCTGGCGGTGCGGGTATTCGAGATGACCAGTGAAGGGGAATGGGAGCGGGCCGCATTGCCGTCCGTTGCCATTGTGCTGGTGGGGCTGGCGCCGGTGTTGTTGCTGGCCAGGGAACGGCTGCTGCAGGGCAGCCGTCCGGACAAGGGGAATGAATCACATGAATGAGACAGACGCATTGCCGCTGCTCGACGTCGATCGACTCAGCGTGCGCTATGGTGACGCCCCGGTGGTTGACCGGCTGTCGTTTTCGCTGGCTGCCGGCGAGATCGGCTGCCTGCTCGGGGCGTCCGGCTGCGGCAAGACCACGGTGCTGCGCGCCATTGCCGGCTTTGAACCGCTGTCGGCCGGCGAGATCCGGGTCGACGGGACGGTTTTTTCCCGGGCCGGCTACCAGATGGCCGCGCACCGGCGCGGCATCGGCATGGTGTTCCAGGACTATGCGCTGTTTCCGCACCTGACCGTGGCCGGCAATGTCGGCTTCGGCCTGGAGGCGCTGGCCGACGGCGCGCGCCGGGAGCGGGTGGCCGGCCTGCTGGAGCTGGTCGGCCTGGCCGGGCGCGACGCGGTCTATCCGCACGAACTGTCCGGTGGACAGCAGCAGCGGGTGGCCCTGGCGCGTGCGCTGGCGCCGCGGCCCCGCCTGCTGCTGCTGGACGAACCGTTTTCCAATCTGGACGTGATGCTGCGCGAAACCCTGGGTCAGGAGGTGCGGCAGATCCTCAAGCGCGAGAACGTGGCTGCGGTGCTGGTCACGCATGACCAGCGCGAGGCTTTTGCCATTGCCGATCGGGTCGGGGTGATGCGCGGCGGCAGGATTGAACAATGGGCCACGCCGTATGCGCTGTACCACGAGCCGGCCACGCGCTTTGTCGCCGATTTCGTCGGCGAGGGCGCACTGCTGGCCGGGGTGATGGCGGCGGATGGCCGGGTTGATGTTGGCGATGGCATCGACTGCCACGGCAGCGAGGCGCTGCCGGCCGGTGCCGCGGTCGATGTGCTGTTGCGTCCGGATGACGTGGTGATCGATCCGGCGGCCGCGCTGCGGGCGGAAGTGGTGTCGCGGGTATTCCGCGGGGCCGAGTTCCTGTACGCGCTGCGCCTGCCTTCCGGACGGGAACTGCTGTCGCTGATGCCGAGCCACGCCCGCCACGAGCCGGGCGAGCAGGTCGGCTTCCGGCTCGATGTCCAGGGTGTGGCCCTGTTTCCGCGCACCGGGGAATGATGTCTCAGCGCTGACACAGCCGCCGTTTCAGCCCGGAACCGATGCCCCCTTGTCGGCGTCGATATCGGCCTCGTCGTCGGGATCATCGCCGGTGCCGAGCTGGTGCTTGTCCAGCAGCCGGTACAGCGTGGCGCGGGAAATGCCCAGGTTCTGCGCCGCGAGCGAATAGTTGTAACGGCACAGCGTCAGCGTCCGCTGCAGCGCGCCGCGCTCGGCCAGACCCCGGACCTCGTCCAGGGTCTGCCAGGCAATTTCCGGCACGATCTTGTCGTCGATGCCCATGTCCAGCGGCGTGACCTGGCGGCCGGCCGACATGACCGCCCCCTGATAGACACGGTTCTGCAGCTCGCGCACATTGCCGGGCCAGGTGTAGCGCTGCATCGCCGTCAGTGCTTCGCTGGCAAAGCGCTTGGGCGGCAGTTTCTGCCGGGCAACACAGCCGGTCAGAAAGCGTTCGGCCAGCGGGATGATGTCTTCCTGCCGTTCGCGCAGCGGCGGAATGCGCAGATTGCAGACGTTCAGCCGATAGAACAGGTCGTCGCGGAAGTTGCCGGCGGCAATGGCCAGCGGCAGGTTGACGTGGGTGGCGGAGATGACGCGCACATCGACTTCCTTGCTGACGGCGGAACCGACCCGCTCGATCGTGCCTTCCTGCAGAAAGCGCAACAGGTTGGCCTGCAGGTCGCGCGCCAGGTCACCAATCTCGTCGAGAAACAGGGTGCCGGTATCGGCGGCCTCGATGCGGCCGATCTTGCGCTGGTTGGCGCCGGTAAAGGCGCCGCGCTCATAACCGAACAGCTCGGACTGGATCAGCGTGCCGGGAATGGCTGCGCAGTTGACTGCGACGAACGGGCCGCCCTTGCGCGGTGACATCTCGTGCAGCAGCCGGGCCACCATCTCCTTGCCGGTCCCCGACTCGCCGGTGATCATCGCGCTGATGCCGGTCGAGGCGACTTTGCGGATATCGTCCTTCAGCTTGCGCATATTGGCGCACTGACCGATGAAATCGGCGTATTCGAGCGTCTGCGGCTCGACCTGCTCCCCCCCGTTCTGGTTCAGCAGCGCCCGGCCATAGGCCCGGCCCAGGGTGACCAGCAGGCGTTCGGGATCATAGGGCAGGGTGTGGTAATCGTAGAACCACTCGTACAGCAGTGTCTGCCAGGCCGGCAGGTCGATCAGCCGGCGCGGTACTGCCGCAATCCAGTCGATCTGCGTTTCCGCCAGCGCCGCGCGCAGCGGTGGCGCCAGGTGGTGACCGGTCAGCGTGTCATCCAGGCGGAACAGGCCGACTGCCGGTTTGAACTGCCTGCACACCTGGGCCAGCCGGTCCGGGTGGTTCTCCGTCTGGACTTCCCAGCCGTGCTTTTTCAGCAGGGTGGCGATACGGGTTGTTTCCGCACAAGCATTGGCTATGAGGATGCGTTTTTTCTGCACTTTCTTTTACCCCTGTGTACCGCATGGTGACCTTCTTTCGCGGCCCCCCTCACGGATATAAGGGATAGAAGGCATTCCCGCCTGCAATTTGTCTCGTCATTGAGACAGACGGTCAGGAATGACGAGCGGCAATGGCGCTTTCCGCCTGTCGGTCCGGCACGGCAAACGCGCTGGACATTTGGCGTTTTCTGCACATCCAGAATATGCGAGGGGCAATAAAACCGGGCATGTCGTCAGGTGAGCGGCCGATTGTGCCAACGGCAGGTGAAGGCGGGTGGCGGCCCGTGCGGCGAACTGACTCAGAATCGAGACACTGCCAGTGACGGGCGGTACCGGTTTTTTTTCATGTTTTTCATCTGAAAATTAAAATCGTTAAAAAACAACGAATTAACAGATTTTTACATGTAGGCATGACTCTTGCCATCCTGGTGACGTTCCCGCTTGGGGACGCAATGCAATTCGACTCACCAGGAGAAGGTAATGAAGAAACTCGCTCTCGCCGCCGCCATCGCCATGGCATTTGCCGCCCCGGCCGCCCTGGCCGCCGTTACCGTGGACGGCAATGCGCTGGCCGGTGGCTCTGCCGCAACCGGCGGCAGTACGGCCAATACGGATTCCGGGAATACGATCAATCACAGCAGCGCGTCCAGCAGTTCCGACAGCTCGACCACCACCAGGGTCGGCGCGTCCAAGGGCGGGGTGGCCGCAAACGGCGGCAATGCGACCGCCGATTCGGGCAACACCAGCAACTCCGGCAACACCTCGACCAAGACCAGTACCTATACCGACAGCTCGACCACCACCAGGGTCGGTGCGTCCAAGGGCGGGGTGGCGGCCAACGGTGGCAATGCGACGGCCGATTCGGGCAATACCAGCGATTCGGGCAATACGTCGACCAGGACCAACTCGTCGGTCAACACCTCTGCCTCCAAGGGCGGTGCTGCTGCCAACGGCGGCAATGCGACGGCCGATTCGGGCAATACCAGCGATTCGGGCAATACCTCGACCAGGACCAGCGTCAGCGCGTCCAAGGGCGGGGTGGCGTCCAATGGCGGCAATGCGACGGCGGACTCGAACAACACGTCGACCAGGACCACGGTCAGCGCCAGCAAGGGTGGCAATGCGGCCAATGACGGCAGCAACGCCTATTCCGACTCCAACAACACCAGCAACCTGGCACTGTCGACGACCCGCAATACGACCAAGGACTCGTACAACACGACGACGACGACCGACAGCCACAACAAGACCTACACCAACACCTGGATTGCCACCGACCTGAGCGCGGCGACGTCCAATGTGTCGGTGTCGGGCACCGGCTTCCACAGCACGGGCGTACCTTCCATGCTGACCGGCAACAACAGCATCGACCAGGGCGCGTTCGGCAGCACGGCCGGCATCGCCCAGGTGTCGCTGAACTCCGGCCTCAGTGCCGTGGTGCAGCAGTCGGTGAATGTGCTGGCGCCGGTGACGGCGAAGTGATTGCGCTTGTTCCATGAAGTGAAAAAGGTATCGGGCACCCGTTGCCCGATACCTGCATGCAGAAAGGAACAGGCAATGAACCGAATATTCAATACGCTTCCGGTTGCGCTCGCCTTGCTCGGGGCGGCGGCCCGGGCCGAACCGCCTGCACCGCCACCGGCCGATGCACAGCAGGTGGTGCTGCATGGTGCAACCATGCTTGCGGACCTGGACGGTCAGGCCGGGCAGGCGGCCAACCGGGCAGACATGATCAGCTTTGTCGGCCAGCGTGCCGATCTGGAGGCCAGTGTCGGCAACGGCACCTTCAACGGCGTGAGCACCGGAGTGAACCTGATGGCCGGGGGCGCGCTGTCCGGCCTGAACGGCATCGGCACCGTAGTGCAGAACTCCGGCAACCAGGTGGTGATACAGAACTCCACCATTCTCAACGTCTCCCTGTTCTGAAGGAGCGATGTGTGAACCTGCATCCGCTTCTGCTGTGCGCCGCCCTGGCGGCGCCTTTTTTCCCGTTGCCGGCGCAGGCCGACGACATGGGGGCGCCGCTGGGCAGCCTTGGCGTGTTCCACGTCAGGGTGGAAAGCCTGAAGGAGCGGGCATTCCGCTCGACCGTGCGGCAGCGCTATGACTTCAGTTGCGGGTCGGCGGCGCTGGCGACGCTGCTGAACTTTCACTACGGCACGCCGACGCGGGAAGAAGACACGTTCGCCGCCATGTACCGCACCGGCGACCAGGCGAAGATCCAGCGCGTCGGCTTTTCCATGGCGGACATGAAACGCTATCTGGATGCGCGCGGTTTTCAGGCCAACGGTTTCAAGGTCGGGCTGGATGACTTTGCCCAGGCCGGCATCCCTGCCATCGTGCTGATCAACAACGGTGGCTACCGGCATTTCGTCGTGGTCAAGGGGATCAGCGCCAGCCGGGTGCTGATCGGTGATCCGGCGCTGGGTACGCGCACCCTGACCCGGCCCGAGTTCGAGGCGAACTGGGGCGGAGTGGTGTTCGTGATCCTGAACCGGAAGGAACAGGGGCAGCGCAGCTTCAACCGCGACCCCGAATGGCGGGTCCGGGAACCGGCGCCGCTGTCGGCCGCGCGCTACGACCCCGCGTTCGCCAATGTGACCTGGCTGCGACCGCCCGCCACGGATTTCTGAATGGAGACGACATGAAACGGATTTTGTGGATGGCGCTGTGCTGTCTGCCGCTGTCCCCGGCACTGGCGGCAGCACCGGCGCCGGCTGACGACACGGTGGTGCTCGCCCGTGGCGAGGCGGTACCGATGCCGGAGCTGGACACCCTGCGCGGCGGCTATGCCGTGCCGGGCGGGACGGTCATGTCGTTCGGCATCAGCCAGGCGGTGTATATCGATGGCCAGCTGGCGAGCCTGCAGAGCCTGAATATTGCCGATGTCGGCAAGGCCGTGTCGCAGGCCGGTGCGGTCAGTGCCGGGCTGACGTCGCTGGCGCTGTCCGGTGGTTCGCTGTCGACCGGCATGACCAATGTGGTGCAGAGCATGCTGCCGACCGTGGTGACGGTGCAGAACAGCGTCGACGGCCGGCTGATCCAGACCCTGACCACACTGAACCTGTCTGCTCCGAGCCTCAGCGCATTCAATGCACTGCAACTGGGGCGGAATCTCCAGCAGGCCACGCTGGGATCGGTGCTGCGCTGAGGCATTGCCGTCATCAGGCTGTCGTCATGTTTGTCTTTTCGTGCCAGGCAGATTGCCGTTTATCGGCAACATCGCATGCCTCGCACCCGGTTAACGCATCCGGCATTGGCTATCGCGCTGTCCTCACCTTTAATGGAATCACCCGCAAACGGTCCCGCTGGCGGCCCAGCCTTCCTGGCCTGCGGTGATTCCGGTCATGAACCGGCGAAAGGGAACTCGTGCCAGCAAAACGGAAAACCCTCTACCTGGCGATCGCGGGGCTGCTGGTCTCGGCGTCGGCGCAGTCGGCCACCCCCCCGAAAAAGACCGCGAACAGCAGCCTGGAAGCGCGGCTCAACGCCATGCAGAAACAACTCGACGACTGGCAGTCCTATCGTCGCAATACGGAACAGCAACTGGCCGATCAGCGCCAGCGCATTCAGGAGCTGGAGTCCCGGCTCAATGTGCAGCCGTCCGGGGCGGTCGCTGCCGCCGTGCCGGCACCGAATGTCAGCGCCAGCCCGGGCGGTCCGGTGGTTACGCCGGCACCGGATGCGATCGGCGCCACGGTAGCCAGCGCTTCGCCGCCGGCGCCCGATGTGACGGCCAGCCCCGGCGGCGCCGAAGTGACGCCGGCCCGTCCGGCGATCACGTCCACGCCCTCGTCGACCAACCCGGCGACCGAGGCGCGCACCCAGGCCGTTGCCCAGAATCTCGATGTGCCCGGCGTGCTGACGCCGCGCGGCAGCTTCGTGTTCGAGCCGTCGCTGCAGTACACCTACACCAGTTCCGACCGTGTGGCCCTGATCGGCTACACCATCATCCCGGCCATCACTATCGGCCTGATCGATATCCGCCAGGTCAACCGTTCGGCCTTCGTGCTCGGCCTGACCGGCCGTTACGGCATCACCAACCGGCTGGAAATCGAAGGTCGCATACCGTACGTGTACCAGACTGAGGATTCGATCCAGCGCCCGCTGGCGACCGGCAGTTCGCACGACAGCGTGTTCAACACGACCGGCAATGGCATCGGCGACATGGAACTGGCGCTGCGCTACCAGTTGAACCAGCCGGTCGACGGCAGTCCGTATTACATCGGCAGTCTGCGGGTCAAGTCGACGACCGGCAAGGGGCCGTTCGATGTCAGCTATGTGACCGATACCACCAAGGGCATCGACTATCAGACCGAGCTGGCGACCGGTTCCGGCTTCTGGAGCTACCAGCTGGGGCTGTCGGCCATCCTGCCGTCCGATCCGGCCGTGTTCTTCGGCTCGGTGAATTACACCTGGAACCAGAAGACCAGCGTCAACCAGAACCGCTGCGTGCGCTACCGCAGCGACGCGAACGACACCTCGGTGTGCAGCGCCACCTATATCAAGGACTTCGACCCGGGCGACGTGATCGGCTTCAATATCGGCATGGGGATCGCCATCAACGACCGCTCGTCGTTCAGCCTTGCCTACGACCACAACGTGGTACTGAAGAGCAAGGTCAACGGCCAGACGCCCGAGGATGCGTACACCGCCCAGATCGGCATGCTGCAGCTCGGCTACGCCTACCGGCTGACCAAGTCGACAGCGGTCAACCTGACGCTTGGCGTGGGGGTGACCCGGGACTCGCCGGATGTCCAGCTGACGCTGCGCGCGCCGATTTCGTTCTAGCGCGGTGCCTGCAGGGCTTCGCGCTGCAGGGTGACGATCTCGCGGATGCCCTGTTCGGCCAGCGCCATCAGCCGGTCCATCTCGGCCCGCGAGAACGGGGCGCCTTCGGCCGTGCCCTGGATTTCGACAAAGCCACCGGCACCGGTCATGACGACATTCATGTCGGTGTCGCAGGCCGAGTCCTCTTCGTAATCGAGGTCGAGCACCGGCGTGCCGTCGACAATGCCGACCGACACGGCGGCGACGGCGTCACGCAGCGGGGAGGCTGTCAGTGCCCCTCTGGTGATCAGGCCGGCAATGGCATCCGCCAGCGCGACATAGGCACCGGAGATGCTGGCGGTACGGGTGCCGCCATCGGCCTGGAGCACATCGCAGTCAATCAGGATCTGCCGTTCGCCGAGCGCGGCGAGATCGACCACGGCGCGCAGGCTGCGACCGATCAGGCGCTGGATTTCCTGGGTGCGGCCCGACTGCTTGCCGGCGGCCGCTTCGCGGCGCATGCGGGAATGGGTCGAACGGGGCAGCATGCCGTACTCGGCCGTGACCCAGCCGCGTCCCTTGCCCTTCAGGAAGCCCGGTACCGATTCCTCGACCGAGGCAGTGCACAGGACCCTGGTATCACCGAACTCGACCAGCACCGAGCCTTCGGCATGGCGGGTGTAGTGGCGGGTAAAGCGGATCGGGCGCAATGCCTCGGCCGTTCGTTGGGAGGGGCGCATGGGGGACATCCTTGGTTCTTTCGACAAGGCGGCATTGTAGCCCGGCGGGCGCATGTCATGCCGTCGTCACGCTCGGCTTATACAGTGCCGGCATTATCAAGAGGCGAGCGGATGGTGACGATGTCAAAGGCTTCCCTGGTGTCTTCTCCTGCGGACCGGTTGCCGGACTGGCTGGCGGGGGATGCGCTGTCGGCGGAATTGGGGGCCATTCTGCAGCACCGGCGCCTGACGGCCGTGTATCAACCGATCGTCGAGCTGGCTGACGGGCGGATCTTTGCGCATGAAGGACTGATCCGGGGGCCGGCGACCAGCGTGCTGGCCCAGCCGACCGACCTGTTCGCCGCGGCGGAAACCGGCGGGCGCCTGCTTGAACTCGACCGGCTCTGCCTCGATGTCATGCTGGCCGGCGTGGCGGCCTGCGGCCGGACCGGAAAATGGTTCGTCAATGTCTGTCCGGACAGCATCCTCGCAGGACGCGGCAGGCCGGAAGCCTGCCTGCGCGCGCTGGCGGCCCGCGGCATGCGGCCGGAAGATATTGTCATAGAGTTGACCGAATCGCGCCCGTCCGGTCACTATGATCATTTGCGCAGCCAGTTGCGTCGCTATCGCGACATGGGCTTCGGGCTTGCCCTCGATGACCTCGGCGAGGGCTTTTCCAGCCTGCGCCTGTGGGCTGAATTGCAGCCCGATTTCGTCAAACTGGACAAATTCTTTGTCCGCGGCATTCATCAGGACCCGGTCCGGCAGCGCTTTGCCGCCGCGGTGGCCGACATTGCCGCAGCAACCGGCGCGCGCGTCATTGCCGAGGGCATCGAAACCTTCGACGAGCTGGAACCGCTGTACCGCTACGGTATCGGGCTGGGCCAGGGCTATCTGTTTGGCCGGCCCGAAGCCGTTCCGCTCGGCGCCATCGAACGGGAGACCAGAGACCGTATGACCACCTATGCTCCGATGACCGCTTCGCCCGCGCGGGCCACGGCCGGGGAACTGCTGATCGAAGTCCCGACCCTGCCACCCGCCGCACTGAACGAGCAGGCCTATCAGCTGTTCAACGCCGACAGCGACTGCTTTGCCATTCCGGTGGTCGATGGCGGCCAGCCGGTTGGCCTGCTGCGTCGCCACCATGTGCTGGAGACCTTTGCCAGGCCATTCAGCCGCGAGCTGTACAGCAAGAAATCCTGCATGCAGATGATGGACGCCGACCCGCTGGTGGTCGATCGTCGCATGAGCCTCGAGGCCCTGTCGGCGCGCGTGGTCGCCGCTGACCGGCGCTATCTGGTCGACGGTTTCATCATCACCGACGAAGGCCGCTATCTGGGCATGGGCACCGGCTTCGACCTGATGCGGCGCATGACCGAAATGCAGATCTCGGCCGCACGCTATGCGAACCCGCTGACCGGCCTGCCCGGCAATGTGCCGATCAACGAAACCATCGACCAGTTGCTGGCCGACAATGCCCGCTTCGTCATTGCCTATTGCGATCTCGACCACTTCAAGCCGTTCAACGACCTGTACGGCTATCACAAGGGTGACGAACTGATCCAGCTGGCCGGCAGCACGCTGGTGGAGGCCGCTGATGGCCGTTGCGATTTTGTCGGCCATATCGGCGGCGACGATTTCATCATGCTGATGCGCAGTGTCGACTGGCAGCCCCGGCTGGAACGGGTGCTGGTCGCGTTCGACGACGGCGCCCGGGCCTTCTTCAGGCCGGGCCATCGCGAGGCCGGGGGCTATGTGCTGCCGGGCCGGACCGGCGATGCGGCGTTCTTCCCGCTGACCTGCATGTCGATCGGTGCGGTCAAGGTCGAACCGGGCCAGTATGCGAGCCACCACGAGCTGTCGGCTGCCGCCGCCGATGCCAAGCATATCGCCAAGAAGACCCCCGGGCGCAGCCTGTTCGTCGAGCGCCGCGTGCCGGCCTGAATGCACGATGCCGGCTTGCGCCGGCATCGTGGGGGGCGGTGCGCCTGCTGGCGCGAACTATCGCCGGGTGGTCTCGTGGCCGATCACGCCGCCGATGGCGGCACCGCCCAGCGTGCCGACCGTGCTGCCGCCAGTCAGCACCGCGCCGGCCACGCCACCGATCGCTGCCCCTGCCGCCGTATTGCGCTGACGCTTGTTCATGTCGGCGCAGCCGGTACTCAGAATGGCAGCAAGCAGCAAGGTAATCGGAATCAGGGTGCGTTTCATGACAGGGTTCTCCTCGGTATTTCCTAATGGCAATGGCGTTATATTTACCAGCAATCACGACGATTCCCAATGCTGGCTGGCGATAAACCTGTAAACGAGTGTTTTGAACTGTAAATACCCTGCCCGCACGGCATGATTGATGACGTAATCATGACCGTTCGCCGGGAAAATGAAAAAACGGAATCATCTGGCGTTAAAGCATCTGGAATAAAATGTGTCATCTATCGTTTTAATCGAACCGAGGAGAGCTTATGTCGGTCCTGGTCAGAATCTGGGATGTGCCAACCCGTCTGTTCCACTGGTCGCTGGTCGTGCTGTTCTGTGCCATGTGGTTTACCGGTACACAGGGCGGCGAATGGCTGCAGTACCACATCTGGGCCGGCTACGGCATCGCCACCCTGGTGCTGTTCCGGCTGATCTGGGGCCTGCTGGGCAGCCAGACCTCGCGCTTCACATTCTTCATCCGCGGTCCGCGCGCCATCATCGGCTATCTGCGCGGCACGCTGCCCGAAGAGCAGGTGCCGGGCCACAACCCGCTGGGCGCGCTGATGGTGCTGCTGATGCTGGCGCTGCTGGCGACCCAGATCACCCTGGGTTTCTTTGCCGCCGACGTCGACAGCTATTCGTATGACGGCCCGCTGGCCCATCTGATCGACAGCGATCTGGCCGAGAGCATCACCGGCTGGCACAAGCTGCTGTTCAACGTGCTGCTGGGCGCCGTCGGGCTGCACCTGAGCGCAATCGCGTTCTATGCGCTGGCCAGGAAGCGCAACCTGGTCCGGCCGATGCTGACCGGTGACCAGCGCTTCGAGCGTGAAGTCGGCAAGCTGGAATTCATCCCGACCGTGATCGCCATGGTGACGCTGGTGGTGTCGGCCGGTGCGATCTATACGCTGGTGACGCGCTTGTAAGCACTGCCGGAGCGAGGCGGACGACACGGACCACTTATCCCGGTAAGCGGTCCGTTTTTCATGGATAAAACGTGCAAGCCGCCTGATGCAGGCCGGTGCCCGGACCGGCCGGCTGTCGTGTTTTGGCAACAGCAGGCCGGGGCGACCGCAGGGCCGGGAACGGCAAAAAGGCCGGCGCTGTCCAGGTTTTCCACGCGTTTTCAGCGCTTTTTCAGCAGCGGGCGCTTTCCGTCCGCCGGCGTTCATTCTGACCGTCCGTCTGCCGCCTGCCGGGGGCCGGAAAAAAAAACCGGGCACACAAAGCCTTGCGGGGCGGGGCTTTCGCTGCTGCCAATGTCCGACCCCAGAATCTACATCTAGTGTCAAGGCTTGAATGCATAGCGACATCTAGTAGAATTCAACGCAAATGACCGAACACGTTGCACCGCCGTCCCCGTCCGGGGAGCACGGCGGTTTTTCATGGCGGGCCGGGCTTGCAGCCCGGGCCCCGCGCGCTACAGATGGGAACCCGATCGTGATCCACGAGAAACTCGCACTCCTGCCCGAGCAAGACATCTCCCGCGAAGTCCTGCTGGAAAAATATGCCAAGGGCGACGAACAGAACGTCGCTGATGTACGCCGCCGCGTGGCCGGCGCGCTGGCCGGCATCGAGAAGAACCCGGCCGAGCATGCCGACCGCTTCTTCTGGGCACTGGAGCAGGGTTTCATCCCCGGCGGGCGCATCAACTCTGCTGCCGGGACCGACCTGGCCGCCACGCTGATCAACTGCTTCGTGCAGCCGGTCGGCGACTCGGTCAGCGAGTTGCGTGACGGCAAGGTCGGCATCTACGAAGCCCTGCTGCAGGCGGCGGAAACCATGCGCCGTGGCGGCGGCGTCGGCTACAACTTCAGCCGCATCCGGCCGAAGGGTGCCCGGGTCAAGGGCACCAACAGCCGCGCGTCCGGCCCGGTGTCGTACATGCGCGTGTTCGACCGCAGTTGCGAGACGGTCGAGTCGGCCGGTGCCCGTCGTGGCGCGCAGATGGGCGTGCTCGACTGCGACCACCCGGATATCGAGGCGTTCATCCACGCCAAGGACCAGGGCGACCTGCGCAATTTCAATATCTCGGTCGGCGTGTCCGATGCGTTCATGGAAGCGGTGGAAGCCGACGGCCAGTGGGAGCTGGTGCACAAGGAAGAGCCCGACCGCCGCGAGTTCGCCGATGCCTATCTGCGCGAGGATGGCCGCTGGGTCTATCGTGCGGTCCGGGCCCGCGACCTGTGGCAGCAGATCATGATGTCGACCTATGACCATGCCGAGCCGGGCGTGCTGTTCATGTCCAAGATCAACCGCGACAACAACCTCAGCTACTGCGAAGTCATCGAGTCGACCAACCCGTGCGGTGAGCAGCCGCTGCCGGACTATGGTTGCTGCGACCTCGGCTCGATCAACCTGACCCGTTTCGTGCGCGAGCCGTTCTCGGGCAAGGCCACCTTTGATTTCGGTCTGTTCGAGCAGGTGGTCGCACAGTCGGTGCGCATGCTCGACAACGTGCTCGACCTGACGGTCTGGCCGCTGCCGGAACAGAAGCGCGAAGCGCAGAACAAGCGCCGCATTGGCCTGGGCTACACCGGCATGGGCGATGCGCTGATCATGCTGACCATGAAGTACAGTTCGGATGCCGGCCGCGCCTTTGCCGCCCGGGTCTCTGAATGCATGCGCAACGCCGCCTACGCCGCATCGGTCGACCTCGCCATCGAGAAGGGTGCCTTCCCGCTGTTCGAGGCCGACAAGTACCTGGCCGAACCGCATTGCGCCAGCCGCCTGCCGAAGGAGCTCAAGGCCCGGATCAAGAAGCACGGCATCCGCAACTCGCACCTGTTGTCGATCGCACCGACCGGTACCATCTCGCTCGCCTTTGCCGACAATGCCAGCAATGGCATCGAGCCGCCGTTCAGCTGGTTCTATACCCGCAAGAAGCGCATGGCCGACGGTTCGCAGCAGGAATACCGGGTCGAGGATCACGCCTATCGCGTCTATCGCGAACTCGGCGGCGATATCGACAATCTGCCGGCGTACTTCGAGTCGGCGCTGTCGATGAGCGCACTCGATCACATGCGCATGGTGGCGTCGATCGCGCCGTATATCGATACCGCGATCTCCAAGACCGTCAACGTGCCGGCCGACTATCCGTTCGCCGACTTTGAAAGCCTGTACCTGGAAGCCTGGCGTGCCGGCCTGAAGGGCATCACCACCTACCGGCCGAACAGCGTGCTGGGTTCGGTGCTGTCGATCGAGCCGACCAATGCGTCGCCGGCTGACATCGTCCAGTCGCCGGATGATCCCGATCGCCGCATCGCGCTGAACGCGGCGCCGCAACCGGCGCTGGCCTCGCTGAAGTGGCCGAACCGGCCGAAGCTCAAGGGCGGCAATCCGGGCTGGACCTATATGGTCGAGCACCCGAGCGGCGACTTTGCCGTGTTTGTCGGCCATATCGAAAACGGCCACACCCAGCCGTTCGAGGTGTGGGTCAATGGCGCGGAACAGCCGCGCGGCCTTGGCGCGGTTGCCAAGACCCTGTCGATGGACATGCGCTCGCTCGATCGCGCCTGGCTGACCACCAAGCTCGACGCGCTGGCCAAGACCTTCGACGACAAGCATTACGCGCTGGAACTCGGCAGCGACACCATTCACGCAACCAGCGCCAGCTCGGTGCTGGCGCAGGTGGTGCGCCATCGCGTCGTCGAGCTGGGCGCGCTGACGGCCGTTGCCGGCGAAGCCACGCCGGTGATGGACGCGCTGTTCGCCAAGAAGGAACCGAAGTCCGGCGTTGACGGCACCATGAGCTGGTCGGTCGATGTGGTCAACCCGGCCACTGATGACGACTTCGTGCTGTTCCTGAAGGAACTGGTGCTGCCGAACGGTCAGCGCCGCCCGTTCTCGGTCTGGCTGGCCGGCAGTTACCCGCGCGAGCTCGACGGCCTGTGCAAGCTGCTGAGCCTGGACATGCGCGTGATCGATCCGGCCTGGATCGGCATGAAGCTGCGCAAGCTGCTGACCTATGCCGAACCGCAGGGCGACTTCTTCGCCCGCCTGCCGGGCAGCGAGAAGTCGCAGAGCTGGCCGTCGACCGTCGCCTATATTGCGCGGCTGATGATCCACCGCTTCGCCATGCTCGGCGTGCTGAACGAGGACGGCTATCCGCTGGAGGAAATGGGCGTGATGGTGCCGGAGCAGGGCGAGCTGTTCGAGTCGCTGTCCACCCACACCACGCCGACGGCTGGCCGCAAGTGCCCGGAATGCGGCAACCACGCCGTGATCAAGAAGGACGGCTGCGAGTTCTGCACCGCCTGCGGCCATATCGGCAGCTGCGGCTGAGAGGAACGGAGACCGCCGCCGCCGTGTTGCATGTGAACGGCACAGGCGGCCACGTGTCTGTGCTGCATTGCTGCTGATAGTCTGACCCGATGCCCCGCGATCCCTGATCGCGGGGCATTTTCATGCCTGCTGCCGGGTGCGGGAGTCCCGCACGACGGGGGGTGAAGCAATTCCTTGTTGCTATTTTCAAGATCATTTCTATGCTTTCTTCATATTTGCAGTGAAGACGATGATCCTGACATAACAAGGAGTGACACACCCATGACCGAAAAAATCTCTGCCATCCAGCAGTACATGAACGGGCTTGCCACCGGTGTAAGCCTGCCAAGGATCCAGGGTGAAGAACGCCTGACCGCGGCGGGCAGCCTGACCGACTACACCTTCGAGTACCTCAAGGCCGATCTCAGCTACGGTCCGGCCGAGTATCCGACCAGCGGTGTCTATGGCGGTGTGCTGCCGCCGTGGTTCAACCGCCTCGATACCATCCCTGCCGACTGGCAGTGGACCAGTGCCGATCTGGCTGCCAGCCAGAAGCGGGGCGGGCAGGTGGTCGCCGAGCAGGCCAGTATCGAGGCCAGGGTGCCCGGGCAGAGCTATACCGGGACGGCCGCCGAACAGATCCGGCAGCGCTACACCAAGGGGATCTGGGATGAGGCTACCTTCAGCCAGGGGTATGTGGACCGCCTGACCCAGAACTGGATCGCCGATGACGCCGAGTTCGCCCGCCAGCGTCTGGGCGGTGCCAACCCCAATGTCATTGCCCGTTATGTGGGTACCGCTGCGACCATCGCCCAGTGGGTGCAGGGCGCCAAGGGCAGCAAGGACGCGCAGGCGCTGACCCGGCAACTCCAGGCGGCGGTCAATGCGAATACGCTGTTTGTCTGTGACTATCAGATTGCTCTGGGCAACGCGGTACGCCAGCAACTGGTACGTTCGGGTCAGTGGCTGACCTCGCCGCTGGTCTATTTTGTGGTCGACGGCGGCAAACTGCTGCCCGTGGCCATCCAGCTGACGCCGGGCGCCTATATCTTTACCCCCGGTGACGATGCCAACAGCTGGCTGCTGGCCAAGCTGTGGGTGGGCAATGCCGATGCCCAGTGGTGGTTCAGTGGCACCCACCTCTACAACACCCACACCGTGGTGATGCAGTTCGGTACCGCGGCCCTCAATCTGCTGGAGCAGGGCCAGCTTCCGGCAACACATCCGATCCTGAAGCTGCTTCAGCCACATCTGAAAAAAGTCTTCAACATCAATAATCTGGTCTACAGCGCCGATGGCTCCGGCCTCTATCAGTCGGGCCAGTTCTGTGACCAGTTCCTGCCCACCGGCCGCATCGGGCTCTACGACATCATCAGCAGCCTGTTCAGCTCCTACAGCCTCGATGATGCCTCGTTCCCCAACCAGCTCAAGCTGCGTGGCATCGATCAGGCGACCCTGCCGGTTTCCTTCCCTTACCGCGACGATGGCCAGGTCTGGTGGGATGCCATCGAGAACTTCGTGAGCGAGGTGGTGGATGCCAGCTATGCCAGCGACGCGGCCGTGGCCCAGGATCAGCCGCTCAATGCCTGGATGAGCAAGGTCTCCGCGGCTTTCAATCAGCCTGGCGGCACGGCCCGGTTTACCTGGCAGCCCACCAGGGCATATCTGAAACAGCTCGCGACGAACCTGTTCTTTATCGGGTCGATACAGCACACGGCAATCAATAACAGCATGCTGCCGGGCCTGGGTTTCCTGCCCAACGCTGCTTTTGCCATGACTGCTCCGCCGCCCGTCGCGCCGGGCGTCAGTGACGAGCAACTGCTGGCTGCGCTGCCCGACCCGAAGGCGGTCACGGACGGCCATGTGGCCTGGCCGATCCAGAACCAGATTGCCTTCGTCATGAACGGCACCTCGGAGGTGGACGATCTGGTGGCGGGCGATGGCAGCGAAGCCTCGCTCCAGGCGACGTACGGCTATCCGGCAGGATCGGCCCAGGCCCAGGCGGTGCACAACTTCCATGCGGCGGTCTGGGGTTCCGGCCCGGCCTCGGTGCAGTCGAACATCCAGTCCCGGCAGAAGGCGCGCGTCAACGCCTACAAGGAGGCCAATCCACAGGCCGCCACCGTGCCGAACAGCGTGGGCTACTTCTATCTCACCGTGTCGGCGCCGTCTGCCCAGTCCGCCGAACTGAATTCGGCGGCCATGAGCTGCATCCAGATCTGAATCGGCCTGGCTGCTGACCCCGTTCCGGGAGGCCGCCGTCAGGCGGCATCCCGTCCCATTTCATAAAAGACTGAACCATGCTCAAAAGCTTTCTGATGTCCGGCGCCAGCCAGAAGCGGGAATTCGACCCCGTGTCCCAGGCTGGCCAACCGCTGCGCTCCCTCCTGGCTGCCGCCACCGGCAGCACGGAAACCATCGCCAGCTATCTCAACAAACGGCTGGTGGAAATCGGCTGCAAATATGTGCAGGCCATTCCCGGCGACTATATCGCCCCCTGGGTGGAGACCCTCGATGACCCCGGCATCAATGAGGGTCTGGTGCGGGTGCACCCGAACAACGAAATGCTCGCCACCTATGCCGCCGATGGCTATGGCCGCGCACTGAGCGGACAGACGGTGGGCTGTGTGGCCTTCACCTACGGCGTGGGCTCGCTGAACGCCGTGCAGGCCATGGCCGGTGCCTATGTCGAGAACGTGCCGCTGGTAATGATCAACGGCACCCCGTCCCAGGCCCAGTTCAATTCGCAGCGCGACCAGGGGGTGCTGTGGCACCACATGTTCGATGGTGCGCACACCGATCTGCGCGTCCTGCGGGAAGTGACGGCCATGGCGGTGAGCCTCGACAACCCGGCCACGGCGCCCGATCTGATCGATGCCGCGCTCACCACCTGCATTACCGAAAGTCGTCCGGTCTATATCGAGATGGCGGTGGGGCTCCAGGCCTATCCCTGCGTGGCCGTGGACGGCCGCCCGCCGTTGCGTCCCTCGCCGCTGCCGCAAAACGCCGTCTCGCTGCTCAGTGCGGTGAACATGGTGCTGGCCTCGCTCCAGAATGCGAAGAAGCTGGTGGTGATCGGCGGCGTGGAAATCGCGCGCGGCGGGCTGCAGGCGCAGTTTGTCGAGCTGCTGAAAGCCCTGAAAGCCCCCTATCTGTCGGACCTGCTGGGCAAGAGCATCCTCAGCGAATACCGTGAAGACGTGCAGTTCTCGGGCGTCTACAACGGCCGCAACTCACAGCAGAACGTGCAGGACCTGGTGCGCTCGGCGGACATGATTTTCATGCTTGGCGTGCGCGAGACCGACTTCAACTTCTCGGGGGTGGCCTCGGCCGATTACAGTCCCAATTCGGCGGCCGGTCTGCCGCTGCCGCTGATTGGCCAGATCGAGGCCCGTCTGGGCGCCGTGATGATCAACAGTTTCGCCAGCCCGGAGACCGAAGGCGAGCTCTACTGGGGCGATATCCAGCTCGGCCCGTTCATGGAGGCACTGACGGCGGCGGTAAAGGGGCTGCAGCCGGACGGGCAGCTCAATGGCGTGGCCACCTTCCCCCGCCTGCAGGGCAGCCCGTGGGAGATTCCCGCCCCCAATACCTATCCGGCTGGTGACCAGATTACCTGGGACAGCTTCAAGTCCCTGCTTCACCACCAGTTCCTGACGGCGCTGCCGGAAGACCAGGCGCCCATCCTGCTGGCCGATACCGGGCTGACTTTCTATTCGCTGAACAACGTGAAAGTTCCGGAAAGCGGCTATATCGCCCAGCTCGCCTGGGGGGCCATCGGCTATGCGCCGGGGGCCGTGAGCGGCGTCAAGCTGGCGCTGGAGACCAGGGGCATCAAGCGCCGGGTGATTGCCGTGTGCGGTGACGGGGCATTTGCCGAAAGCGCCAACGCCCTCGGCCAGCTGGCCGAGCTGGGGCAGGATTGCGTGGTGTTCGTGATGGCCAACGGGGTGTTCGCCATCGAGCAGTTCCTGGTCAATGTTCAGGCCTACGCCACCCCGCCCACGGTGAAGTTTGTCGACCTTGCCCAGGTGCAGCAAACCTCGCTGTGGGACTGGCCGAGCCTGGCCAGGGGATTTGGCGGCGTGGGTTACGAAGTGGTGAGCAACCAGCAGCTTCAGGACGTACTGGCCACGCTGCGCACCAGCACGCCGCCGCCGGCACTGCCGCACGGACCGTGCACCGGCGGTACTCCGGGCGATGGGTGCCCGCAATTCGAGCACGGCGGGGCCCGGCCACCATCCCCCTCCACCTTCACGCTGGTGGCGGTCCGCAATGTGGGCCGCGACCTGCCTTCCAACACGCGCTGGAAGCTGAAGTAGCAATCCTGCCGCCGGGCCATCTCCGCATTTCTCCGTGGCCTGGCGGTTTCTTTTGCGTGCTCCAAGCAACAGGACGACTTTCCGATGACTGAAAATAGCGTGAAATACACCGTCAGCCTGAACCCCGGCCGGCACGAGATGGCAGTGGAGCTCTCCCTGAGCGGGCCGTGCGCCCGGGGCGATATCCCGCTCAATATCCCCACCTGGGTGCCCGGCGATTACAGCTTTGACACCTACGCCCGCGATCTCTTCGACCTGCGTGCCGTCAATCCGCAAACCGGCGCGGCCCTTGCCGTCGAACGCAATGGCTGGCAGGGCTTCGTGGTGCGGGGCGCCGACGGTGCCGCCACCATCACTTACACGGCCAGCGCCTATTGCACTGATTTTGGCGAGCCCTGCGGCATCCTCGACGACGAGTACGCCATCCTGCTGGGCACCCGCTATCTGTTCACCCCCCTGCATTCGGGGCCTTGCCAGGTCCGCTATCTGCTGCCGGATGGCTGGACCCGCATCCACCATCCGTCCGGGGCCAGGGCGCTGGCGGACAACACCTGGGAATATCCCGACTACGAAATCCTGCTCGATACCCCGGTCGCCCTCGGCAAGTTCGACCTGATCGAGAAGACGGTGCACGGCACACCCATCTACAGCCTGTTTGTCGATCGCGGCATCGGTTTTCCGCAGAAGGCGGAAGCCTTCGCCAGCCAGCTGGCCGAGGTGGCCCGGCAGTGTTTCGCCATTTTTGGCTCTTTCCCCTTCAGCGATTACACCTTCATCATGAGCCTCAACCCCGACGCGGAATGGGGGCTGGAGCATCTGACCAGTACCATGTGCGGACTGGGACCCAGTGTCTTCATTCTGCCGGACCAGACGGCGCATGGCGTGCGGGTCTGCGCCCACGAGATGTTCCATGCCTGGAACGTGCGCCGCCTGCGTCCCGCGCCGCTCAAGGATCTGCAGCACCAGCTTTCCTGCGGCTGCTTCACCGAGGGGCTGTGGGTGGCCGAGGGCTTTACCCGCTATTACGAGTATCTGCTCAGCACCCGCGCCGGCGCCTATACGCCCGGGCAGTTCTTCAGCGCCGTGATGGGCTATTACAACCATCTCACCGTGCAGCCGGCCTATCAGCGGGTCAGCGGGGTGGATTCCTCGCTGGCCACCTATCTGAACCACAGCAAGTATGCGGGTCGGGTCAACAATTCCATCGATTACTACGATAAGGGCATGCTGATTGCCTTCGAGGCCGATGTCGCGCTGCGCCTGCGGGCCGGCAGCTCCCTCGACGAGGCGTTTTCCGCCTTCTATCGGGAGTATGTCGACGGTGGCCCCGGCTATCCGGGCTACACCACCGGGGACGTGATTGCCTTCTTCGAGAGCCGGTTGCCCGGTCTGGGGGCGCAGATGGAGGCGGGGGCGGCCCACCCGGGCGGGCTTGCGGTGCCGCGTTTCCTGGAAAATCTGGGCTTCAGGCTGGAGGCCACGCCCGGCAACTATCTGGGGCTGGTGTTCCTCAATGACCTCGGGCCCACAATCTACAACGTGGCCGATACCAGCCCGGCCGGGCAGAGCGGCATTGCCGCCGGCGATGAAATCACTGCCATTGATGGCTATGCCTTCAGCGGCGACGCCCTGAAATGGGTGGCGGCGCAAACCGCGCCGGTGACGCTGACCGTGCGGCGCGGGCATCGCCTGCTGTCCTTTACCCTTGCCCCGGTCCCGCTGGAGCCCGTCCTGTTTACCTCGATGCGCTGGCAGGGCAGTGCCGGGCAGGCTGCACAGATCGCCAGCTGGCTGGGGCAGGCGTTCGACCCCGGTCAGGGCGAGCTGTTCAGCTTCGACTTCTACGAAAACTTCCACGGCATCGAAACCATGATCTGAGTCCGGGCGCCGGGTTCGTCCCGGCGTGCTCCGGCCTCACCAGGGAGGCACCATGACTGTACAGACAGACTTCATCAAATTCAGCGTTTGCGATCTTCTGAAAAAGGGCATCGGCTCGTCCAGCTCCCACACCCTGGCGCCCTGGCGCTCCGCCATGGCCTGTTACGACGCCCTGGCAACGGGCGGCTGGCTGGCGGATCTGGAGGTGGTTTCCGTCACCCTTTACGGCTCGCTGGCCTTTGTCGGGCGCGGGCACTACACCACCATCGCCATTCCGCTCGGACTGCTGGGCAAGGATGTGATGACCTTCGACGTCAGCTCCCAGCTGAAGGCGACGCTGGGCATTTCCTCCATCACCGATATCGCCCAGCTCTCCAGCCTTGCCTATCCGGGCGGCCCGACCGTGGCCTATCAGCTGATCTTCGATACCCGGGAAGATACGGACAAGGAAAAGATGGTCTTCCGCTTTACCTACCGGGATGGCGCGCCGGCGAGCGGCCGGCCCGATGAACTGACCTACTATTCCTACGGCGGCGGCTCTTATGGCACTGCACCGGTGATGCAGCCGCTCTATCAGGCACTGACCAGCCTGCCGGTGGAATACGTTGATGCCGCCACCCTGGTGGCTGCCGCGCCCGGCGACCTGTGCGAAGCCATCATGCAGAACGAGGAGGCCTTCGCCCAATACCGCAAGGCGCATCCCGACCCGGCCCAGCCCGGCCTGCCGACCGACCGGGCCGGCGTGGTTGCCTATCTGCAGGATATTGGCTTGCAGATGGGCACGCTGATCTACGATGGCGTTACCTACGCCGACGACGATGACTGCTACAAGGTGATGTTCGCCACCCCGCGGGCGAAGACGCTCTACCGGAATCTCATTGGCGATCGGGCCGATACCAGTACGCAGGAAGCTTTTTTCCGCAGCCTGCGCCGGCTGTCCAGGGATTTCAGCTTCGAGCAGCAGCTCGATCTGGTGAGCCTGTTCGCACTGGCGGTGTCCGAGCAGAACGGGGCACTCAAGCACGTGGTGACGGCCCCCACCAACGGCTCCTGTGGCACGGTGCCCGCCGTTCTCTACCATTACATCGTCACCCAGGCGGACGAGGACGAGATCGACTGGCTGTTCGGCCGGACTCCGGGCACGGCACTGAACGGCATCCTGCGTTTCCTCATTATCGCCAGTACCGTGGGCGGCATCGTCAAGAGCAATGCCAATATCTCGGGCGGGGTGGGCGGCTGTCAGGCCGAAGTGGGGACGTCGGGCGCCATGGCTGCCGGTGGCCTCGCCCATCTGCTGGGCGGGAACAACAACATCATCACCTTCAATGCGGCCGAGGCTTCGCTCGAGGACCAGCTGGGGTCGACCTGTGACCCCGTGGGCGGGCTGGTGGAACTGCCGTGCATCGACCGCAACCTGAGTGCGGCCATCGTCGCCGTGACCGTGGCCCAGGCGATGGCGAAGCTGGGAACGGCCTTCGTGTCCGACATCCCCTTCGACAAGGCGGTGACGGCCATGCAGCAGATCTCGGAGAACATGAACGACCAGTACAAGGAAACCTCGACCGGCGGCCTTGCCCTGGTGATGCAGGACGAGGTCAAGGCCAGGCGCCCCGATCTGTTCCCGCCGACCCGGGAACTGTGCACGGCCCGTTCACACATGCGGATCTCCCTGTCCCGTACCACCTGCTGAGGGGATTGCCATGTCCTTGACACACAACCTGTCCCTGCGCCACCTGACCGATGTGGAAGAGCGCGTTGCGCACTACCGCAGCGTTGCTGCCCCCTATGCGGTAAACCTGTCGACTGCCGAGAATGTCCTGCTGTTCGATTTCTACCGGGCGCATCTCTTTGACGCAGCCAGACCCTTTACCGCGGGAGATCTGCGCTATCCGCCAAAGTTCTATGGCAGCGATGCCTTTCGCTCCAGCTGGGCCGGTTTTCTCAACCAGGCCTGGGGCCATGGCGATCTGCTGACTGCCCAGGACGTGTTTGCGGTGGGGGGCACTTCGGCGGCGCTGGAATGCCTGGCCTTCATTCTGGGCACGCCGGGCGATGTCGCCATTTCGCCCGCACCGCTCTGGTACGGTTTTCCCTGGAGTTTTGCCCAGCGGCCGCGCGTCAGCTTCGTGCCATTCGATCTGCTGGAGAAGGGCATCGACAAGTTCGAACTCACGCTGGAGGACGTGAAGCGGGCCTGTCTCTCGGTGCAGCCGCAGCCGAAGTTCCTGGTGCTGACCAACCCCAGAAACCCGCTGGGTGGCAACTATTCCCCGGAAACGCTGAACGCCATCTACAAGTGGGTCCTGGAAGAAACCCGGATGCACATCATCTCCGACGAGATTTACTTTTTCTCGCAGGTGGGAGGCGGCGAACCTTTCGTGCCGGCCTTTGCCCTCGACGCCGTGCGCGAGGCCGGCGAGGACGGGCGGGAGCGGGTGCACGCCGTCTGGGGGCTGGCCAAGGATTTCGGCATGTCGGGCTTCAAGGTGGGCTTCGTGATCTCGCGCAATCAGAAGGTGCATGCCCTGATGTCGGGCGATGCCTCCTTGCGCACCATGGCCTGGTTCACTCCTTTCGATTCGCTCAAATACCGCACCCTGGCCCCGCTGTTCCTCGACGGGGACGGTCTGCCCGATCCCGCGCTGGCGCAGCAAGCCATGCAGCTCTACGCCGGACCGGAAGCCTCGTCGCTGCTCAGGACCCAGTATGCCGCCACCCGCGAAGCCCTGGCTTCGGCACGGCTGAAATTCCTTGACCACAACAGCAGTGCCATCTTCTTCTGGCTCGATCTGCGGGAATTTCTCGACCGCGTACCGCCACCCGACGGCAGCGAGCACCAGGCGCTGCACAAAGCGCTGCACCCCGACATCGACCCGCGAGAGGAACGCCTGTCGGAATACATCACGGCCAGTTCCGGCGTCTCCCTGATCCCCGGGCAGGAATGCTTCAGCCGCGAGCCCGGCTTCTTCCGCATGTGCTACACCGCGGAACCGAAGGACCGGGTAGTGAAGGGAATCGAGCGCATGGGCCGCTCGCTGCATGCCCTGCTCAAGCCGCTGGCGGTGAATGCCTGAGCAGGGGGCAGGGTCCGTCTGGCCGCCGCGCGAGGTTTCACGCGGCGGTTTTTTTGTCTCTGGTGATGGCGGTCGCCCCGGCTGCGGCTTGATTTGCCGCCATGGCCAGTGCCATGCTTTTCCTGTCCCCTTTTCGCGAGACTGTCCATGGCGCGGGAAATCCGCATCGATACACCGCAAGGCCGTCTTTTTGCCTGCAGCTGGGGCGAGCGCGGCATGCTGCCGCCGATTGTGCTGTTCCACGACTCGCTCGGTTGCGTGGCGCTGTGGCGGGACTTTCCGGACCGGCTGTCGCAGGCGAGCGGGCGTCAGGTGATTGCCTATGACCGGCTGGGATTCGGCCGCTCCGATCCGCATCCGGGCCTGCTGGACCGTCATTTCGTGCGGGAGGAGGCCGGGCAGGTGTTTCCGGCCCTGTGCGGGCAGCTGGGCATTGAGCATTTCATCGCATTCGGCCACAGCGTCGGCGGTGCGATGGCGGTCAGCTGTGCGGCGCGCTTTCCGGCACAGTGTCAGGGTGTGGTGACTGAATCGGCCCAGGCTTTTGTCGAAGAACGGACGCTGGCCGGCATCCGCCATGCCCGGCAGACTTTCGCGGACGAGGCGCAGTTCGACCGGCTCCGGAAATACCACGGCGACAAGGCGCAGTGGGTGCTCGACGCCTGGGTCGACACCTGGCTGGCTCCGGATTTTCTGCACTGGAATCTGGATGAGGAACTGTCGCGGGTGCATTGTCCGCTGCTGGCAATTCATGGCGAGCACGATGAATACGGCTCGCTGCGACATCCCGAGCGCATCCGTACGTTGAGCAGCGGCCCTGCCGTGGCCGAAATCGTGCCGGCCTGCGGTCATGTGCCGCATCGCGAGCAGGAAAACGTCGTGATTGATGCAGTCGGGCGCTTCCTCGGTCCGCTGGCCGGTCAGGATGGTAAAGTGGCGGCTATCTGAGCAGGAAGAGCGAAGCGGCAATGGTACGACAGCGCATGAACGGGATCGCCGATGGGGCGGAGTGCCGCCATGGATAGGCTGGTGACGTATGTTGGCGTGATCCACGGCCTGCCGGGCCCGGTCTCGATCGTGGAACAGTCCGTCGCGCGGGAGCGCTGGCTGGATCAGGGCTTCGAGGTGCAGCGGGAGTGCACCGACTACCGTTTCGACAACGGTGTGCACCTCCGCCGCGTGGTGGAACAGGACCAGTTCCCGAGCGAACTGGCCTGTGCCGAATGCTGGATCAGTTACGAAGTGATCGGGCACGCGCCGTGCTGCCAGGTGAGCCCGGCCGGCAAAAGCTTCGACAATGCCTGCCGGGAAGCGTTCTGGCTCAAGTATCACCTGGCCTGAGCCGGCGCCGGTCCGTCTAGTCCACTTTTATGCTGACCGCTCTGGGTTTGGCCTGTTCGGACTTGGGCAGCGTGATGTTCAGCATGCCGTCCTTGAATTCGGCCTTTGCCGCCGTGTCGTCGACACCCTGCGGCAGGCGGAAGCTGCGCACGAAGCTGCCGTAGGACCGCTCGATGCGGTGGAACTTCTTGCCGGTTTCTTCCTTTTCCGCCTTGCGCTCGCCCTGGATGGTCAGCACCCCGTCCTCGACCGTGACGCTGACGTCTTCCCTGTTCACGCCGGGGATTTCCGCCTTGATCAGATAGGCAGTTTCCGTTTCGCTGATATCGGCGGACGGCGTCCAGTCGACGATCTTCAGCATCTCGCTGCCGGTGGACGCCGGCAGACCGGGGCGCCCGATCAGGCGATTCAGGCGATGCGACATTTCCTCAAGTTCGGTGAATGGATCCCATTTGATCAAACTCATGGTGACGCTCCTTTGGGTACGGTTTGAAAACATGCTGCATGAAAAAAACCATTGGGCCGGTATTTGTCATTGCCAGTGTTCCTGACCCGGGTTGGCGAGAATCCGGAAAGCACTCCCGGTCCTGATCCCCTTGCTGCGCCTGGGCCGGAACGGGTCGGCCATGCATCCGGCCGGCCCAGGGCCGGGCAATCCCGATGCCGTCTTCAGCATAGCTTCTATAGTGATGAAATGAAGTCGGGGAAGGAATCCGGAACTCGCGCAATTTCAAATATGGGGCAGGGGCATGCAATTCAAGGATTACTACCAGGTATTGGGTGTGGATCGCACCGCGACGGCGGATGAGATCAAGAAAGCCTTCCGGCGCATGGCGCGCAAATACCATCCGGACCTTTCCCGGGAGCCGGAAGCCGAAGAGCGGATGAAGGAAGTCAACGAGGCCTATGCGGTGCTGGCGGATGCCGAAAAACGCGTCGCCTACGACCAGTTGGCCCAGGGCTATCAGCCGGGCCAGGATTTCCGTCCCCCGCCGGACTGGGACAGCGGTTTCGAATTTTCCACACATGGCTTCTCGCCGGGCGAGGCGGCGGAGTTCTCCGACTTCTTTGCCGGCCTGTTCGGTCAGACGGGAGGCCGTCCTCACCGGGGCCGCGGTGCCACCGGCCCCGTGCATGGCGACGACCACCGGGCCAAGGTGCTGCTGGATCTGGAGGATGCCTTTACCGGCGCGACGCGGCAGATTTCACTGCGCATTCCGCAACTCGACAGCCAGGGACATGTCGGGGTGGGAACGCGCACGCTGAGCGTGAAAATCCCGAAAGGGGTGTGCGAGGGGCAGATGATCCGGCTGGCCGGCCAGGGGGCCCCGGGGTCGGGCGGGGCGCCGGCTGGCGACCTGCTGCTGGAAGTCCACTTCAAGCCGCACCCGCGTTTTCGTACCGACGGCCGCAACCTGCATCTGGATTTGCCGGTCACGCCGTGGGAAGCGGTGCTGGGTGCCGTCGTGACCGTGGACCTGCCGCCGGGCAGCCTTCGGGTCCGCGTGCCGGAGGGCGCGCAGGGAGGGCGCCGGTTGCGGGTACGCGGACGCGGCATTCCCGGCGAGCCGCCGGGCGATCTGCTGCTGGATATCCGGATAGTGGTGCCGCCTGCCGATACGCCGCGGGCAAGGGAACTGTACGAGACCATGGCGCGGGATCTGGCTTTCGATCCGCGGCAGCAGGGGAGGGAGTGAGCGATGCACGATGAAGACATCCTGATCGGCAGTCTGGTGGAAGACACCTGGCTTACGCTGGAGCAGGTCGCCGGTGCCTGCGCAGTGGAGCCGCAATGGCTGCTGCGTCATATCGAGGAAGGCCTGTTTCCGCATGCCGAAAGCGTGGCCGGCGTATGGCGTTTCTCGACCGTTTCCATCCTGCGTGCCCGCCGCATGCGGCAACTGGAACGCGATTTCGACGCGGTGCCGGAGCTGGCGGCGCTGATGGCCGACCTGCTGGAAGAAATGGATGCGCTGCGCATCCGGGCACGGGCCGCCGGGCTGTGCTGAAATCCGGGCCGGTCGGGACTCACCACGGGGTCCGGACCCGCACCGGCTCGCCAGAGTGGAGGTTCCTGAGCGGCTGGCCGCTGGCGACCTGTTCAAGCACCACGCCGATGCGCATGGCCGGAAAAGCCTGCCCGGTCGCCTGTGCCCTGGCAATGCTTTTCACCAGAAAGCAGGCGTCCCTGGGAAACAGCACCACGGACGGGTCTCCCGGTCGGGCATCAACGCCGGGCCATAACGGGACGCCGCTGGTTGCCGACCCGATCCTGCAAAAGACGAGGGCATAGGGCTGCGCCGAGCACGCGTATTCGCCAACGGCCCATTTTGCATAACTGTCGTCGGGGGTGGTGCTCATGAAGCACGGGTGGTTCGTTACCAGATCACCGACCTGAATGGCCGTACCCCATGGAATGGCGGCCAGGTCACGGTACTCGACGACCCGCAGGTACTCGCCGGGTACCGGCGGCAGCCTGCCCAGCGCGGATGACAGGTCCCGCATCATGGACCATTCGCCCGGATCGAGCCGGATACCGTCGGCGAGATGGCTGTTGAGCGTCGCATACAGGCCCGCCTCCACCTGCATGCCCTTGTGGACAGGCTGGAGAACATCAGCGGGCTGTCCGACCATTGCCCACTGTATGGCCTGGCGTTCTTCCTGCCGCAGGCCCTGGAGCCGCTGCCGGAAATGGGCGGGATCGGAGGCGGCCTGGTCCAGGGGGATGCCGCTCTCCGGAAACAGCAGGCCGTGGCTCTGTGGCGTGCCGTCGGTACTGACACTGAAGGTCACTCCGTGATGTGTTGCCTGGAAAGACAGGCCCGATGCCAGGCCCTGCCGGGAGGAGGGAGCTGGCTGGGGGGAAGGAGCGACAAACATGGAGGGCGATTCCGGAAATCTGACCGGAACACGGTAGTCCGTCCCGGCGGGACGGACCATCAGGCCGATACCTGACCCGCGGCGTCAGCGCCGCAGCGCGGCCGATTCGCTGTCGAGTGCGTCCAGATAGCGGTCAAGCATGGCTGGCCCGATATCGCCCATGTGCGGAATGCGGATCAGCAGCCGGCGCGACTGCGCTCCGAGGATGTCGTTCAGCTTCTTGTGGCCGGTGTCGATCAGGTAGCCGCGCTCGCGCATGGCGGCTTTCAGGGCGGCCGGGTCCAGCGCCGGGTCGATGCTGACCGTGGTCAGACTGGGCGAGGCGTCGGCGTCGGCAACGAACAGCTCGAACCGGTCGGGGCGGGCGGTGGCCCAGGCGCGCACGGTGGCCCGCATCGCCCGGTGGCGGGCAAAGCGCTGCAGTACGCCTTCCGCATGGACGATGGTGTCGAGCTGGACCTGCATCTGGTTCAGCAGCGTGGTATCCGGCGTGGTCATGATCTGCCGGTCGCGGCCGAATTCGACGTGTTTCAGCAGGTCGCTGGTATAGCCGCGGTTGCTGACCTGTGCCGCCTTGTCCAGGGCGTCGCGGTGGACGAACAGGATGGCCTGGCCGGCCGGCAGCGCCAGACACTTCTGGGTGGTGGTCGCATAGACCGCCGGCAGGGCGTCGGCGATGCGGCTGTGGTTGCCTCCGAACAGGCTGACGCCGTCGACGATCGGCAGCGCACCATGGGCGCGGATCAGCCGGCAGGCGCCGACGATATCGGACACCACGCCGGTCGAGCTCTCGTTGTGGGTCAGCGTGACCACATTGAAGCGACCGTTGCGCAGTGTGTGTTCAAGGACGTCCAGATCGATGCTGCAGCCGGGCTCGAAATCGAGCCGTTCGACCTGCTTGCCGTTGCCGATCGCCATCGAATGGAACAGTGCGCCGAAAACGCCGACGGTGACGCACAGCAGGCGGTCGTCGTCGGCGACCAGCGAGCGCAGCGCGCACTCCATGCCGGTGCTGCCACTGCCGTTGACCAGCGCGATATCGTAGTCGTCAGGCAATTCGGCGATGGCGCGCAGATTGTCGAAAATGGAGGACACCACCTCCCGTGCCTGGCTGTCGCGATGGCCGAATTCCGGCAGCAGGGCAGCCTGCCGGGTTTCGGGACGCAGCCAGGTCGGGCCGGGGATGAAGAGTTCGAGAGCTTGTCGGGGCATGATGGACAACCGGGGGCGGGTAGGCAGGAAGCCGACGACGATACACCCGGGCAAAATCGCGCGGCAAGCGCGCGGCGGGAACGGGGACCGTTCCCGCCCCTTTCAGATCCTGAACTTCTCGATGGTGCCGTGCATTTCCTGGGCGACCTGTTTCAGTTCCTCGGCCGAGGCCGTGGTATTGGTCGCGCTGGCGTGGTTCTCTTCCATCATCTGCGCGATGCGTTCGACCTGCTGCGAGATATTGGTGCTGGCCAGCGACTGTTCGCGCATTGAGCCGGAGATCTCCGACACCTGCGAGACCGCGCTGCCGGTGCCGTCGATGATGCGCTGGATCGCCTCGGTGGCCTGCGAGGCCTGCTCCATTCCGTGTTCGACCCGGTTCACGACCTGACGCATGGCCTCGACGGTCTGACTCGCCTCTTCCTGGATACTGTGTACGGTGCCGGTGATTTCCTGGGTCGACTGCGCGGTGCGTTCGGCCAGCAGGCGCACTTCATCGGCAACTACGGCAAAGCCGCGGCCGAGCTCGCCGGCGCGGGCGGCTTCGATCGCGGCGTTCAGCGCCAGCAGATTGGTCTGGTCGGCGATATCCTTGATCACGTTGACCACAGTACCGATATTGGTGGTGTGGGTCTTGAGCCGGGTGATCTGCTCCGCCGTTGCCTGTACGGCGACCATGGTCTGCTGGAAGGTGCCGATGGTGTCGTGGATGACTTCGCCGCCGGTATTCGCTTCGGTGCCGGATTCGCGGCAGCGCTGATCGGCTTCCTGGGCACGGTCGGCGACATGGGTGATGCTGACCGTCATCTGCTCGACCGCGGCCGACATGCTGGACGACGATTCGCTGACATGCTGCGACGCCGAAGTCATCTGCGTCGAGGCCGATGCCACGGCATGCGCCGTCTGGTTGACGTTCTGGCTCAGCGAGCGCAACTGGGTGAAGCTGGCCTGCAGCACGCCAAGCAGGGCGTTCAGTGCCTGGAATGCCTCGTTGATTTCGTCCTTTTCCTTGCGCTCGAAACGGCGGGTAAAGTCGTAATCGCCGGACAGCTGGATCAGCCCGTCGCGCAGGCCGGTCAGCGGCAGCAGGATCTTCTTCAGCGTCCACAGGCTGGCGGCAAGCAGAATCAGCCCGACGATGGCAAACGTGCTGATCAGCATGGTGTTGCCATGGGCAATGGCGTCGCCCAGGGCCTGATTGGCTTCAGCAAGCAGTTCCCGGTTGTGTTCCACCGCCTGTTCGAGGATGACTCCGGTCTTCTCGGAGACCGGCGTGACTTTCTGCGCCGACATGGCGCGCGCCTCTTCCTGGCGACCCTGATCGGACAGGGCGAAGACGGCCGGCACTTCCGCATAATAGGTATCGAACTCGCGCTGGACCGCCGTCATGTTCTGGCGGTCCTTGTCATCGGCCACCAGATGGGTATTGTAGTATTCGATGTGTTCGAGGATGTTTTTTCGCGCCTGCTGGAACAGCGCCAGGTATTTGGCCTTGCCTTCCGGTCCCGCCAGTATGTGCTGCAGCACGGCACGCCGGCTGGCGGCGAATTCCGCCTCGATCTGATTGATGCGCTGGACCGAGGGCAGAATCTGAGTCTGCATAATGGCGTTTTCATCGCGGATCGAGGAAAAATCCCGATAAGCAGTGAGGGTCATGATCAGCAGCCCCAGAATGCCAAAGGCGGCAAGACTGTAAAGACGAGTGGAGATTCTCATGGGAAAGGTACTTTCAAGGATGCGAATTCCGGTTATGAAAAGTATTGTTAAATACTAATGTTCAAGGCAAAAAAATTCAGGCAAGACCCAGCCCGTTCTGCAGTTGCTGCAGGGGAATGGGACGACCAATGCAATACCCTTGCGCATAATCGAATCCCAGCTCGGTAATGCAATCAAGAATGGCTTCGTTTTCAACGAACTCAGCGAGGACTTCGCGGCCGAGTGCCCGGCTGATTTCGCAGATATGCTGGACCAGATAACGGCTGACCGGGTCGTTGGCGATATTCTTGATGAAGCTGCCGTCAACCTTGATCAGATCGACCGGCAGGTCGCGCATGCGCGACAGAGTGGCCATGCCACTGCCATAATCGTCGAGTGCAAAGCGATAGCCATGCTGGCGCAGGGCCAGAATGGTTTCAATCGCCTGCGGCAGGTCGGTAATCGCGGAGGTCTCGGTAATTTCAAAGAAAATTTCCCGGCTGTCTATCCCGTACAAGCTTTGCTGTTCAAGGACGTAATCCGCCAGGGCAGGCCGGGACAGAATATGGCCGGACAGATTGATCGAGGTCGACAGGCGGCTGACTCCCAGATGCTGCCGATGCCGGCTCAGCCATTCATAGGTGCTCCTGATAACCCAGCGATCGATATCCGGCGTCAGTGACAGTCGCTCCGCCGTTGGCAGAAAATAGCCGGGCGACCAGATCTGGCCCTGGGCATCCATCATCCGCAACAGGATTTCATGCCGGTATTCATCCTGGCGGCGCGGATGCAGGGGCAGGATGCGCTGCGAGAACAGCACGAAGCGGTCGTCGGCGACCGACTGGTGGATGCGCGCAATCCAGTGATGCGGCGAGATGCGCTGGTCATGTTCGTGTGCGCTGACCGCCCGGGCAAAGTGGATGCCGTCAGTGGGCCTGGCCAGCAGGCCATAGGCCAGTGCCTGGTCGATCAGCCGGTCGGCGCAGGCTTCCCGCTCATCGACCGACAAGAGCCCCATCCGGGTCGGGATCGGGAATTCCTCACCATTGAGCGCATAACGCAAACCGGCAATTTGCTCCCGCAGGCATTCGCATGCGCCCTGAAAGGCCGTGCGATCCGGCCCCTGTACCAGGAAGACGAAAATATCGTCGGCAATGCGAAAAAACGGCCACGTTGCTTCAACCTGCTGTTGCAGGGTTTCCGTGATCTGGGCAATCTGCTTTTCTGCTGTTTTGCGGCCGCAACTGGTCAGGGCTGAGCGATAACTTTCCAGCATCAATATGCCAAGACCGAAGGGTTTCCATTCCGGGTCTTTTAATAGCGTTGAAACCGCCACCTCGAGTGTGGCACCGTCAAAAATGCCCGCCAGCGCGCGCCCTTCCGTTCGGTATAAAGGTTCCATATTGGCTATCGCATATCTGGAAGGTTGAGGAAATTCAGGTTGCACCATTATGCATGATGCTCCCGGGATGACACTGAACTCATATGTCTGCCAGTCAGAACAATGGCGTTCATTCTTTTGTGTCGGGACGCGGTAATCTAACAGCCTTTTTGGTGTGGGCTGGCCTGGTGCCCACCAGGAAGGCCAGTGTGATGCACCGTTGGGTAAATGACCGGCCACACTGAATTATTGAAGTTTCCTGCTGCTTATTATAGATGCCGGATGTAACGAATTGCTGTGATGTTTCTCTCGGTCAGCGTTTCTGTCCTTTGTTCATATGCAAATTCCACGCGAATAATTCAATTTGCCTTACTGGGGATGGTATATAGATAGCCCGTTTTTTACTGGTGCCAGGATGGAAAACTATAAAATAGCGCACCCTGAGTGCGTGCTGACATTTGTCGCGCTGGGGGAGAAAGGCTCATTCATCGGCGCGGCCGCTGCCCTGCGCGTGAGCCGTTCGGTTGTCAGTGACCGGATCAAGCGGCTGGAGGCCTATGTCGGTACGCAACTGGTGGTCAGGACAACGCGGCGCATGGTGCTGACACCCGCCGGTGATCAATACTTTCATGAATGCAAAAGGTTGTTTCTCAACTACCGGCAAGTGCTGGAACAGGTCCGGAACGACTACGACACCCCCAGGGGATTGCTGCGCATCTCGGCGCCGGATTATCTGGTATCCAATTTCCTGATCGAGAATGTGGTCAGTTTCACCGACCGCTATCCGGAAGTCTCGATTAACCTGGTCACCACCGATGGCCCGCTGGATCTGGTCACCGAGCGTGTCGATATCGACCTTCGTGTCGGCCAGCCGAAGGATTCCAGCCTGCATGCGATCAAGCTGACCGATTTCAAGCCGTACCTGGTGGCGTCGACGGCCTATCTGGCGCGTGCCGGGCTGCCGAAATCGCCGCAGGACCTGGCCATGCACCGGCTGATTGTCCACGATGACAACCAGGCGACACGCTTCTGGGAGCTGAGCACGGCAGAGCAGCAGACCGAACGGGTCCCGGTGCATGGACAGATCCAGGTCAACTCGCTGCGCATCGTGCGCAAGCTGGTGCTGGCCCATGGCGGCATTGCCATCCTGCCAAGCTTTCTGGTCAATACCGATCTGCGCGCCGGGCGATTGCAGCAGGTATTGACCGGATGGGCTCCGCCGGTCAGCGGCATCTATGCCATTTATCTCAGTCGAAAATATCTTCCGGCGCGGGTGCGATTCTTTATCGACATGCTGCGCAAACAGTTCGCATGACCTTTCCCATGACGATGTTCTTGCCGTGCAATGACCGCGGCGGCCATAACACTCCTGTCGCCCCCGACCGTCGGCAAAGCGACTACGGCATCCCGCGAATCGTGCCAGAATAGTCCGGTCTCTTTACCTATATCGGGCCGCCGACACCGCGGCCCCGCCATCGTGTCCCGTACTGTCATTATTCCTCTGATCGTGGCCTGCGCGCTGTTCATGGAGAACATCGACGCCACGGTCATCGCGACCTCGCTGCCGGCGCTGGCACGCGATCTGGGGCAGGACCCGATCACCCTCAAGCTGGCACTGACCGCTTACGTGGTCGGACTCGGCGTGTTCATCCCGGTCTGCGGCTGGGTGGCCGACCGCTTCGGCTCGCGCACGGTCTTTCGTTCTGCCATCTGCATCTTCATGCTGGGGTCGATCTGCTGCGCCTTCTCCGACTCGCTGCCGGCCTTCGTTGCCGCCCGCTTTCTGCAGGGCGTCGGCGGGGCGATGATGGTGCCGGTTGGCCGCATCGTCATCTTCCGTTCGGTGCCGCGCACCGAACTGGTCAAGGCCATCGGCTACCTGACCATGCCGGCCCTGCTCGGGCCGGTGATCGGACCGCCGCTCGGTGGTTTCATCACGACCTATTTTCACTGGCGCTGGATCTTCTTCATCAATGTGCCGGTCAGCCTGCTCGGCATCTGGCTGGCCGGGCGCTTTATCGACAACCTGCGCGAGGCTGATCCGGGGCCGCTCGACATCCGCGGCTTTCTGCTGTCTGCCGCCGGCGGGGCCTCACTGATGCTGGGGCTGGCCCTGCTCGACAGCGAGCTGGTGCCGGTCTGGGTGTCGCTGCTGATGTGCGCCACAGGTGGCCTGTTGCTGGCGGGCTACTGGAAGCATGCCGGACGCACCGCTTCGCCATTGCTCGATCTGCGCCTGCTGCGGCTGCCGACCTTCCGCGCCAGCGTGGTCGGCGGATCGCTGTTCCGTATTGGCCTGGGCGCCGTGCCGTTCCTGCTGCCGCTGGCCTTGCAGGAGGGGCTGGGCATGACGCCATTCCAGTCCGGCGCCATCACCTGCGCGTCGGCCTTTGGTGCGCTGTTCATGAAGACCATCGCGCCGGCGCTGCTGCAGCGTCACGGCTTTCGCAAGGTGCTGCTGGTCAATGCGGTACTGGCCGGGCTGGCGATTGCGTCATACGGCCTGTTTACCCCATCGATGCCGCATCTGCTGATGCTGGCGCTGGTCGCTTTTGGCGGCTTCTTCCCGTCGCTGCAGTTCACCTGTCTGAATTCGATCGTCTATGCCGAGATTGCCAGCGCCGACGCCGGCCGCGCAACCAGCCTGGCCAGCGTGGTGCAGCAGTTGTCGCTCGGGCTCGGGGTCATCGTTGCCGGCATGACGCTGCAGATCTCGCAGCGGGTGCAGGGCCATGCGCAACTGGGCGCGGCCGATTTCTGGCCTGCCTTCGTGGTGGTCGGTCTGTTCTCGATACTGTCGGTGGTCGAGACGCGGCGGTTGCCACCCGGTGCCGGTGCGGCACTGACGCACAGCGAGGCGCCCCGTTAGACGCGGCTGCATTCTGCAGCGGGTGTCCGGGAGGGCTCTCTGCGCTGGCGGGAAAGGGGCAGGTCAGTCGTGGCCGATCTTGCGGTCGCGGCCGGCAGCAAGCCCGGCGATCAGCGCGCCGAGCACGATCAGCGCCAGCAGCGGACCGGTGGCCTGCCAGCTGCCGCTCCACTCGCGGACCATGCCGATGGTCAGCGGACCCAGCGCCGCCAGCGTGTAGCCGAGCCCCTGGGCCATGCCGGACAGCTGCGCGGCGGTGGTGGCATTGCGGGTGCGCAGTACCAGCAGCGACAGCGCCAGGCTGAAATTGCCGCCCTGACCGAGGCCGAGCACCACGGCCCACAGCGGCAGCTGTGTGGCCGGCGCATACAGGCAGCCGAACAGGCCGGCAGCGGTCAGGGTCAGCATCAGTACGATCGGACCGCGCTGGTCGCGGGCGCGGCGCGCCAGCCATGGCCCGCCGAGCGAGGTGATCAGCTGCATCATGACCGAGACCGACATCCAGCCCCCGGCTGCCAGCGGCGTCAGTCCGCGTGCCTGCAGAATGGACGGCAGCCAGCCGAAGACGATATAGGCCGTCGATGACTGCAGGCCCATGAACAGCGTGACCTGCCAGGCCAGCGGCTCGCGCCACAGCCGGGCCGGTACCTGTGCCTGGCTGTTCAGCGTATGGGCATGGCGCACCTGCGGCAGCCACAGCAGCGCGGCGAGCACGGCCAGTAGCGCCCAGCTGGCGATGGCCGGCCTCCAGCTGCCGAAATACTGCGCCAGTGGCACGGTAAAGCCTGCTGCCAGTGCCGCGCCGGCGCACAGCGCCATGGTGTAGACCCCGGTCATCAGATCGGCCTGGGCCGGAAAGTTGCGCTTGACGATGCCGGGCAGCAACACCCCGGCGATGCCGATGCCGGCCCCGGCGATCACGGTGCCGGCAAACAGGCCGGGGATGCCGAAGCGGGTGCGCAGCAGCATGCCGCCGGCCAGCACGGCCAGCGCGACCAGGATGCCGCGCTCGGGGCCGATGCGGCGGGCCAGCAGCGGAGCCAGCGGCGCGAACAGGCCGAGGCAGAACACCGGGAGCGTGGTCAGCCAGCCAGCCGTGACGGCAGACAGCCCGAGCGTGAGCCGGATGTCTTCCAGTACCGGCGAGATGCTGGACAGGGCCGGTCGCAGGTTCAGACCGACCAGAATAATGCCGGCAAGCAGCAGGGCGTGGCCGTGACGGGCGGGCAAAATATCGGGAACGGCGGACACGGCGGCGCTCGCAGCAAACGGGGGCTGGCACTATTTCATCCGCACCGGCGGGCGTCAACCTGACTGGCGCAAGGGGCTTGCCGTCGCACACGCATAAGGAAAGCGCCAAACGATACAGCGGCGTGCGGACGATGGCGCTAAGATGCCGCATTCAACATTACCGCCTGTCGCTCCGATGTCCCGTCCCGTTTTCAAAACCCTGGAAGATTTCATCGGCAATACGCCGCTGGTCCGGCTCAAGCGTCTGCCCGGGCAGACGACCAATACCCTGTTGCTGAAGCTGGAAGGCAACAACCCGGCCGGTTCGGTCAAGGACAGGCCGGCGATCAACATGATCCGCGCCGCGCAGGCACGGGGCGACATTCATCCCGGCGATACGCTGATCGAGGCCACCAGCGGCAATACCGGTATCGGACTGGCGATGGCCGCCGCGGTGATGGGCTACCGGATGATCCTGGTCATGCCGGACAGCTCCAGCGCCGAACGCGTGGCGACGATGAAAGCCTATGGTGCCGAGGTGGTGCTGACGCCGTCGGCGCTGTCGATGCCGGGCTCGATCGACGAGGCTAACCGGCTGCGTGATGCCGGCACCGGCATCATCCTCGACCAGTTCGCCAACCCGGACAACCCGGCCGCGCACGTGGCGTCGACCGGCCCGGAAATCTGGCGCGATACCGCCGGTACCGTCACCCACTTCGTGTCCAGCATGGGCACCACCGGCACGGTGATGGGGACCGGGCGCTACCTGAAACAGCAGAACCCGGCCATCCGCATCATTGGCGTACAGCCGGAATCCGGCAGCCAGATTCCCGGCATCCGCAAATGGGAAGACCCGTACGTGCCGGCGATCTGCGATTTCGACCAGCTCGACCAGCTCGAGCACGTCAGTCAGGCCGAAGCCGAGGACACCACCCGCCGGCTGGCGCGCGAGGAGGGGATCTTTGCCGGTCCGTCCGGCGGCGGAGCGCTGGCCGTGGCGCTGCGGCTGTCGGCACAGCTCGACAATGCGGTCATCGTGTCGATCCTGCCGGATCGCGGCGACCGCTACATCTCGACCGGGCTGTTCCCGGCGTAAGGGCCGGGCGGAAACGGCGGGCTGATGCCGGCCGTCCCGCCCCCCGGCATCAGCCCGGGAAGAACAGCAGGTTCGGTCCGGCGCGCTCGAAGCCCTTTTCATCCATGGCCAGATCCAGCGTCAGCGTGGCGATGTCATCGGCCAGCACGTCGCCGTTCTGCGCCCTGCCCGGATCGAGCATCTTCAGATATGCATGGCAATCGCCACACCCTTCCGCCCGCATCGGCGGTTGCTGGCGTTCGGTCGGGCGTCCGTCGTCTTCGGTCTCCAGCGACCAGTAGCCGATGTCATGGGTACCGCCGCACTGGGTGCAGCTCGACCGCACCTTGTGCCATTCGGTTTCGCACAGACTGCAGTGCAGATAGCGCAGGCCGTCGGCGCCGGGGCGGATGCGGCTGGCGGTCGGCGCGGCGCCACAGGCCGGACAGCCATGGGCATGCACATACGGGTTGCCGACCTGCAGCGGTGACAGCTGTGCGGCCAGACGATTGAAATACACCTGCAGCGCGGCGGCGACAAAGGGCGCCTCGGCGCGGTCGAGCCCGCTCCAGTCGCCGGACAGCAGCTGTGTCGCGCGCCGTTCGAGCCCGTCTGCGTCACTGGCGGCCAGCCGCTCGAGCACGGTCCGGGTTTCGGCCGGCAGCGCCGGATCGGCAGCCAGCGTGGCGAGCAGATGCGCCAGCAGCGTCCGCCAGACCGGATCGCGCGGCCAGCCTTCGGTGCCGAGCGGCGGCAGGTCGTGCAGCGCGCACTGGTCCCAGTAGCGCTGTTCGCGCACCGGCGCGGCCACGTCGACCTCGCTGGCGGCGGCAGCCTGCGCGTGGCTGATCGCGGCGCACAGGCGCAGATAGGCTTCCAGCGCGTGTCCCGGCGCCAGTTCGTTGAAACGGTTCGCCCGCGCCGCATACGGCGGGGTCGACTCGGGCAGGAAGAACGGCACGATGGTGGTCGACGATTGCGCCAGTTGGTCCTGCGGGAGAATTCTGAGAGACATGGAGGCTCCGGTTGAACGGTCGTACGGCCGGTCGCCATGGGCGGGCCGAATTGACCGTGATTATCCCACATCCGTGCGCGGGCTCCGCCGCCGGCGCCGGAATGAAAAACAGCAGGCCGATGGCCTGCTGTCGGGGACTGACAAAGGGGCTTATTTCCGCGGCTTCGCCTGCATCTCGCGCAGCCACTTCGGATGGTGGACCCGTGCCCAGCTGGTGGTGACCACGCCTTCGACCATGGCCCGGATCGTGCCCTTGACCCAGATTGCCGCATAGACGTGGATGATGATGCCGGCGATCAGGATCAGCGCCG